>NZ_AMXF01000234.1 GCF_000310225.1 Thauera phenylacetica B4P
CGGGCAGCAACGCCCCCGCCGAGGGCAGCGCGGCACCCGCCGAGAGCGACAGCGCGGCCCCCGCCGGAGAAGCCGCACCGGCCGGTGGCAACGAGGGCTTCGGCACGCAACAGCGCGGCTGGTAGGCGCGCCGCGTCCTCCCCCGCCGGCGGCGGGCGTCCGATGGGCGCCCGCCGCTTTTTCGTGCACCGCGGCATGTTAGAATCGCGCGTCCGAATCGCTTCGTCCGAATCGCCTCGATTCCGCCCAACTTCATCCGGTAAGCAGACGCCATGTTCTCTTCGCAAGACACCCTCGCCAAAGTCGACCCCGAGCTGTGGTCCGCCATCCAGGCCGAAAACAAGCGCCAGGAAGACCACATCGAACTGATCGCCTCCGAAAACTACGTCTCCCACGCGGTGATGGAAGCCCAGGGCTCCCAGCTCACCAACAAGTACGCCGAGGGCTACCCGGGCAAGCGCTACTACGGTGGCTGCGAGCACGTCGACGTCGCCGAGCAGCTCGCCATCGACCGCCTCAAGGCGCTGTTCGGCGCCGAGGCCGCCAACGTGCAGGCCAACTCGGGCTCGCAGGCCAACCAGGCCGTGCTGATGGCCTTCGCCAAGCCGGGCGACACCATCATGGGCATGAGCCTGGCCGAAGGCGGCCACCTCACCCACGGCATGCCGCTGAACATGTCGGGCAAGTGGTTCAACGTGGTCGCCTACGGCCTCGACGCCAAGGAAGAGATCGACTACGACGCGATGGAGCGTCTGGCGCACGAACACAAGCCGAAGATCATCATCGCCGGCGCCTCCGCCTATTCGCTGCGTATCGACTTCGAGCGCTTCGCCAAGGTTGCCAAGGAAGTCGGCGCGATCTTCTGGGTCGACATGGCGCACTACGCCGGCCTCATCGCCGCGGGCTTCTACCCCAACCCGGTGCCGCACGCCGACGTCGTCACCTCGACCACCCACAAGACCCTGCGCGGCCCGCGCGGCGGCATCATCCTGATGAAGGCCGAGCACGAGAAGGCGCTCAACTCCGCGATCTTCCCCGGCCTGCAGGGCGGCCCGCTGATGCACGTCATCGCCGCCAAGGCGGTGGCCTTCAAGGAAGCCGCCTCGCCCGAGTTCCGCAACTACCAGGAGCAGGTGATCGCCAACGCCCGCGTGATGGCGCGCGTGCTGTCCGAGGAGCGTGGCCTGCGCATCGTGTCCGGCCGTACCGAGAGCCACGTCTTCCTGGTCGACCTGCGCAACAAGAAGATCACCGGCAAGGCCGCCGAGGCGGTTCTGGGCAGCGCCCACATCACCGTGAACAAGAACTCGATCCCGAACGACCCCGAGAAGCCCTTCACCACCTCGGGCATCCGCCTCGGCTCGCCGGCGATGACCACGCGCGGCTTCACCGAGATCGAGGCCGAGAAGATCGCCCACCTGATCGCCGATGTGCTCGACGCGCCGGAAGATGCGGCGGTCATCGAGCGCGTGCGCGCCCAGGTGGCCGAGCTGTGCGCCCGCTTCCCGGTCTACGGCAAGTAAGCCGCCCGGCGGGGCGCGCGCCGACACGGTGCCCGCCCCGCCCGCGATTGCCTCCCGGCCATGAAATGCCCCTTCTGCGGTGACCCCAACACCCAGGTCACCGACACGCGCGAGAACGAGGACGGCGACGTCGTCCGGCGTCGGCGTCGCTGCGTGAAGTGTGACAAGCGCTTCACCACCTACGAGCGCATCGACCTCAAGATGCCGCACATCGTCAAGCGCAACGGCAACCGTACCGAGTTCGACCATGCCAAGCTCGCCGGCAGCATGAAGCTGGCGCTGCGCAAGCGTCCGGTGACCATCGAGGCCATCGACGCCGCGGTCGACCGCATCGAGGCGCGCCTGCTCTCCATGGGCGAGCAGGAGGTGCCGAGCGAGAAGATCGGCGAGCTGGTGATGAAGGAGCTCAAGAAGCTCGACAAGGTCGCCTACATCCGCTTCGCGTCGGTGTATCGCAACTTCGCCGACGTCGACGAGTTCGCCGAGGTGATCCGCGAGGTGCAGACGCGCCCGCGGCGCGGCAAGGCCGACAAGGGCGGAGCGGATCCCGAGCATGACCTTTTCGGCGGCTGACCACGCCGCCATGGCGCGCGCGCTGCAGCTCGCCGCCCGCGGCCTCGACACCACCTCGCCCAACCCGCGCGTGGGCTGCGTGATCGTGCGCGACGGCGTCACCGTAGGCGAGGGCTGGCACGCGCGTGCCGGCGAGGCGCACGCCGAAGTCCACGCGCTGCGCCAGGCCGGCGCGGCCGCGCGCGGCGCCACCGCCTACGTCACCCTGGAGCCGTGCTCGCACTTCGGCCGCACCCCGCCCTGCGCCGACGCGCTGATCGAGGCCGGCGTGGCACGCGTGGTCGCCGCCATGGAAGACCCCAACCCGCTCGTCGCCGGACGCGGGCTCGCCCGCCTGCGCGCCTCCGGCATCGCCACCGCGCACGGCCTGCTCGCCGACGCGGCGCACGAGCTCAACATCGGCTTCGTATCGCGCATGACGCGCGGTCGCCCCTGGGTGCGGCTCAAGGTCGCCGGCACGCTCGACGGCAAGAGCGCGCTCGACAACGGCGTCAGCCAGTGGATCACCGGCCCGGCGGCACGCCGCGACGGCCACCGCTGGCGCGCGCGCGCATGCGCGGTCCTGACCGGCATCGGCACCGTGCGCGAGGACGATCCGCAGCTGAACGTGCGCGACGTGCCGTGCGCACGCCAGCCGCTGCGCATCCTCGTCGACGCGCGCCTGGAGGTCTCGGCGCAGGCCCGCATCCTGCGGGGCGAACCCATCCTGATCGCCACCGCGAGCACCGACGAGGCGCGCATCGACGCGCTGCGCGCGGCCGGCCACGAGCTCGTCTGCGTGCCCAACGCCGCCGGCAAGGTGGAACTCGGCGCGCTGCTGCGCGTGCTGGGCGAGCGCGGCCTCAACGAGGTGCATGTCGAGGCCGGCTTCAAGCTCAACGGCTCGCTGATGCGCGAGGGCTGCGTGGACGAGCTGCTGATCTACCTCGCGCCGATGCTGGTCGGCGACGCCGCGCAGGGGCTGTTCAACCTGCCCGCGCTGACCCGCCTGGAGGGCGCCACGAGGCTGGACATCCGCGACCTGCGCCGCATCGGAGCGGACCTGCGCCTGATCGCGCGGCCGCTGTCGAAGGGCTGAACCCCGCCCGGCGGCGGGTCGCGCGACCCGCCCGCATCAGGCGATCAACGCCCGGCGCACACCGCGCAGCCGGGGTCCCGCCCGAGCGTGACGCTGCGCCACTCCATCGACAGCCCGTCGAGCAGCAGCAGGCGGCCGTCGAGCGTGCGCCCGCAGCCGATGATCACCTTGAGCGCCTCGGCCGCCTGGAGGGTGCCGACGATGCCGACGATGGGGGCGAACACGCCCATCACCGCGCAGCGCACCTCCTCGAGGTCCTCGCCTTCCGGGAACAGGCAGTGGTAGCAGCCGCTGTCGGGCTTGCGCAGGTCGAACACCGAGACCTGGCCGTCGAAGCGGATCGCCGCCCCGGACACCAGCGGCTTGCGGTGCTTCACGCAGGCGCGGTTGATGGCGTGGCGGGTGGCGAAGTTGTCGGTGCAGTCGAGCACGACATCGGCGCGCGCCACCTCGGCCTCGAGCGCCTCGCCCTCGAGCCGCGCCTGGATCGGCTCCAGCCGGGTCTGCGGGTTGAGGCGGTGCAGCGTGGCGCGCGCCGAGGCGACCTTGGGCAGGCCGACCATGTCGGCCGAATGCATGATCTGGCGCTGCAGGTTGGTGAGATCGACCGTGTCGTGGTCGGCGAGCGCGAGGGTGCCGACCCCGGCGGCGGCGAGATACATCGCCGCGGGCGAACCCAGCCCGCCCGCGCCGACGATCAGCGCGCGCGCGTCGAGCAGCGCCTGCTGGCCCTCCACGTCGATCTCGGGCAGCAGGATGTGGCGGCTGTAGCGCAGCAGCTGGTCGTCGTTCATGGCCCGCCTACTTGTATTCGCGCAGGTCGAGCGGGGTGTCGTCGTGGTCGCCGTGCACGTGGTGGTCCCAGGCCTGGATGTAGACCTCGTTGGACTGCTTGATCAGGCGCTCGGGCGACAGCAGGTTGTGGCGCTGGGTCTCCTCGCTGAAATACACCAGCGCCCGCACCAGCTTGATGTAGAGCGAATTCTCCAGCGCGAAGCCGGCCTCGCGCAGCGCGTCCTCGAGCGCCTCGAGCGAATAGTCGAGCACCGAGTAGCGCACCACGATGCCCAGCGGGTCGTCGGTGCGATCGAGCTGCAGGCCCTTGAGCAGTTGCAGCGCCTTCCAGGCGCGCTCCACCTGCCCGGGCGGCAGCGGCTTGAAGCGGATCTCGCGATGCTTGTGGATGTCGGCGCCCGGCACGGGCCGGTCGTGATGCCGGCCCGCCAGCTTGTAGGCAGTTTCCCTGCGCATGATTGTCCCCCCGGCCGGACTCCCGGCTTACTCTTTCGCCGCCGCGGGCTGCGCGGCCTCGACCGCGGCGGCCTTCTCCCCGGCCGCCTCGGCCGCTGCAGCCTGGGCGATGTCCTCGCCCTTGAGCAGGCGGATCGCCTGCTTGAGCTGATGGTCGTTCTCGCCGGCGAGTTCGAAGCGCACCGGCTCGGCCGCCTCGTCCTCCACCGGGGTGCCATCCGCCTTGGCGGCAGCCTTGGCAGCCTTTGCAGCTTCCTCGGCGCCCTTGTCGTTCTCGAGGTGACCCAGCAGGTCGGCCTCGCGCACGCGGCGACTGGAACCGTTGGCGCTCTCCTCGACGACGATGTCGGGCTCGATGCCCTTGGCCTGGATCGAGCGCCCGCTCGGCGTGTAGTAGCGCGCCGTGGTGAGCTTGATCGCGGTGTTGTTGTTGAGCGGCAGGATGGTCTGCACCGAGCCCTTGCCGAAGGTCTGCGTGCCGATCACCTTGGCGCGCTTGTGATCCTGCAGCGCGCCGGCGACGATCTCGGAGGCCGAGGCCGAGCCCGCATTGACCAGCACCACCATCGGCACGTCGCGCGCATACGCCGGCAGGCGGCGCAGGAAGTCGTCGCGGGTGCCGCGCAGGTAGTCGGCCTGGATGGCGCGGTACTCGCGCTTGGCGTCCTCGGTGCGACCGTCGGTGCTCACCACGAGGGTCTCTTCCGGCAGGAAGGCCGCCGACACGCCCACCGCGCCGTGCAGCAGGCCACCGGGGTCGTTGCGCAGGTCGAGCACCAGGCCCTGGACCGGGCCCTGGGCGGCGAGCTTGGCCAGGTGTTCGACCACCGACGCGGCGGTGTTCTCCTGGAACTGGGCGATGCGCAGGTAGGCATAGCCGGGCTCGACCACCTTGGACTTGACGCTCTGCACCTTGATGACTTCGCGCGTCAGCTTGATCACGATCGGCTGCGACTGGCCCTTGCGCATGATGGTCAGCACGATGTCGGTGCGCGGCTTGCCGCGCATGCGCTTGACCGCGTCGTTGAGGCTCATGCCCTTGACCGGGGTGTCGTCGAGCTTGACGATCAGGTCGCCCGCCAGCACGCCGGCGCGGAAGGCCGGGGTGTCCTCGATCGGCGAGATCACCTTGACGAAGCCGTCTTCCATGCCGACCTCGATGCCGAGCCCGCCGAACTCGCCCTGGGTGCCGACCTGGAGGTCCTTGAAGGCCTCCGCGTCGAGGTAGGCGGAGTGCGGATCCAGCCCGGAGAGCATGCCGCCGATCGAGTCGGTGATCAGCTTCTTGTCTTCGACCGGCTCGACGTAGCCCTGCTTGATGGCGTTGAACACGTCGGCATAGGCGCGCAACTCGTCGACCGGCAGCGGCAGGGGCGCGCTGCGGTCGGCGTTGGCGGAGAAATTGAGGCTGATCATGATCCCGGCCACCATGCCGGTCATGACGAGGCCGAACTGTTTCAGCTTGCTGCTGCGCATGAGAACTCCAGTAGTGCGCCGACCGCCCCGGTCGGCCGTCCCGTCTAGTCGAGCCGCATCCATTGCATCGGATTGAGCGCCTGCCCCTGATGACGGATCTCGAAGTATAAACCCGAATCGTTACCCACTCCGCCGCTGCCCACGCTGGCGATCGGCTCGCCACCGCCGACGCGATCGCCCTCCTCCCTGAGCAGGGCGTCGTTGTTGCCGTAGATGCTCAGGTAGTCGCTGCCGTGGTCGACGATGATGAGGTTGCCGTAGCCGCGCAACCAGTCCGAAAAGACCACTTCCCCGCCCGCCACCGCGCGCACCTCGGCGCCGTTGCCCGCACGGATGAACACGCCCTTCCAGGTGGTTCCGCCCTCCGCCCTTGGAGCACCGAAGCGGCCGACGAGTTCTCCGCGCACCGGAAAACGCAGCTGCCCGCGCAGCTGGTTGAAGCGCACGCCGGTGGGGGTGGCGCCGGCGGCATCGCGGACCTCGCCGACGACCGGCTCGGGCCGCTGCGCACGCTCCACCCGCGCCGGCGGCGGCTCCTCGGCACGCGGCGGGTCGAC
>NZ_AMXF01000235.1 GCF_000310225.1 Thauera phenylacetica B4P
AAGCTGGCCGGCGCGGGGCCGGCGCCGCACCTGCCCGCGGGCGCCACCGCCCGCAGCGCAGCCTTCAGGCGCGCAGCTGGCGGTAGGCGCCGCCGAAGTACAGCAGCGGCGAACGTTCCTCGGCACGGTCGAAGTCGACCACCTCGCTGATGAACACCACGTGGTCGCCGCCGGCATGGCGCACCGTATTGCGGCACTGGAAGCGCGCGCAGCAGCCTGCGAGCAGCGGCACGTCGCCGATCCCCGAGTCGAACTCCAGGCCGGTGAACTTCTCGCCGAGCCGGCTGGCGAAGCGCTGCGACATGTCGGCCTGATCCTCGGCGAGCACGTTGATCGCATAGTATTCGCAGCCCTCGAAGAGGGCGCGGCTGGGCAACTCGTTGGCCAGACTCCACACGATCAGCGGCGGGTCGAGCGACACCGAGTTGAAGGAATTGACGGTGAGGCCGATCGGCTCGCCGGCGGGCGTGCGCGTGGTCACCACGGTGATGCCGGTGGCGAACATGCCGAGCGCGTTGCGGAAGCGGCGCTGGAAGTCCTCGCCGGAAGCTTGCTGTTGGGTCATGGACGGACGGGCGCGGTGGGCCGCGCTGCTCGAATGGGAATAAAGAAGGGATTATCGCCGCGCGCGCGGGCAGCGTCGAGCGCGCAGGCAAGGCAAGGGACCAATGCGGACATGAGCGACTTTTCCACCCGGCTGATCGCATGGCAGCGCGAGCACGGCCGCCACGACCTGCCCTGGCAGGGCGGCCACGATCCCTACCGCATCTGGCTGTCCGAGATCATGCTGCAGCAGACCCGGGTCGAGACCGTGATCCCCTATTACGAGCGCTTCCTCGCGCGCTTCCCCGACGTCGCCGCGCTCGCGGCGGCGCCGGTCGAGGACGTGATGGCGCTGTGGAGCGGCCTGGGCTACTACGCCCGCGCGCGCAACCTGCACCGCGCGGCGCGGGTGATCCGGGACGAGCACGGCGGCGCCTTTCCGCGCAGCGCGGCGGCGATCGCCGGGCTGCCCGGCATCGGCCGTTCCACCGCCGCGGCGATCGCCGCCTTCGCCTGGGGCGAGCGCGTGGCGATCCTCGACGGCAACGTCAAGCGCGTGCTGTGCCGGGTGTTCGGCGTCGCGGGCTTTCCCGGCGAGAAGGCGGTGGAGACGCGGCTGTGGGCGCTCGCCGAGTCGCTGCTGCCGGAGCACGGCATCGGCCGCTACATCCAGGCGCAGATGGACCTCGGCGCCACGCTGTGCACCCGCGCCCGGCCTGCCTGCGCGCGCTGTCCCTTCCACGACGACTGCGTCGCCCGCCGCGAGGGGCGCGTCGCCGAGCTGCCCGCCGCGCGCCCGAAGAAGACGGTGCCGCGGCGCGGCGCGCGCTGCGCGGTGATCGTGCACCAGGGCGCGGTGCTGCTGGAGCGTCGCCCACCGGCGGGGATCTGGGGCGGCCTGCTGGCGCTTCCGGAGCTGCCCGCCGAGGCGGACGACGCGCAGGCCTGGAGCGCGCAGCGCTTCGGCCTCGCCACCGCCGCACCCCAGCCGCTCGCCCCGCTCACTCACGCCTTCACCCACTTCGTGCTCGAGCTGCAACCGCTGCTGCTGCACGCCCATTCGATCCACGGCCTGGCCGACGACGGCGCGCTGTGCTGGCTGCCGCTGGGCGCCCACGCCGAGGCCGCCCTGCCCACGCCGGTGCGGCGCATCCTCGACGAACTCGCCCGGCCCGGCCTGTTCGGCGAGGGGATGGCAGCGCCGCGTTCGATCTAGCCGCGGCACGGGCACCGGGCGTGTGCGCGTGATCGCCCGAGGGTTCGCGCCTGCCGGCGCTCCTACACAAACCACCGCGCGCCCGCACCCCATGTAGGAGCTGCGGCAGCTGCGAACCCGGCGCTCCGGCGCTCGACGCGCGTGCAGAACTGCACCGCCGCATTCGCGCCTGCCGGCGCTCCTACAGAAACCACCGCGCGTCCCGGACCCGCCTGTAGGAGCTGCGGCAGCTGCGAACCCGGCGCTCCAGCGCTCGACGCGCGTGCAGAACTGCACCGCCGCATTCGCGCCTGCCGGCGCTCCTACAGAAACCACCACGCGTCCCGGAACCGCCTGTAGGAGCTGCGGCAGCTGCGAACCCGGCGCTCCAGCGCTCGACGCGCCTGCAGAACTGCGCCGCCGCCTTCGCGCCTGCCGGCGCTCCTACAGAAACCACCACGCGTCCCGGAACCGCCTGTAGGAGCTGCGGCAGCTGCGAACCCGGCGCTCCAGCGCTCGACGCGCCTGCAGAGCTGCGCCGTAGCCTTCGCGCCTGCCGGCGCTCCTACAGCAACCACCGCGCGTCCCGGACCCGCCTGTAGGAGCTGCGGCAGCTGCGAACGTTTGCCGCGCGCTCGCACGTGCACCGGCGCGGTGGCGGCCTGTGGGTCAGGCCTTCTTCGGCAGCAGGCCGTGCTCACGCAGGAACTGCTGCAGGATCTCCAGCCGGCTGAGGATGTCGTCGAGCTCGAGCAGCTTCTGCTTGGCGAGCAGGGGGATGGGCAGGAGCTCGATGTAGCGCGCGCCCACCCAGGCGGCATCGTCGAAGTCGTGCGGCGGCGGCAGGCGGTCGCCGAGCTCCTCGACGATCGAGCGCAGCAGCGGCAGGAGCTCGGCCTGCGCGGCGGGCACCGGCTCGGCGGGCGGCTCCTCCAGCCAGCGCACGCTGCCCACCAGCAGGCCGTCGCGCTCGAGCTCGTGGTCGACGATGCGGAAGCGCCTCCCGCCGCGCACCAGCAGCTCCAGCACGCCGGGCTGCTCCATGTCCCAGCGCTCGATCAGCGCCTCGGTGCCCACCGGGTGCGGCACCGCGGCCTCGCCGACCTCCTCGCCGGCGGCGATCAGGCACACGCCGAAGGGGGTGTGCTCGCGCATGCAGCGCGTGATCATGTCCATGTAGCGTGGCTCGAACACACGCAGCGGCAGCACGCCGCCGGGGAACAGCACGGTCTTGAGCGGAAACAGCGGGAGGGTGTCGGGCGGCGGGGTCATGGGGCGCTCCGGTGGGCAGGCGCAGCCGCGCCGGCAGGCTTCAGCCGGCGCGCTCGCGGTCCTCGCCCCAGCGCGCCATCAGGCTGTGCGGCACGCCGAGCTGGTCGAGGATGCGGGCGACGACGAAGTCGACCAGGTCCTTTACGGTCTGCGGGTGGTGATAGAAGCCCGGGTTGGGCGGCAGGATGCACACGCCGAGGCGGGCGAGCTTGAGCATGTTCTCGAGGTGGATCGCGGAGTACGGCGTCTCGCGCGGCACCAGCACGAGCTTGCGGCCTTCCTTGATGACGACGTCGGCGGCGCGCTCGATGAGATTCTGGCTGAGCCCGCCGGCGATCGAGGCCAGCGTAGCGACGGTGCACGGGCACACGACCATGGCGTCGGGCGGATTGGAGCCCGAGGCCGGCGGCGCGAACCACTCCTCGCGGCCGAACACGCGCAGCTGCCCGGGGGCGGCGGCGAAGCGGGCGGAGAGCTCGGCCTCGACCTCGGCCGGACGCGCGGGCAGGTTCCAGTCCATCTCCTGGCGGGCGACGATCTGCGCGACCTGCGAGTACAGCAGCCAAACCCGGCAGCCCGCCTGCAGCAGGCATTCGACCAGGCGCACGCCATAGGGCAGGCCGGAGGCGCCGGTGAAGGCGACGGTGATCGTGCGGGGAGGCGTCATCGGGGTGCGGGAAGGTCGGCGGATGGCGTGAAGCGTAACCCATCCAGCGGGCAAGGTGCGCAGCGCGGGAAGGCGCTTCGATACGGTGGCATTCGCGCCTGCCGGCGCTCCTACAGAAACCACCGCGCGTCCCGGGGCCGCCTGTAGGCGCTGCGGCAGCTGCGAACCCGGCGGTTCGGCGAATGACGCACGTGCAGCACTTCGCCGCCGCATTCGCGCCTGCCGGCGCTCCTACAGAAACCGCCGCGCGTCCCGGAGCCGCCTGTAGGCGCTGCGGCAGCTGCGAACCCGGCGGTTCGGCAAGCGACGCGCATACAGCACTCCGCCGCCGTTTTCGCGCCTGCCGGCGCTCCTACAGAAACCGCCACGCGTTCCGGAGCCGCCTGTAGGCGCTGTGGCAGCTGCGAACCCGGCGGTTCGGCGAATGACGCGCGTGCAGCACTCCGCCGCCGTTTTCGCGCCTGCCGGCGCTCCTACAGAAACCGCCACGCGTTCCGGAGCCGCCTGTAGGAGCTGCGGCAGCTGCGAACCCGGCGGTTCGGCGCTCGACGCGCGCGCATCACTCCAGGTAGTCGGTGATCAGCTCCCAGCGGCCGTTGCGGATCTGGGCGAGGCGGCCCTTGCGGTTGCCGAGGTGGTCGTCGGCGCTGAAGCGGTAGGCGGGGCTGCCGAAGTAGTCGCGCGTGAACGCCATGCCTTCGAGGGTGCGCGCGAAGCGCTCGGGGGTGAGCTCGCGCCCGGTGGCCTCGGCGGTGCGCACGAAGAGGTCGGCCAGGGTGTAGCCCATCACGCTCCACACGTTGGGCTCGGTGTTGAAGCGCGCGCGGTAGCGCTCGATCCAGGCGGCGAGCTGGCTGTTGGCGCCCTCGGCGTAGGGGTGCGGCAGCACCGACACGCCGTACAGGCCCTCGACCGCGGCGCCGCCGAGCTCGTGGATCTGCGCGGAATAGCCGGAGGCGGTGACGAGCATGTCGACGTCCCAGCCAATCTTGCGCGCCTCGGACATCGCGGCCACGGTCTCGCGCACCACGGTGGCGAGCACCACGAGGTCGCAGCGCGCGGCGCGCAGGCGCGCGACCTGGCTGGAGAGGTCGGTGGCGCCGCGCTTGTAGCTGGTGCGTTCGATGAGCTCGGTGCCGAGCCCGGCGAGCGCCTTCTCGACCCCCTTCATGACCTCCAGGCCGTAGTCGTCATCCTGGTACAGCAGGCAGCTGCGCTGGTAGCCGCGCTCGCGCACCATGTGGCGGGTGGCGGCCTCCATGTAGTCCTGGTAGGGCGCGAAGTTCTGGAACTTGAGCGGGTGCAGCGGCTCGTAGGTCGCGCGGTGGGGCGAGAAGGGGAACAGGTGCAGGCGGCCGGCATCGACGATGATCGGCATGCTCGCCATCACCACCGGCGTGCCCATGTTGGCGATGAAGGCGAAGGCCTGGTCGTGCTGCACGAGCTTGCGCGCGGCGAGTACCGCGCGCTTGGGGTCGTAGCCTGCGTCCTCGACCGCCAGGCGGATCCTGCGCCCATGCACGCCGCCGGCGGCGTTGGCCTCGTCGAAGCGCATCAGCATGCCGTCGCGCACCGGCACGCCGAGCATGGCGATCGGGCCGGAGAGGTCGGACACGGTGCCGACGACGATTTCATCGGCGCTCACCCCCGCCGCAACGGCGGGCAGGGCGCAGGCGAGGGACAGCGAGGAGGCGAGCGCAAACGCAAGCCGACGCAAGGGGCTCATCGGGGGAACTCCCGGAGGAAGGTTGGATGACCGCACGCGGCGATGTCATGGAGAACAAGGGTCGCGCGCGGGTGGCCCGCGAGGTGGGCCGGGGGTAATGCGGGGCGTGGATCAGAACGGCAGGCGGCGGCGCGGGGCGGGCGCGCTCGGCTTGGGCTCGGGCTTCGCCTCGGTCGGGCGCGCCTTGACCGGCTTGCGCGGCGCGTTGAGCTCGTCGAGGGCGAAGCGCACCTTGCCTTCGAGTTCGCAGCCGCGCATGCCCGGCGAGCAGAGCGCGCCGCGCACGCGCTGGCAGATTCCGTTGAGGTCGTGTGGGCAACTCCAGGCACTCATGGCGGGCTCCGGCGCAAGCTGCATCCATAATTACGAGAGCGTTACTATCGTCTCCCACGCCGCAAGAAGCAAGCTCGTCACGGTCCCCGGTGCAATCGCACGAAGGCGCCGTGGACGCGGCTCGAGTTCGCCCACCCGTTCGTGCGATCGCCCTCTCTTCTTCCCTGCCCGCGGCGCTCGTACCGCATCGCCCTCAGCGCTCCTTGCCCTGCCCGCCCCCCGCGAGCCCGGCCGGGCGCAGCAGCACGACGCCGACGATCACCGCGCCGAACAGCAGCAGCTCGAGCCCGGAGGCGCGCGCCCAGTCGCCGGGCAGGCGGTCGCGCAGCAGGGAGATCAGCGGCGGGATGGCGACGATCACCAGTGCACCCCACGCCGCGCCGGCGATCCGGCGCGCGCCGCCGATGAAGGCGAGCATCAGCAGCTCGAAGGAGAACACCAGGCCGAACTGCTCCGGGCTGATGAAGCCGATCCAGTGCGCGTAGAGCCCGCCCGCCAGCCCGGACAGCGCGCCGCCGACCACGAAGGCCTGCATCTTCGCCGCGTCGGTGTCGATGCCGCAGGCCGCGGCGGCGAGCTCGTCGTCGCGCACCGCGCGCCAGGCGCGGCCGTGGCGCGAGGCCAGCAGGCGCGC
>NZ_AMXF01000236.1 GCF_000310225.1 Thauera phenylacetica B4P
AGTACAAAAAACAGCAAAAATACTGATGAACCCATGCGGGGCGCCGCCGCGCCCGTTCGCGCCTGCCGGCGCTCCTGCAGGAACGGCTGCAAAGTTGGCGCGCCGGTGGGCGGTTTTGCGGCGGGCGGGCATCGATCGGGTCACACGGAGACGCGGTGCCAGGGAGCGCTCCTCCGCGCCGGTGATACGGCAGACGCTGGCGAGCGAGGGGCGCGCAAGCTGGAGCCTGCGCGGGCGTCCGGCAATGCCTCCGTCACGGTTGCGGCGCGGCGGGGGCTAGTGTTATCGTCCGCGCGACACGCGGGAGAGAACTCCTAGATGGAGTCGCCGAAGGCGCAACCCCCGGAACCGCTCAGGCAAAAGGACCGCGTGCGCAGCAAAAGTCTGGAGAGCGGTACGGGCGCAGGGCGCCGGCGTACCCACCGAAGGGGCACACCGTCATCTGCCGCAGCATCTATATATTGAAGGCTGCCGCGCGGCAACGGAAAATCTCTCAGGTAAAAGGACAGATGGGGCGTGCGCGGCGAGGAGCCGTGCCCGCCCCTTTTTCGTTCACCCTGACGGAGCGCCATCGCGATGACTATCGCTGCCAAGCAGACCCCCCTCCACGCCGCCCATGTCGCCGCTGGCGCACGCATGGTCGATTTCGCCGGCTGGGACATGCCGGTGAACTACGGCTCGCAGATCGAGGAGCATCACGCGGTGCGTCGCGACGCGGGCATGTTCGACGTCTCGCACATGCTTGCCCTCGACCTCGCCGGCCCGGACGCGACGACCTGGCTGCGCGGCCTGCTCGCCAATGACGTCGCCAAGCTCAAGGACAGCGGCAAGGCGCTCTACTCCTGCATGCTCAACGAGCGCGGCGGCGTGATCGACGACCTGATCGTCTACCGCTTCAGCGAGGCCGACTATCGCATCGTCGTGAACGCCGGCACCGCCGACAAGGACGTCGCCTGGATGCGCCAGCGCATCGCCGCCACCGGCGCCAACGTGACCCTGCAGGCACGCCGCGACCTGGCGATGATCGCCATCCAGGGTCCGCGCGCGATCGAGCGCGCCACCGCCGCCCTGCCCGAGCTCTCCACCGCCAACGGCGTGCCGGCGCCCTTCGTGGGCGCGCGCGTGGGCGACCTGCTGATCGCGCGCACCGGCTACACCGGCGAGGACGGGCTGGAGATCGCCGTCCCCGCCAGCCGCGCCGAAGCGATGTGGAACGCGCTCGTCGCCGCCGGCGTGCGTCCCTGCGGCCTGGGCGCGCGCGACACGCTGCGCCTCGAGGCCGGCATGAACCTTTACGGCCAGGACATGGACGACGAGGTCTCGCCCCTGAACGCCGGCCTGTCGTGGACGGTGGACCTGAAGGACGCGGCGCGCGACTTCGTCGGTCGCGCCGCGATGCAGGCCAAGCCGGCCAGCCAGCGCCTCCTAGGCCTGATCCTCGAGGACAAGGGCGTGCTGCGCTCGCACATGAAGGTCTTCACCGCGGCCGGCGAGGGCGAGACCACCAGCGGCAGTTTCTCGCCCTCCCTGGAGAAGTCGATCGCCTTCGCACGCGTCCCGCTCGCCACCCAGCCGGGCGAGGCCGTCGAGGTCGACATCCGCGGCAAGCGCCTGCAGGCGCGCGCCGTCAAGCTGCCCTTCGTACGCAACGGCAAGGCGCTCGTCTGACCCCAATCACCGGGGCGGCCAGCCAGCCGCCCTTTTCTCGCGTCCTCACCTGATCGCCGCACCTGACCGACCACGCGGACGCAAGCACGCATCTCGCCCCCCCTTCACCGCACACCCGACTTCCCGACCGGAGAACACCATGAGCAACGTCCCCAGCACCCTCAAGTACACCAAGTCCCACGAATGGATCCGCGTCGAGGACGACGGCACCCTGACCATCGGCGTCACCGACCACGCCCAGGAAGCCCTCGGCGACATCGTCTTCCTCGAGCTGCCCGAAGCCGGCCGCGCGCTGTCCGCCGGCGAAGCCTGCGCGGTGATCGAGTCGGTCAAGGCCGCCTCCGACATCTACGCCCCCGTGGCCGGTGAAGTCGTCGCCAACAACCAGGACGCGATCGACGCTCCCGAGAGCATCAACGCCGACTCCTACGCCAACTGGCTGTTCAAGCTCAAGCCTGCCAACGCGGCCGACGTCGCCGCGCTGATGGATGCCGCGGCCTACGAAGCGGAAATCGCCCAGGCCTGACCATGACCGACACCCTGCTTTCCGCCCCGCTCGCCCGCCTCGAGCAGCGCGACGCCTTCGTCCACCGCCACCTCGGCCCCGACGCCGGCGAGATCGCGCGCATGTGCGCGACCATCGGCGTCGCCGACGTCGATGCCCTGATCGAGCAGACCGTGCCCGCCGGCATCCGCCTCGCGTCGCCGCTGCCGCTCGCCGGCGCGATGCCCGAGCACGAGGCGCTCGCCCGCCTGAAGGCGATCGCCGGCCGCAACGTGGTGAAGAAGTCCCTGATCGGCCAGGGCTACTACGGCACCCACGTCCCCGCGGTCGTGCTGCGCAACGTGCTCGAGAACCCGGGCTGGTACACCGCCTACACGCCCTACCAGGCCGAGATCTCCCAGGGCCGCCTCGAAGCCCTGCTCAACTACCAGCAGATGGTGATCGACCTCACCGGCCTGGAGCTCGCCAACGCCTCGCTGCTCGACGAAGCCACCGCCGCCGCCGAGGCGATGACGATGGCGCGCCGCGTGTCGAAGTCGAAGTCGAACGTGTTCTTCATCGACGAGGCCTGCTTCGCGCAGACCATCGACGTGGTGCGCACCCGCGCCCACTACTTCGGCTACGAGCTCGTCTACGGCAAGGCCGCCGAGGCCGGCAGCCACGACTGCTTCGGCGCGCTGCTGCAGTACCCGAATGCGCGCGGCGAGGTTGTCGACCTCAGCGCGCCGATCGCCGAGCTCAAGGCCATGGGCGCCGTGGTCGCGGTCGCCAGCGACCTCATGGCCCTGGTGCTGCTCAAGAGCCCCGGCACCATGGGCGCCGACATCGCGCTCGGTTCGGCGCAGCGCTTCGGCGTGCCGATGGGCTTCGGCGGCCCGCACGCTGCCTTCTTCGCCACCCGCGAAGGCTACGTGCGCTCGATGCCGGGCCGCATCATCGGCGTCTCCAAGGACGCGCGCGGCAAGACCGCGCTGCGCATGACGCTGCAGACCCGCGAACAGCACATCCGCCGCGAGAAGGCGAACTCCAACATCTGCACCTCGCAGGTGCTGCTCGCCAACCTCTCCGGCTTCTACGCCGTGTATCACGGCCCGCAGGGCCTGCGCACCATCGCCGCGCGCATCCACCGCCTCGCCGCGGTGCTCGCCGCCGGCCTGCGCGAGGCCGGCTTCGGCCTGCACGACCGCCCCTTCTTCGACACCGTCGAGGTCGAGGTCGGCGCGCGCGCCCCCGCCATCCTGCGCGCCACAGCCGAAGCCGGCTACAACCTGCGCAGCGTCTCCGGCACCACGCTCGGCCTCGCGGTGGATGAGACCACCACCCGCGACGACGTCGCCGCGATCCTCGGCTGCTTCGGCGCCTCCACCGACGTCAGCGTGCTCGACGCCCGCGTCGCGGCCGCCGGCGGCGCCTTGCCCGCGGAGCTGCTGCGCAGCGACGCCGTGCTCGCCCACCCGGTGTTCAACACGCACCACACCGAGCACGAGATGCTGCGCTACCTCAAGAGGCTGCAGAACCGGGACCTCGCGCTCGACCACTCGATGATCTCGCTCGGCTCGTGCACGATGAAGCTGAACGCGACCAGCGAGATGATCCCCATCACCTGGCCGGAGTTCGCCAACATTCACCCGTTCGCGCCGCGCGAGCAGGCCGCCGGCTACCTCGAGATGATCGAGGGCCTGGCCGACTACCTGCGCGCGGTGACCGGCTTCCCGGCGATCAGCATGCAGCCGAACTCGGGCGCCCAGGGCGAGTACGCCGGCCTGGTGGCGATCGCGCGCTACCACGCCAGCCGCGGCGAGGCCAACCGCAAGATCTGCCTGATCCCGAAGTCCGCCCACGGCACCAACCCGGCGACCGCGCAGATGTGCGGCATGCAGGTCGTGGTGGTCGAGTGCGACGACAACGGCAACGTCGACGTCGCCGACCTGCGCGCCAAGGCCGAGAAGCACGCCGCCGACCTGGCCGCGCTGATGATCACCTACCCTTCCACCCACGGCGTGTTCGAGGAGTCGATCCGCGAGATCTGCGCAATCGTTCATCAGCACGGCGGCCAGGTGTACATGGACGGCGCCAACCTCAACGCCCAGGTCGGCCTGACCTCGCCTGCGACGATCGGCGCCGACGTCTCGCACATGAACCTGCACAAGACCTTCTGCATCCCGCACGGCGGCGGCGGTCCGGGCATGGGGCCGATCGGCCTGGCGGCGCACCTCGCGCCCTTCATGGCCGACCACGTGATCCAGCCCACCGGCGGCGCCGGCCGGCCCAACCTGGGCCAGGGTGCGGTCTCGGCGGCGCCCTTCGGCTCGGCCAGCATCCTGCCGATCTCGTGGATGTACATCGCGATGATGGGCGGCGAGGGCCTCAAGCAGGCGACCGAGGTGGCGATCCTCAACGCCAACTACCTCGCCGAGCGCCTCAAGGACCACTACCCGGTGCTCTACACCGGCAGCCAGGGCCGCGTCGCGCACGAGTGCATCCTCGACATCCGCCCGATCAAGGCGGCGACCGGCGTCTCCGAGGTCGACATCGCCAAGCGCCTGATGGACTACGGCTTCCACGCGCCGACCATGTCCTTCCCGGTGGCGGGTACGATCATGGTCGAGCCGACCGAGTCGGAAGACCTCGGCGAGCTCGAGCGCTTCGTCGCCGCGATGATCGCCATTCGCGACGAGATCCGCCAGATCGAGGCCGGCACCTGGCCCGCCGAGGACAACCCGCTCAAGCACGCGCCGCACACCCAGGCCGACTTCCTCGGCGACTGGAACCGGCCCTACGCGCGCGAGCAGGCGGTGTTCCCGCTGCCCTGGGTGGCCGAGAACAAGTTCTGGCCCAGCGTCAATCGCATCGACGACGTCTATGGCGACCGCAACCTGTTCTGCGCCTGCGTGCCGATGAACGACTACGCCGAGTAAGCGCCGCCCGAAGCGGCGAACGACGCCCCGAGCGCTGGTAGAATCCGCCAGCCCCGGAAGCAGGAGCCACGCCCGCGGGCGTGGCTCTTTTTTTGCATTCGGCCGGCGCCCCGCGCCTCCCCTCGAACCTGGAAGGAACCGGACACGGTGATCTTCGCTCCACGCACCGACCGCAGCCAGCTCTGGCTCGCCCTGCTCATCGCCAGCATCGCCATGCTGCTGCTGCTCGCCGCCATGCTGTGGCAGCAGACGCGCCCGGTGCCCATGCACGACCTGCACCTCGCCGACGGCGAGAAGCTGCGCTGCGTGTCCTACGCACCGTATCACCGCCCCGGGCAGACCCCGCTGATCGAGGACACCCGCATCGAGCGCGAGCAGATCGCCGCCGACCTCGCCGCGCTGGCGAAGATCACCGACTGCGTGCGCCTGTACTCGATCGACCAGGGCCTCGAGCACGTCCCCGAGCTCGCCCGCCCGCTCGGCCTGAAGGTGCTGCTCGGCGCCTGGATCGGCTACGAGAAGGCGAAGAACGCGCGCGAGCTCGAACGCGCGATCGCGCTCGCCAACGCCAACGCCGACGTCGTGCGCGCGCTCATCGTCGGCAACGAGGTCCTGCTGCGCCGCGAGCGCACCGAGGACGAGATGCGCGAGCTCATCCGCCACGCCAAGGCGCACGCGCAGGTGCCGGTCACCTACGCCGACGTGTGGGAGTTCTGGACCCGCCATGACAGCCTCGCCGCCGAGGTCGACTTCGTCACCGTGCACATCCTGCCCTTCTGGGAGGACGAGCCGGTGGACATCGAGCTCGCGCTCGAGCATGTGGCCGACACCCGGCGCCACGTCGGCGAGCACTTCGCCGGCAAGGAGATCCTCATCGGCGAGACCGGCTGGCCGAGCGCGGGCCGCCAGCGCGAGGAATCGAAACCCTCGCGGGTCAACCAGGCGCGCTACATCCGCGAATTCGTCCATCGTGCCCACGCCGAGGGCTGGGACTACAACCTCATCGAGGCCATCGACCAGCCGTGGAAGCGCCGCCTCGAGGGAACGGTGGGCGGCTTCTGGGGCATGCTCGACGCCGACAGCCTGCAGCCCAAGTTCCCGCTCGCCGGCACGGTCGCCGAGCGCGAGAGCGTGAGCGGCCCGCTCGGCGGCGCGGCCGTGGGCGGCGTGCTCGCCTTCCTGCTCGCGGCCACCGGCCGGCGCACACGCTGCCTGCGCGCGAGCGCGATCGCGGCC
>NZ_AMXF01000237.1 GCF_000310225.1 Thauera phenylacetica B4P
CTCGCGTGGGCGCCGCCGCGCACAGCAACACGCCGGCGGCGCGGGCGCGCGCACAGGCCTCGGCCAGCACCGCGCGGGGTGCGCGCAGGCCGAGGCTGAGGTTGAGGATGTGCGCCTCGTTCGCGACCGCCCAGTCGATCGCCGCCGCCACCTGCAGCGCGCTCGTGGCCAGGCGCTCGCCGAACACCTGCGCCACCACCAGCTCGACCTGCGGGGCGAAGTGCAGCAGCACGTCGGCGATCCGGCTGCCGTGCCCGAGCCGGTCGGGCTGCGCGTCGCCCTGGCGGACGACGCCGTCCTGCACCTCGAAGGCCGCCGCCGCGACCACGTTCGACGCGTGCGCGGCGCTGCAGCCGCTGTCGATCACGCCGATGCGGACCGCTGCGCCCATTCAGTCCCCCTGCGCACGCACGACCGGCTCGAGGCGGCCGGCCTCGAGCCGCAGCTCGAGCTCGCACCCCACCAGGGTCGCCGCGCGATGGCTGACGAGGATGCGGGTGCGGTCGGCGAAGAGCGCGTCCACCTCGGCGATCACCGCCGCCTCGGTCGCCTCGTCCACCGCCGAGGTCGCCTCGTCGAGCACCAGCACGCAGGGATCCTGCAGCAAGGCGCGGGCGATCGCGATGCGCTGGCGCTGACCGCCGGAGAGCTGCTGCCCGCGCTCGGCGAGCGGCGTCGCGAGCCCTTGCGGCAGGGCCGCCACGAGCTCGTCCAGGCGCGCCCGGTGCGCCGCCAGCCGCACCGCCTCGTCGTCGGCCGCGGGCATCGCGTAGCGGATGTTGTCGGCGAGCGTCCCGCGGAACAGCACGATGTCCTGGCTGACCACGGCCACGGCGCGGCGCAGCTCTCCCAGCGGGATCGTGCGCAGGTCGACGCCATCCAGGCGCAGCACGCCGGCGGCGGGGTCGTAGTGGCGGTGCAGCAGGTCGATCAGCGTGGACTTGCCGGCGCCCGAGGCGCCCGTCAGCGCCACCTTGCTGCCCGCCGGGATCACCAGGCTGGCGCCGTCGAGCACGGCCTCCGCGCGCGCGCGATGGCGGAAGACCACGCCGTCGAGCTCGACCCGCCCGCGCCAGGCCGGCGGCATCGCCACCGCCGCGGGCGGGTCCGCCACCTCGGCGGTCGCCTCGCGCAGCTCGCCCACCCGCATCAGGCTCACGCTCATGCGCTGGACCGCGACGTAGAGGCCGAGCAGGCTGCCGACCGGCCCGGTCGCCATGCCGAGGTAGGTCGAGAACGCGATCAGCGCGCCGAGCTGCCAGTCGCCCTCGATCACCCACCAGCCGCCGATCAGGAAGGCCGCGGCGCGCGTGAGCGAGGTGAGCGTGGAGGGCAGCGCATGGGTGACGAACTCGGTGCGCTGCAGGCCGAGCAGCTCGTCGAGGTAGCGCGCCCCCAGCGCGTCCAGGCGGGCGCGCTCGTCGGCCTCGCGCCGCGAGGCCTGGATGAACTTCATCGCTGGCAGGGTCTCGACCAGGAAGCTCGACACGTCGGCGGCGCGCTCGCGCACGGTGCGCGTGCGCGTCTCCAGCCTGCGCCGCATGTGGCGCAGCCACACCACCTCGAGCGGCACCAGCACGAGCACCAGCAGCGACAGCTTCCACGACAGCCCGAGCATCATCGCCAGCGCACCGAGGAGGCCGATCACGCTGCTCACCGCCGCGAACAGGCTGTCGACCGCGAAGCGCTGGATCTCGGCGACGTCGCCGTCGATGCGCGACATCAGGTCGCCTAGGCGCTGGCGGCCGTAGAAGCTCGGCGACAGGCCCTGCAGATGGCGGTAGAGGTCGCTGCGCAGGGCGAACAGGATGGTGCCGGAGAGCCGCGTGTGCAGCAGGCGGTTGATGCCGGCGAGCGCCGTCCCCGCCAGGCCCGCGGCGATCATCGCGGCCGCGACCGTGACCAGCGTCGGGTAGTCGCGCGCCAGCAGGCCGTCGTCGATCAGCAGCTTGGTCAGCCAGGGCTGCAGCAGGACCAGGGCGGAGGCGAGCAGCGACAGCGCGAGCAGGCGAACGATCGCGCCGCGCTGCGGGCGCACGAAGGCGTACAGCCAGCCCAGCCCGCGGCGCAAGGCCTCGGGCTGCTCGCTACGGATGAAGCGGCTCGGCATGGACCGCCCTCGGCCGGATGCGGCGAATGGTGGAAGGAGGGGAATTGTATCGCCCGCCGCCCCGGCCCGCCGCGCCGTGGACGGCGGCCGACGCCCCCGCCCGGCGCTCCGCGACGGCTGCGATCAGTAGATCGGCTCGACCAGCAGGCGGTCGTCCACGTAGCTCTGCAGCAGGTTGTTGATCGCGAACAGCGTCCCGGTCGAGGACGACGGGCAGCCGCCGCAGGCGCCCTTGTAGCGCACGGTCAGGGTGAACTCCTTGAGCTTGACCACGTCGAGGCCGCCGCCGTCCTGGTCGAGGAAGGGCCGGATGTGCTCGTCGAGGATCTGGTTGATGCGCATCAGCAGCTCCGCATCGTCGGCCTCCACCTCCACCGCCTCCTCGCCCGTGGCCTCGGCGGCGCCGCTCGTCGCGCCCGCAGCCCCGCCCGGCCCGGCCGGGTTGGCGATGCCGATGACGCGGCGCGCCTTGTGCCCTTCGATCAACTCGGTGACCGCGGGCTCGATCGCCGACCAGGGCATGCCCGGGTCGCGCGTGATCGTGATGAAGCCCCCGGTGCAATAGATGTCGACCACGCCGGGCACCGCGAGCAGGCTCTCGCCGAGGGTGTCGCCGACGACGGGAACACCGGCGCTGAAGTGCCGCGGCGCGCCGGTGTAGAGCGGCGCGTCGAGCATGAACTTGTTCGCCAGGGGGTTGGGCGTGGACATGACGGCGGTGACGTTGGGCATGGCGGACTCCTGCGGCGTGGGTGGGGCGTTGCTGCGACGGTCGGGCACGTTCCGCGCAGTCCGTGCGCGGAGGCATCGGGGTGCTGCGGAGCGCAGATCGGATTTCGACGCTACGGAGCGAATACTACTTGTCGTTTACGTCAACGTCAATTACCATGAACTCGCACGCTCCCCGAACCGACCGCAGGAACCGGAACCCGCCATGAAGGAATATCTGCTGCTGTTGCTCGGCACGGCCCTGGTGAACAACGTCATCCTGGTCCGCTTCCTCGGCCTGTGCCCCTTCCTCGGCGTGTCGGGCAAGCTCGAGACCGCGCTCGGCATGGGCCTGGCCACGACCTTCGTGCTCACCCTCACCTCGGGCGCGACCTGGGTGGTCGAGCACGCCCTGCTGCAGCCGCTGGACATGATGCACCTGCGCATCCTGACCTACATCCTGGTGATCGCCGCCGTTGTGCAGTTCACCGAGATGGCGATCCAGAAGGCGAGCCCGGTGCTGCACCACACCCTGGGTATCTACCTGCCGCTGATCACCACCAACTGCGCGGTGCTCGGCACCGCGCTGCTCAACCTGCAGCAGGACAACAGCCTGATCCAGAGCCTGCTCTACGGCGCCGGCTCGGCGCTCGGCTTCACCCTGGTGATCCTGCTCTTCGCCGGCCTGCGCGAGCGCATCGCGCTCGCCAACGTTCCCGCGGCCTTCGCCGGGACGCCGATCGCGCTGATCACCGCCGGCCTGCTGTCGCTGGCCTTCATGGGCTTCGCCGGCCTGCCGGTGCGCTGAAACCTTCCTCTCCTCCGGACACGCAAGGAGTACGACGATGACGATGATCCTCTCGGTAGCGGTGGTCGCCGCCCTGGGCCTGGGCCTGGGCTGGCTGCTCGGTCTCGCCTCGCAGTGGCTGGGCGCCACCACCGACCCGGTGGTGGAGCGCCTCACCGAGGCCCTCCCCGGCTCGCAGTGCGGCCAGTGCGGCTACCCCGGCTGCGGCCAGGCGGCGATCGCGCTGTCCAAGGGCGAGGCGCCGGTCACCCTTTGCCCGCCGGGCGGCCGCGTCGTCGCCGAGAAGCTCGCCGAGATCCTCGGCACCACCTTCGACCCGGGCAACCTGCCCGACCGCGGCCCGCTGCTCGCCCGCGTGCGCACCGACTACTGCATCGGCTGCTCGCGCTGCATCAAGTCCTGCCCGACCGACGCCATCCTGGGGGCGACCAAGCAGCTCCACGTGGTGCTCGAGGAGGCCTGCATCGGCTGCGGCGCCTGCGCCGAGGTCTGCCCCACCGGCGGCATCGACCTCGAGGGCATCCCGGTCACCCTGCGCAACTGGCGCTGGCACAAGCCGGGCGTGGGACACGCCTGAGCGCCCGCGCCAAGCACACCGGAACCCTGAGCACCATGAAGATTTTCCGCTTCCGCGGCGGCATCCACCCCGAAGGCAACAAGGATCCCACCGCCTGCCACCCGATCGCCCGCCTGCCGCTGCCCAAGCGCCTGTACATCCCGCTGCAGCAGCACATCGGCGAGCCGGCCGCGCCCGAGGTCAAGGTCGGCGACCATGTCCTCAAGGGCCAGCGCCTCGCCCGCCACCAGGGCTCTGTGTCGGCACCGGTGCACGCGCCCACCTCGGGCACGGTGATCGCGATCGGCGACCACATGGCGCCCCACCCTTCCGGCTTGCCGGTGCAGACGATCACCCTCGAGCCCGACGGCGAGGAGCGCTGGATCGAGACCGAGCCGGCGGTCGATCCCTTCTCGCTCACGCGCGCCGAGGTCTCCGCCCGCGTGCGCGACGCCGGCATCGTGGGCCTGGGTGGCGCGGCCTTCCCGGCGGCGGTCAAGCTCGACGCCGGCAACCGCCACCCGATCGACACCTTGATCATCAACGGCGGCGAATGCGAGCCCTACCTGACCTGCGACGACCGCCTGATGCGCGAGGGCGCGGGCTACGTGGTCGAGGGCGTGCGCCTGATCGCCAACGGCCTGGGCGCCAAGCGCGCCGTGATCGCGATCGAGGACAACAAGCCCGAGGCGCTCGAGGCGATGCGCGTCGCCGCCGCGGCCCACCCCGGCATCAGCGTGCTGCGCGTACCCTCGCGCTACCCGATGGGCTCGGAAAAGCAGCTCGTCACCACCGTGACCGGCCGCGAGATCCCCGCCGGCAAGCTCTCGGCCGAGATCGGCGTGAGCGTGCACAACGTCGGCACCGCGCTCGCGGTGTGCCGCGCGGTGCGCTTCGGCAAGCCGCTGGTGTCGCGCGTGGTCACCGTGGGCGGCGGCGCGATCCGCAACCCGCGCAACGTGGTGGTGCCGATCGGCACGCCGGCGGCCGACCTGGTCGAGTTCTGCGGCGGCTTCACCGTGACGCCGACCCGCGTGCTGATGGGCGGGCCGATGATGGGCCAGGTCCTGCCCGGGCTGGAGGCGCCGGTGGTCAAGGGCACCAGCGGCATCATCGCGCTCTCCGCCGCCGAGGCCCACGCGGCGAGCGAGCGCGCCTGCCTGCACTGCGGGCGCTGCGTGGATGTCTGTCCGGTCGGCCTGGTGCCGCTCGAGCTCGCTGCGCGCGTGCGCGCCGGGCGCATCGACGACGCCGCCGAGCTCGGCATGGGCGACTGCCTGTCCTGCGGCTGCTGTGCCTACGTGTGCCCGGCGCACCTGCCGCTGGCCCACCTGTTCAACTACGCCAAGGGCGAGATCGCCGCGCGCCGCGAGGCCCAGCGCAAGGCCGAGGAGACGCGCAAGCTGGCCGAGGCGCGCCGGCTGCGGCTGGTCGCGGAAGCCGCGGCCAAGGCCGCGCGCCGCCCCGCCCGCCCGACCGAGAAGGCGGAGACCGAATCATGACGAGCTGGACCCCGAACCGCTCCCCGGTGGCCGCGCCCCACGTGCATGGGCGCGCCAACGTCCCCCAGGTCATGCGCACGGTCCTGCTCGCCCTGCTGCCGGCGACCGCGACCGGCGTCTGGCTGTTCGGCTGGCCGGCACTCAACACGGTGCTGCTGGCGATCGCCGGTTGCGTGGCCGCCGAGGCCGCCGCGCTGGCGATCGGCCGCAGGCCGGTAGGCCATACGCTCGCCGACGGCTCGGCGGTGGTGACCGGACTCATCCTCGCGCTGTGCCTGCCGCCGTGGGCGCCATGGTGGCTGCCACTGCTCGGCGGCGCGTTCGCGATCGTGGTCGGCAAGCAGGTCTTCGGCGGCCTGGGCCAGAACGTGCTCAACCCGGCGATGCTGGCGCGGGTCGCGCTGCTGGTGTCCTTCCCGCTCGAGATGACCGCCTGGGTGGCGCCGCAGCCGCTGTTCTCGGCCGCGGCCCCTGGCCTCGTCGACGGCCTCGCGATCACCTTCGGCGGCGGCCCCCTGCCGGACGCGGTGAGCTCGGCCACCGCGCTCGCCCCGCTCAAGCTCGGCGGCGACTTCGCCGCCGGCGAGGCGCTGCTCGCGCTCGCGCTCGGCACGG
>NZ_AMXF01000238.1 GCF_000310225.1 Thauera phenylacetica B4P
GCCAGCAGCGGCGCCAGCCAGCGCGGGCCGATGCGGGCGAGGTCGGCGCCGACGAGCTCGATCGCGAGGGCATCCAGCGTGCCGGCGGCGGTGTCGATCACGCCGCGCGCGGATGCGGCCGCCAGCCCATCGAGCTCCAGCTCGGCGCGCTCGAGCGCGATCCGGCGCCCGTCGAAGCTTCCACGCGCGCGCAAGCGCGGGCCGGCCTCGACGAGCAGGGGGTGGAGGTAGGCGGCGCCGGCATCCCAGTCGAGCTGCGCCGACCAGGACCACGCCGCGCCCGTCGAACGCGCCTCGAGGGTGAAACCCGCAGCCACGCCCTCGGCCGCGAGCAATCCATCGGCGCTGCCGAAGCCACCGGCGGCGAGGCGGCCGCGCAGGCTCGCCGTCGCGGCGCCCGCGTCCGCAGGCCGGTAGTCGAGCTCGGCGTCGAGCACGCCGGTCGCCTTGAAGGCGCGCAGGTCCGCCGCGAGTTCGCCGAGCCAGGGCTCGAGCAGGGCCGCGGCCGCGGCGGGGGTGAGCCGGTGCAGCCGGGCGCGGAGGCGTCCATCCGCCTCCAGGCCGGCCTCGATGCGACCGCCACCGGCCAGGCGCAGCGCGATCCGTGCCGGGCCTGCGCCGAGCGCCACCTCGAGGTTTGCGTCGAGGTCGGCCTCGAAGGGCAGCCGCCGCCCGCCCTGCTCCACGCGCGCCGCGGTGCAGGCGAGCCCGCCGGCGTCGATCCGCAGCCTTCCGCAACGCAGCGTGAGCGCGCGCCACTCGCGCGCTCCGATGCGCAGGCGGCCGATATCGAGCTCGCCCCCTTGCGCCGGCGCATCCAGGCGCACGCGCAACTCGTGTACGGCAAAACCGGGGCCAGCGATCTCGCCGACCCGGGCTGCGAGCACGCGGAACACGGCCGCGCCCGCCACGGGCACGGCCGCCGCCAGCATCAGCACAACGAGGCAGCGGGCCAGGGTACGTCGGCCGCGCCCACCGCGAGCCCGCGCAGTGGCCGAGGCCGCCACGCGGATCGGCCCGCCCACCCCGGGAGCCGCCCGGAGAGCCTCAGGCCGGGAACACACCCGTCGACAGGTAGCGGTCGCCGCGGTCGCAGACGATGGAGACGATCACCGCGTTCTCGACCTGGGCGGCGATGCGCAGCGCGACATGCATCGCGCCGCCGGAGGAGATGCCGGCGAAGATGCCCTCCTCGCGCGCGAGGCGCCGGGTCATCTCCTCGGCGTCGGCCTGGCTGACGCGCTCGAAGCGATCGACGCGCGGACGCTCGAAGATCTTCGGCAGGTAGGCCTCGGGCCACTTGCGGATGCCGGGAATGGACGAACCCTCCTCCGGCTCGCAGCCGACGATGCAGACGTCGGGATTGCGTTCCTTGAGGAAACGCGAGGTGCCCATGATGGTGCCCGTGGTGCCCATCGAGCTGACGAAGTGGGTGATGCGACCGTCGGTCTGCTCCCACAGCTCGGGGCCCGTGCCCTCGTAGTGCGCCACCGGGTTGTCCGGGTTGGCGAACTGGTCGAGGATGATCCCGCGACCCTCGTCGCGCATCTTCTCGGCGATGTCGCGCGCCATCTCCATGCCACCCGAGCTCGGCACCAGCACCAGCTCGGCGCCGAAGGCGCGCATGGTCTGGCGACGCTCGACGCTCTGGTTCTCCGGCATCACCAGGATCATGCGGTAGCCGCGCATCGCCGCGGCCATCGCGAGCGCGATCCCGGTGTTGCCGCTGGTGGCCTCGATCAGGGTGTCGCCCGGCTTGATCTGCCCGCGCGCCTCGGCGCGCATCACCATGGAGAGCGCCGGGCGGTCCTTGACCGAGCCCGCCGGGTTGTTGCCCTCGAGCTTGGCGAGGATCACGTTGTTGCGGCCGGCGTTGATGCGCTTGAGGCGCACCAGCGGCGTGCGGCCAACGTAGTCTTCCAGCGTCCTGAATTCCATTTCTGCCCTGTGGGGTGGGGTTCGTCGGGAGCGTTCATCGTGGACTCCCGACCGGCCCGCCGGGTTCGCCGCGCGTTAGGGCGTCAGGTCGAACTCTTCGGTGCGCCGCGGTGGATAGGTCTCCCAGCCGCCGCAGGCCGGGCAGCGCCAGTGGAACTGGCGCGCCTTGAAGCCGCAGGTGTTGCAGCGATAGCGCGCGACGCGCCGGGTGTGACCATGGATGAGCTGCTTGATGAGGTCGATGTCGGCGCGCTGCTCGGCCGGGGCGTTGAGCGCCGCCGCCTCGAGCAGCTTGTCGAGCCCGAGCAGGGTGGGATTGCGCCGCAGCTCCTCGCGCACCATCTCGTAGGCCGCCTTGGGCCCTTCACGCTCGAGCTCCCAGTGGAAGAGCTCATCGAGCAGGTCGAGCGAGGCATGGCCCGCGAGCCAGGCGCGCAGCAGCTGGTGCCCCTGCGCCACCTGGTCGAGGCGGCCACAGGCGTCCATGATGCGCTCGGCCACGAGGGCGAGGTAGTTCGGGTCCTGGTTCTCGATGCGCTTCCAGGCCTCCAGCGCCTCCGCGTCGCGCCCCTGGGCGGCGAGCAGGTCGCCGAGCAGCAGGCTCGCGCGCACGCAGCGCCGATTGACCTCGAAGGCGCGGTCCAGATGCACTCGCGCCTCGTCGTGGCGCGAGTTCGCCAGCGCGGTGGCGGCGAGCTCGCAGTGGAAGTTGGCGACCTCGGTGTGCCAGATTACGCCTTCATGGCCGGGCAGCGCCTCGGCGACTTCGATCGCCTTGGCCCAGTCCTTCTCCTGCTGGTAGATCTCGAGCAGGTTGCGCAGCGCGAGGTCGTTCGCGCGCGTGCCGCGCAGGCGCAGGAAGGCAGCCTCGGCGCGGTCGAGCAGGCCGGCCTTGAGGAAGTCCTGGCCGAGCTCGCCGAGCGCCTGCAGGCGATGCTCCTCGCTGATGTCCTCGCGGTCGACCAGCAGCTGGTGGATGCGGATCGCACGGTCGGTCTCGCCGCGACGGCGGAACAGGCTGCCGAGCGCGAAGTGCAGCTCGACGGTCTGCGGATCGATGCGCACCGCCTCGACGAAGGCGTCGATCGCCTTGTCGGGCTGCTCGTTGAGCAGGAAGTTGAGCCCGCTCAGGTAGGAGCGCGGCAGCGCCCGCGACTCCTGCACCACCTGGCGGATGTCGATGCGCGCAGCCAGCCAGCCGAGCGCAAAGAACAGCGGCAGTGCGAGCAGCCACCAGTATTCGATTTCCATCGGGAATCAGGGCATCGGCAGGCGGGACTCGGCGGCGGCGAGCGCGGTCTCGGTCGAGGCCTTCTCGCGCTCGACCAGCTCGAGCTGGCGACGCAGGCGCGAGATCTCGCGGCGCTGGCGCATCATCGAGGCGAGCGTCGCGGTGACGCCGATCAGGGCGCCGGCGGCGAAGGTGACCAGGATCACGAACACCAAGGGGAGTTGCCACTGAACGCCGAAGAAGAAGTTCAGGGTGACCAGATGGTCGTTCTTGATCGCAAAGCCGAACAAGAGAAAGAACAGCAGCAGGCGGATGATCCAGATGATTGCACGCATGACCGGCATGATTCCCGAACGATGAACAAAAAGAAGGCGACCGCAGTCGCCCTCCATTATTGCCTGTAAACCGATCGCCGCGCGGTCAACTTCCGCTGAGATCCACCCTTTCGCGCAATTCCTTGCCCGCCTTGAAATGCGGGACGTATTTTTCCGGCACCAGCACCTTCTCGCCGGATTTGGGATTGCGCCCGGTACGGGGCGGACGGTAGTTCAGCGCAAAGCTGCCAAACCCGCGGATCTCGATGCGATCACCGCGCGCGAGCGCGTCGGTCATCGCATCGAGAATCATCTTGACCGCGTAATCGGCGTCCTTTGCGACCAGCTGGGGAAAACGCTCCGCCAGCTGGGCGATCAGCTCCGATTTGGTCATGATCGGACAGATTACTGCTTCTGCTCGTTCAGCTTGGCCTTGAGCAGGGCACCCAGGTTGGTGGTACCGGCGGACGCGGAGCTCTCGGAAGCCAGCTTGCTCATGGCCTCGGACTGCTCGACCTGGTCCTTGGCACGGATCGACAGGCTGATCGAGCGGGTCTTGCGATCCACGTTGATCACCAGCGCCTCGACCGAGTCACCTTCCTTGAGCATGGTGGTCAGGTCGTCGACACGGTGCGGGGCCGCCTCGGAGGCGCGCAGGTAGCCCTCGACGTCGTCACCCAGCGAGATCACCGCGCCACGCGCCTCGACCGACTTCACGGTGCCGCGCACGAGGCTGTTCTTCTCGTGGGTGGCGATGAAGTTGGTGTAGGGGTCGCCCTCGAGCTGCTTGATGCCGAGCGAGATGCGCTCGCGCTCGACGTCGATCGCCAACACCACGGCCTCGACCTCGTCGCCCTTCTTGAAGCGGCGCACGGCGTCCTCGCCGGACTCGCTCCAGGACAGGTCGGACAGGTGCACCAGACCATCGATGCCGCCTTCCAGGCCGATGAACACACCGAAGTCGGTGATCGACTTGATCTGGCCGCGGACCTTGTCGCCCTTCTTGTGGTTGATGGCGAAATCGTCCCACGGGTTGGACATGCACTGCTTCATGCCCAGCGAGATGCGGCGACGGTCTTCGTCGATCTCGAGGATCATGACCTCGACCTCGTCGCCCAGCTGCACGACCTTGGTCGGGTGGATGTTCTTGTTGGTCCAGTCCATCTCGGACACGTGGACCAGGCCCTCGATGCCCTGCTCGACCTCGACGAAGGCGCCGTAGTCGGTGATGTTGGTGACCTTGCCGAACAGGCGGGTGCCCTGCGGGTAGCGGCGCGAGATGCCCACCCACGGATCTTCGCCGAGCTGCTTGAGGCCGAGCGAGACGCGGTTCTTTTCCTGGTCGAACTTGAGCACCTTGGCTTCGATCTCGTCACCGACCGACAGCACTTCGGACGGGTGACGGACGCGGCGCCAGGCCAGGTCGGTGATGTGCAGCAGGCCGTCGATGCCGCCGAGGTCCACGAACGCACCGTAGTCGGTGATGTTCTTGACCACGCCCTTGATGACGGTGCCTTCCTTGAGGTTGGCGAGCAGCTTCTCGCGCTCTTCGCCCATCGACTCTTCCAGCACGGCACGACGCGAGACCACGACGTTGTTGCGCTTGCGGTCGAGCTTGATGACCTTGAACTCGTATTCCTTGCCTTCGTACGGCGTGGTGTCCTTGACCGGACGCATGTCGACCAGCGAGCCCGGCAGGAAGGCGCGGATGCTGTTGGTCATGACGGTCAGGCCACCCTTGACGCGGCCGGTGATGACGCCCTTGACCAGGGTGCCTTCGTTGAGCGCCTTCTCGAGGTCGTTCCAGGCGGCGATGCGCTTGGCCTTGTCGCGCGACAGGCGGGTCTCGCCGTAGCCGTCTTCGAGGGCGTCGATGGCGACGTGGACGAAGTCGCCGATGTTGGCCTCGAGTTCGCCGCGGTCGTTGCGGAACTCCTCGATGGGCACGTAGCTTTCGGACTTCAGGCCGGCGTTGACGACGACGAAGTTCTGGTCGATGCGCACGACTTCGGCGGTGATGACTTCACCGGCGCGCATTTCCTGGAGGGCGAGGCTTTCCTCGAAGAGCGCGGCAAAGCTTTCTTCGAAGGCAGGGGTGGCGTTGGACATAAAAGGTGGATTCCGGCACCGCCGTGGGACGGCAAACATGGCTGGTTCAAGAAAAAACGCGCCGGAGCCCACGCTCCCGCGCGATTGCGTTCAACCGGGCGACTTCGCCACCTGCCCGACGAGATCGAGCACGAAGGCGACGGCCTCGTCGACGTTCCGTTGGGTGGTGTCGAGCAGGGCCGCATCCGGCAGCTTCAAGAGTGGCGCCACAGGCCGGGCGGCATCACGCGCATCCCGTTCCTGAAGGTCCTTCAGAAGACTTTCCATGTTAGCAGCCAAACCCTTTTCGATCAACTGCTTATAGCGGCGTTCGGCGCGCGCCTCGGCCGAGGCGGTGAGGAAGACCTTGAGCCCCGCGTCGGGGAAGATCACCGAGCCCATGTCGCGCCCTTCGGCGACCAGGCCGGGTGCCGCGCGGTAGTCGCGCTGGCGGTCGAGCAGGGCCGTGCGCACCGCGGCCAGCACGGCGACCCTGGAGGCGCCGACCGAGCAGGCCTCGGAGCGGATCTCGTCGGTGACGTCGCAGTCCGCGCCCTCGCCGAGCAGCACCCGCCCGCCCTCGAAGCGCGCCGGCAGCGTCGCGGCGAGCGCGGCCACGCCGGCCTCGTCCTCGAAGGCGACGCCCGCGCGC
>NZ_AMXF01000239.1 GCF_000310225.1 Thauera phenylacetica B4P
TCACGCCGTCGCCCAGGTCGAGCCGCAGTTCGAGGCGGCCCGTGCCGCCGAGTTTGAGCGTGCCGGCGTCGACGAAGCCAGTGGCCTCCATCGCCGGCGCGGCAGGCTGCGTACTCGGCTCGCCCAGCAGGCTACGCCAGCGCCGGAAGCTCGACTCGCTGAGCCCCTCGCGGGCGCAGAACGGCTCGATCCCCAGGCCGCTCGCGGCAAACCGCGCAAAGACGGTTTCCCACTCCTGGCGGCTACGCCGCCGCCACTTGTTGTTGGTCGCTGTCGCCCTGGTCACTGCCGGCTCCTCCCTGATGAATGTGGGAGGGATTGTTCCGCGTGGGCGCGGGCGGGCAAAGAACGCCGCTCAGTGACCGGTTACGGCCGTTCAGCCGGTAGTAGAGGTCGGCGCGGAAGCGGCCGGCCTCGACCTCGTCGCGCAGGCAGCGGTGGGTGGCGCAGATGAGTGCGAAATCCACCGCAACCGGCTTGCCGCCGCCGAGCGGCGTGACCTCGCGATCCTGCAGCGCCCGCAACAGTCGGCATTGCAGCGCGAGCGGCATGTCGCCGATCTCGTCGAGGAACAGAGTGCCGCCGTCGGCCTCGCGCAGGCGGCCGGGATTGCCGTCCTTGTGCGCGCCGGTGAAGGCGCCGGGGGCGTAGCCGAACAACTCGGCCTCGATCAGGTTCTCGGGCAGCGCCGCGCAATTGACCGCGACCAGTGGCGCCTGGCGGCGCGGGCCGCTGCGATGAATGGCCTGGGCCAGCAGTTCCTTGCCGGCGCCGGACTCGCCGTGGATCAGGACCGGAATCGCCTTGCCCGCCACCTTGCGCGCCTTCTCCAGGACTGCCTTCAAGCGGGCGTCGCCGGTGTCGAGGGCGGCGAGGGCATCCTGCGGCTCGCCCGGCCGCACGCACGCCGGCGCGGGAATGGAGGCCTTGCCAGCGTCGATCTGCACGAACAGCGGCTCGCCGCGCCGGGTGTTGACCCGCATGGGCTGCGGCCCGCGACGCCGGCCCCAGTCCGCCAGGTCTTCGAGGCGGGCGGCGAGCACCCAGGCGAGGGGCGTCGCCCCCAGGTCGGGCGTGTCGAGGCCTAGCATGGCCAGCGCCGCCTGGTTGGCGCCGATGATCCAGCCGTCCTCCGACAGCGCGAGCAGCCCCTCGGCGACGCTGCCGAGGCCCTCGGCCTGACGGTGCAGGTGCACCAGGGTGTCGCGCCGGTGGCGCCCACGGATCAGGCCGTTCTCGATCATGCGCGCGGCGGTGCGCACCAGGCCGTGCGTATGGGGGTGCTGGCTGCGGTGGTCGCCGGAGATGTCCAGCACCCCGAGCAGTCGTCCGCCCGGGTCGAGAATCGGCGCGGCGGCGCAGGTGAGGAAGCTGTTGCGCTCGAGGAAGTGTTCGGCGCCGTGGATCTCGACCGGCACCCTTTCCGCCAGCGCGGTGCCGATCGCGTTGGTGCCGCGCTGCTGCTCGTGCCAGGAGGCCCCGGCCGCCAGCGCCACCCGCTCGGCCTTGCCGAGAAAGTCCGCGTCGCCCATCGCGTGTACCAGCAGGCCGCGGTCGTCGGCGAGGATCACCATGCTGTGCGAGGCCTCGACCTGGGCGTAGAGGTATTCCATCACCGGCTGCGCGTGGGCGATGAAGTCCTGGTGGCGGTCGAGGGCGTGGCGCAGATGGCTGGCGGACAGGCGCTCGGCATCGAGGTTGCGGCCCACCGGACTGAGCCCTGCGTCCTGGCTGCGCGCCCAGGAACGCGCCAGCCTGGGATCGACCAGGCCGGCCGCAATCTCGCCCCGCTCGAGCAGCTGGCGACGCGCCTCGCGCAGCGCCGTATCCCTGACCCTCGGGTAGGGGTTCATCATCATGCCTCCTCCTTCGCCCCGGACTCTGGCGGCCGGATGCCGTGTGCGGCCGAGTATAGGCCCTCACGCCCGGCGGGCAAGGACTTCCCCGCGCGGCCGTCCAGGGTGTTCCGTTATGGCACAGGTGTCACGCTACGGGACGTTCCACGCCCTGCCACCGCCCGCCGCCCCACAATTAAAACTCCTTTTGCTTTCATAAGCATAGCTCCTTCTGCCGAACCTGGCACGGCTCTTGATAGGGAGAAACTGCCCACCGCTCCGGAGGCCGCGGAAAGACGATCGAGGCAAAGGAAGGAGACATCATGCTTTACGCCGCACCCGGCGCCCCCGGCGCCAAACACGAATACCGCAGCCGCTACGACAACTTCATCGGCGGCAAGTGGGTGGCCCCGATCGCGGGCGAATACTTCGACGTGATCACCCCGGTCACCGGCAAGCCCTATACCCAGGCCGCCCGCTCCCGCGCCGCGGACGTCGAACTCGCGCTCGACGCCGCCCACGCCGCGGCCGAGCCATGGGGTCGCACCCCGGCCACCGAGCGGGCCAACGCACTGCTCAGGATCGCCGACCGCATCGAGGCCAACCTCGAGCGGCTCGCCTACGTCGAGACGGTGGACAACGGCAAGGCCATCCGCGAAACGCTCAATGCGGACATTCCGCTGGCGGTGGACCACTTCCGCTACTTCGCGGGCTGCCTGCGGGCGCAGGAGGGGAGCCTCTCCGAAATCGACGAGCACACCGTCGCCTATCACTTCCACGAGCCGCTCGGCGTCGTCGGCCAGATCATCCCGTGGAACTTCCCCATCCTGATGGCCGCCTGGAAGCTCGCGCCCGCCCTGGCGGCCGGCAACTGCGTGGTGCTCAAGCCGGCCGAATCGACCCCGGTCAGCATCCTGGTGCTCGCCGAACTGATCGCCGACCTGCTGCCCGACGGCGTGCTCAACATCGTCAACGGCTACGGCGGCGAGGCCGGCATGCCGCTCGCCACCAGCCGGCGCATCGCCAAGATCGCGTTCACCGGCTCCACCGCCACCGGCCGCGTCATCGCCCAGGCCGCGGCGGAGAACCTGATCCCGGCCACGCTCGAACTCGGCGGCAAGTCGCCTAATATCTTCTTCGCTGACATCGCCGAGGCCGACGACGCGCTGCTCGACAAGGCGGTCGAAGGCGTGGTGCTGTTCGCCTTCAATCAGGGCGAGGTGTGCACCTGCCCATCGCGCGCGCTGATCCAGGAATCCATCTACGACCGCTTCATCGAGCGCGTCGTGGCGCGGGTGAAGGCGATCCGCCAGGGCAGCCCGCTCGACACGGAGACGATGATGGGTGCCCAGGCCTCGCAGCAGCAGATGGACAAGATCCTGTCCTACCTGGCGCTGGGCCAGGAGGAAGGCGCGCAGTGCCTGACGGGGGGCGACCGCGCCCGGCTGCGGGGCGAACTTGCGGACGGCTATTACATCCAGCCGACCCTTTTCAAGGGGCACAACCGGATGCGCATCTTCCAGGAGGAGATCTTCGGCCCGGTGCTCGGGGTGACCACCTTCCGCACCGAGGCCGAAGCCCTCCAGATCGCCAACGACACCCCCTACGGGCTCGGCGCCGGCGTGTGGACCCGCGACGGCGCGACTGCCTACCGCATGGGCCGCGCGATCAAGGCCGGCCGGGTGTGGACCAACTGCTACCACGCCTATCCGGCCCACGCCACCTTCGGCGGCTACAAGGAGTCGGGCATCGGCAGGGAGACCCACAAGATGATGCTCGACCACTACCAGCAGACCAAGAACCTGCTGGTCAGCTACAGCCCCCAGGCCCTCGGCTTCTTCTGACGCCCGGGTTCGCAATCCGACAAGAAACGCGCCGCCGCACGCACGGCGGCCATCCACACACAATCAGGAGAACTTCGATGAGCACCAATACCTTCTTCATCCCGTCCGAAAACATGATCGGCGCCGGTTGCCTCGCCGACGCGGTGAATGTCGTGCGCGGCAAGGGATTCCGTCGCGCGCTGGTCGTCACCGACAAGCCGCTCAACCGCCTCGGCGTGGTCGACCACGTCGTCGGCCTGCTGCACGAGGCCGGCATCGAGGCCAGCGTCTTCGACGGTACGAAGCCGAACCCGACGATCGGCAACGTCGAGGAGGGCCTGGCCATGCTGCAGGCCGACCACTGCGACTTCGTCATCTCGCTCGGGGGCGGCTCGCCCCACGACTGCGCCAAGGGCATCGCCCTGTGCGCGACCAACGGCGGGCGCATCGCCGACTACGAAGGCGTCGATCGCTCGGCCCAGCCGCAGCTGCCGCTGGTCGCGATCAACACCACGGCCGGGACCGCGAGCGAGATGACCCGCTTCTGCATCATCACCGACGAGGCACGCCACGTGAAAATGGCGATCGTGGATCGCCACGTCACGCCGGTCCTTTCGGTGAATGACGCCGCGCTGATGGCGGGGATGCCGAAGGGGCTGACCGCGGCGACCGGCATGGATGCGCTGACGCATGCGGTGGAGGCCTACGTGTCGACCGCGGCGACGCCGATCACCGACGCCTGCGCGATCAAGGCGATCGAGCTGATCGCCGACAACCTGCGCCAGGCTGTCGCCGACGGCGCGGACATGCAGGCGCGCGAGCAGATGGCGTACGCGCAGTTCCTCGCCGGGATGGCGTTCAACAATGCCTCCCTGGGCTACGTCCATGCAATGGCGCACCAGCTCGGCGGCTACTACGACCTCCCCCACGGCGTCTGCAACGCGGTGCTGTTGCCCCATGTGCAGGCCTTCAATGCCGAGGTGGCGGCCCCGCGCCTGGCGGACGTCGCCCGTGCGCTCCGCGTCGATACCCGCGGCATGGACCCAGCGACGGCGGCGCAGGCCGCGATCGCCGCCATCCGGCGGCTCAGCGCGGACGTGGACATCCCGCCCAACCTGAGCGCCCTGGGCGCGCGTCGCGAGGACATCCCGGCGCTGGCGGCCAATGCGATGAAGGACGCCTGCGGCGTGACCAACCCGAGGCCGGCGGAGCAGGCCGAGGTCGAGGCGATCTTCGCCGCCGCGATGTAGGCGAGGCGCGACGGGAGGCGCATGCCCCCCCTCCGCAACCGGGATGGCCCCTCGGGTGCCATCCCGGTTTTTTTTCGAGCGCGCCCGAAGAGGCGTGCGCCGCGTCGCTCAGACCGCCAGATGGCGCCAGATCGCGTTCAGCATCGCTCCGCCCATGCGCTTGCTGCGCGCGCCGTTCCAGCCGTTGTGGCCGTCGGGGAGGTTGGCGTTGTCCTTGAACGGCATCTCCAGGGTCAGCGACACGCAGCCGAAGCGGTGCGCCACCCATTTGCTCGCCAGGCCGAGCAGCGCCTCGCCGAAGCGGCCGGGCTGGTAGCCGTGTTCGCGCTGGAAGTCCGGGCTGGCGGCGGCGAAGGCGTCGATGAACATCGCCTGGCGGGCGGCGGCTTCGGCGCTGAAACCGGGCACCTCCTCCGCGGTGGAGAAGAACACGTAGGGCAGCGCCTCGTCGCCGTGGATGTCGAGGAAGAGCCCGCAGCCGGTGCGTTCCATCTCCTCGCGCACGAGGAACACCTCGGGGCTCGCCGCCGGGTCGGGCGCGCGCCATTCACGGTTCAGGTTGCGGCCGGCGGCATTGGTGCGCAGGTTGCCGCGCACCGCGCCGTCCGGATTCATGTTCGGCACGATGTAGAGCACCGCGTGCTCGCGCACCTTGCGCGCGATCGGGTCGGCGCCGTCGAGCAGGCGCTCGAGCAGGCCCTCGACGAACCACTCCGCCATCGTCTCCCCCGGGTGCTGGCGGGCGATGATCCATACCGGCGCGCGCTCGGGCGTTGGGCGGCCCACCACCACGAGGTCGAGATCGCGCCCCTCGACGGTGGCGCCGAGGTTGAGCACCCTGGCGAAGGGGGACATCTCCGCGCGGCACAGCAGGTCGAGATGGCGCTCGTGCGAATAGGGCTCGAAGTAGGCGTAGAAGATCGAATCGCGCTCGGGCGTGTGCTCGACGATCAGGCGGCCGTCCTCGTAGCGGGTGCCCGAGACGCGGAACCAGTTCTGGCGGTCGTAGGAAGCGACGCAGCGGTAGCCCGGCCAGCCGTCGGCATAGGCGGCCTCGGCGGCGTTCTCGAACACCATGCGCAGCGGCTTGCCGCCCGCGCCGAGCACGCGGAAATGGAACCATTGGCGGTAAGCGGTAACCGAGCGGCGTTCTTGCCTACTTCGAGCGCGGGTGGAGATCGGATCGAAGCGGATTGGCCGCGAAGTGTTGCT
>NZ_AMXF01000240.1 GCF_000310225.1 Thauera phenylacetica B4P
TGCCGCGCATGCTCGCGCTCGCGCTGTGCGCGGCGCAGGGCGCGCTCGAGCGCCGCGAGAGCCGCGGCGCGCACGCGCGCGAGGACTACCCGGCGCGCAACGACCGCGACTGGCTGCGCCGCACGCTGGCGTGTTGGCCGACGGGGGGCGCCGCGCCGGTGCTGGAGTACGAGCCGATCACGGTCGAGCACATGGAGCTGCCGCCCGGCTTCCGCGGCTACGGCACGCGCAACATCGTCGAGCACCCGGCCACCGCGCTGCGCGAGGCCGAGATCGAGTCCATCCGTGCCCGCCTCGAAGGCGCGGGAGGCGCCCCCCTGCAGGCCGCACTGCTGGATTTCCGCATGCGCCTGCCCGAACGCTATCGCGGCGACAACGAACGCCTCGCCGACATCGAAGAAGGAGCACCGCGATGAGCCGCCGCCTGAAGATCTCGATCTTCCGCCACAACCCGCGCGACCCGCAGAGCGTGCCGCGCACGGTCGACTACGAGCTCGACGAGCAGCCGGGGATGACGCTCTTCATCGCGCTCAACGCGATCCGCGACACCCAGGCGCCCGATCTCAACTTCGACTTCGTCTGCCGTGCGGGGGTGTGCGGCGCGTGCGCGATGGTGATCGACGGCCGCCCCGGGCTGGCCTGCCGCACGCTGACGAGCACGCTGCCGGCGGCGTTCAGCCTCTATCCGCTGCCGGTGTTCCGGCTCGTGGCCGACCTGTCGGTGGATACCGGGAGCTGGATGCGCGAGCTCGCCGAGCGCCTGCAGACCTGGGTGCATCTCGACGCCGAGCCCGACCTCGACCGCCTCGAGGCGCGCATGGAGCCGACGCTCGCCGAGGAAGTCTATGAGCTCGACCGCTGCATCGAGTGCGGCTGCTGCATCGTCGCGTGCGCGACCGCGCAGATGCGCGAGGGCTTCGTCGGCGCGGTGGGTCTCAACAAGATCGCGCGTTTCCGCCTCGACCCGGCGGATACGCGCGACGATGCGGACTTCTACGAGCTCGTCGGCAACGACGAAGGCATCTTCGGCTGCATGAGCCTGCTGGCCTGCAACGACCTCTGCCCGAAGGAGCTGCCCCTGCAGACCCAGCTCGCCTGGCTGCGCCGCAAGATGGCGGGGCAGGGGGTGCGCTGGCTGCGGCGGGGCTGAACCGCAGCCGCCAGCGCGGCTCGCGTCGCAAGCTGCAAGGCCGCATTCGCGCCTGCCGGCGCTCCTACATGAACCATCACCCACCGACGCCCTGCACGAGCACCGACCGCCGCGAATGCGCCGACCCAGCCCGCGCCGCCCCCCTGTAGGAGCGCCGGCAGGCGCGAACACGGCGACCCAGCCTGCGCCTAGGCCCTGTAGGAGCGCCGGCAGGCGCGAACACGGCGACCCAGCCCGCACCTCGCCCCTGTAGGAGCGCCGGCCGCCGCGAATGCGGCCATCCAGCCCGCACCCGCGGCGGTTCAACTGCGTGTGCGCCTCAGTCCTTGAAGCGTGCCTCCAGCGCCGCGATTGCGGGCAGGGTCTTGCCTTCGAGGAACTCGAGGAAGGCGCCGCCGCCGGTCGAGATGTAGCCCACGTCCTCGGCGATGTGGAACTTGGCGATGGCCGCGAGGGTGTCGCCGCCGCCGGCGATCGAGAAGGCCTCCGAGTGCGCGATGGCCGAGGCCATCATCTTGGTGCCGCCGGCGAACTGGGGCAGCTCGAACACGCCCACCGGGCCGTTCCACACGATGGTGCCGGCGTTGGCGATGATCTCGGAGAGCTTGGCGGCGGTCTTCGGGCCGACGTCGAGGATGCGGTCGTGCGCGCCGACCTCTTCGACCGGGATGCGGTTGGCGCGCGCCAGCGCGGAGACCTCGTCGGCGACGACGACGTCGACCGGCAGCGGCACCTCGGCGCCACGCGCCTTCATCATGTCCATGATCGCCTGCGCCTCCTTGACCAGCTCGGGCTCGGCGAGGGATTCGCCGATGCGCTTGCCGGAGGCGAGCAGGAAGGTGTTGGCGATGCCGCCGCCGACGATGAGCTGGTCCACCTTGTCGGCGAGCGACTTCAGGATGGTGAGCTTGGACGACACCTTGGAGCCGCCGACGATCGCCACCAGCGGGCGCTGCGGGGACTGCAGGGCCTTGCCGAGCGCGTCGATCTCGGCGCCCATCAGGATGCCGGCGCAGGCCACCGGGGCGAAGCGGGCGATGCCGTGGGTGGTGGCCTCGGCGCGGTGGGCGGTGCCGAAGGCGTCATTGACGTAGACGTCGCACAGCGCGGCCATCTTCTTGGCGAGCTCTTCGTTGTCCTTCTTCTCGCCCTTGTTGCAGCGGCAGTTCTCGAGCAGGACGACCTCGCCCGGCTTGAGCGCGAAGCCGCCCTCGACCCAGTCGGCCACCAGGCGCACCGGGCGGTGCAGCAACTGGCCGAGGCGCACCGCCACCGGGGCCAGGGTGTCGTCGGGGCCGACCGTGCCTTCGGTAGGGCGGCCGAGGTGGGAGGTGACCATCACCGCGGCGCCATTGTCGAGGCAATACTGGATCGACGGCAGCGAGGCGCGGATGCGGGTGTCCTCGGTGATGTTGCCGGCGTCGTCCTGCGGCACGTTGAGGTCGGCGCGGATGAAGACCTTCTTGCCGCGCACGTCGAGTTCGGTGAGTTTCTTGACTTGCATGATTCGTTCGATCCTGGAAAAACGCCCTGCAGGGCAGGGCGTCGGTTCGACTGGGGTCGGGCTTACTTGGCGTTGCAGAAGGCGCGCGCGGCGTCGAGCATGCGGCAGGAGTAGCCCCACTCGTTGTCGTACCAGGCCAGCACCTTGACCAGCACCGAGCCGTCCTCGCCCTTGATGACGCGGGTCTGGGTGGCGTCGAAGGTGGACGAAACCGTGGTGTGGTTGAAGTCGGAGGACACCAGCGGCTCGGTGTTGACCGCGAGGATGCCCTTCAGCGGGCCGTCGGCCGCGGCGGTCATCAGCGCGTTGATCTCTTCCTTGGTGGTGGCGCGCTCGGCGGTGAAGGTGAGGTCGACCAGCGAGACGTTGATCGTCGGCACGCGCAGCGCGAAGCCGTCGACCTTGCCGACCAGCTGCGGCAGCACCAGGCCGACGGCCTTGGCGGCGCCGGTCTTGGTGGGGATGATGTTGGCGGCGGCGGCGCGGGCGCGGCGCAGGTCCTTGTGGCGCACGTCCACGGTGACCTGGTCGTTGGTGTAGGCGTGGATGGTGGTCATCAGGCCCTGCTTGATGCCGACGCTGTCGGCCAGGATCTTGGCGACCGGGGCCAGGCAGTTGGTGGTGCAGGAGGCGTTGGAGACGACGGTCATGCCGGCCTTCAGTGCGTCCTCATTGACACCCATCACGATGGTGGTGTCGACGTCGTCGCCACCCGGGGCGGAGATCAGCACGCGGCGGGCGCCCATGTCGAGCAGGGCCTGGGCCTTGGCCTTGGTGGTGTAGGCGCCGGTGCATTCGAGCAGCACGTCCACGCCGTGGCTGCCCCAGTTGACGCCCTTCGGGTCCTTGGTGGAGTAGAAGGGGATCTTCTTGCCGTCGATGATGATGACGTTCTCGCCTTCGGTCTCGACCGAGGTGGCGAAGCGGCCGTGGGTGGTGTCGTACTTGAGCAGGTGGGCGTTGGTGGTCAGATCGCCGGAGGCGTTGATGGCGACCACTTCGAACTCGTTCTGCAGGCCCTGCTCGTAGATGGCGCGCAGCGTGCAGCGACCGATACGACCGAAACCGTTGATGGCGACCTTGATGCTCATCGTTGCTTCTCCCTGAGATAACGGTGAAAAACCGGGTGATTTGTGTTTGCTGCTGCCCTGCCGGCCCGTGCGGGACCGTGTCCTGAAGTGCAGCGGGAGCGGTCCGCTTCCGGAGCCGCTCCCGCGCCAGGGTCTTGTCAGAGCACCGATTTCACTGCCTGCACCACCGCGTCCGCGGTGATGCCGAAATACTTGAACAGCTCGCCTGCGGGCGCCGACTCGCCGAAGCGGTCGATGCCGATCACGCGGCCTTCGAGGCCGACGTACTTGTACCAGCCGTCGGTCGTGCCGGCCTCGACCGCGACGCGCGGCAGGCCGGCGGGCAGCACGCTCGCCTTCCAGGCGGCGTCCTGGCGGTCGAAGACGTTGGTCGAGGGCATGGACACCACGCGCACCGCGACACCTTGCTCGGCCAGGGTCTTCTGCGCGGCCATGGCGAGCGCGACCTCGGAGCCGGTGGCGAGGATCACCGCCTGCGGCTTGCCACCTTCGGCCTCGGACAGCACGTAGCCGCCCTTGCGGATGGCGGCGATCTGCGCGGAGGTGCGCGCCTGGAAGGGCAGGTTCTGGCGCGAGAAGCACATCGACGTCGGGCCATCCTTGCGCTCGATCGCGTTCGCCCACGCCACCGCCGATTCGGTGGTGTCGCAGGGGCGCCACACGTCCATGTTGGGGATCAGGCGCAGCGTCGCGGTCTGCTCAACAGGCTGGTGGGTGGGGCCGTCCTCGCCGAGGCCGATCGAATCGTGCGTGAACACGAAGATCTGGCGCACCTTCATCAGCGCGGCCATGCGCAGGGCGTTGCGCGCGTACTCGCTGAACATCAGGAAGGTGGCGGTGTAGGGGATGAGGCCGCCGTGCAGGCTGACGCCGTTGGCGATCGCCGCCATGCCGAACTCGCGCACGCCGTAATACACGTAGTTGCCGCCGCTGGTCTTGCTGACGCCCCTGGCGCCCGACCACAGCGTGAGGTTGGAGCCGGCGAGGTCGGCCGAGCCGCCGAGGAGTTCGGGCAGCTTGGGCGCGTAGGCCTCGATGCTGTTCTGGCTGGCCTTGCGGGTGGCGATGGTCTCGGCCTTGTCGACGACCTTGGCCAGCACCGCGGCGACGTGGGCATCCCAGTCGGCGGGCAGCTCGCCGGCCATGCGGCGCTCGAACTCGGCGGCGAGCTCGGGGTGGGCGGCGCGGTAGGCGGCGAAGGCGGCGTTCCACTGGGCCTCGAGCGAGGCGCCCTTGGTGCGCGCGTCCCAGGCGGCGTAGACCTCGGCCGGGATGTGGAAGGGCGGGTGGGTCCAGCCGATGTGGGCGCGCGCGGCCTCGATCTCGGCGGCGCCGAGCGGGGCGCCATGCACGTCGTGGCTGTCCTGCTTGTTGGGCGCGCCGGCGCCGATGATGGTCTTGCAGCAGATCAGCGTGGGCTGGGCGGTGTTGGCCTTGGCCTGCTGGATGGCGGCCTCGATCTCGACCGGGTCGTGGCCCTGGACGTCGCGGATGACCTGCCATCCATATGCTTCGAACCTTTTCGGGGTGTCGTCGGTGAACCAGCCCTGCACGTGGCCGTCGATGGAGATGTTGTTGTCGTCGTAGAAGGCGACCAGCTTGCCCAGGCCCCAGGTGCCGGCGAGCGAGCAGGCCTCGTGCGAGATGCCTTCCATCAGGCAGCCGTCGCCGAGGAAGACATAGGTGTTGTGGTCGACCACCACGTGGCCGGGGCGGTTGAACTCGGCGGCGAGGATCTTCTCGGCGAGCGCCATGCCGACGGCGTTGGTGATGCCCTGGCCGAGCGGGCCGGTGGTGGTCTCGATGCCGGGGGCGTAGCCGTACTCGGGGTGGCCGGGGGTCTTGCTGTGGAGCTGGCGGAAGCGCTTCAACTCCTCGATCGGCAGGTCGTAGCCGGTGAGGTGGAGCAGCGCGTAGATCAGCATCGAGCCGTGGCCGTTGGACAGCACGAAGCGGTCGCGGTCGGCCCACTTGGGGTTGGCCGGGTTGTGCCTGAGGTGGTGGCGCCAGAGGACTTCGGCGATCTCGGCCATGCCCATGGGTGCGCCCGGGTGGCCGGAGTTGGCCTGCTGCACTGCGTCCATCGCGAGGGCGCGGATGGCGCCGGTGATGGGGTTGAAGACCGGGGGCTGGACGTTGCGGGTCGACTGCATGCTGTTTTCGGGCCGGAGGCCGCCATCGGGAAAGATCGGAATTATCCCTTAAAAGACCCCGGGGATGCCAATGTTGCATTGCGGCAATGTTGCTGCAGGCTGGGCTGAGGCGGGGCTGAGGCGGGGCTGAGGCGGCGGGCGCGGCTGCGAAACGGTCGCGGGGCCGGGGCGGTGCGCGCCGCCTGCACTCGCGGCCCCTCGCTGCGCTCGGGG
>NZ_AMXF01000241.1 GCF_000310225.1 Thauera phenylacetica B4P
GCGGCAGGCTGGCCGCGGCGCGGCAGATGCCGGCGGCCGCGGCATGCGGCGGCCAGGAACTGCACTTGAAAAAATACTTCATCACCGGCCTGCTGATCTGGCTCCCGCTGGCGATCACCTACATGGTGATCTCCTGGATCGTCGGCACGCTCGACGCGATCCTGCTGTGGCTCCCCGAGGAGTACCAGCCGAGCCGCTACCTTGGGGTGCACATCCCCGGCGTGGGCGTGGTCGCCGGCCTGCTGCTGGTGTTCTTAACCGGCCTGGTCGCGGCCAACGTCATCGGCCAGAAGCTCGTCAAGCTGTGGGAGGCGCTGCTCGCGCGCATCCCGGTGGTGAAGTCGATCTACTACAGCGTCAAGCAGGTCTCCGACACGGTCTTTTCCAGCAGCGGCCAGGCCTTCCGCAAGGCGCTGCTGGTGCAGTACCCGCGCGAGGGCGTGTGGACCATCGCCTTCCTCACCGGCCAGCCGGGCGGCAACGCGGCCGAGCACCTGCGCGGCGACTACGTCAGCGTCTACGTGCCGACCACGCCCAACCCGACCTCGGGCTTCTTCCTGATGATGCGGCGCAGCGAAGTCGTCGAGCTCGACATGAGCGTGGACGATGCGCTCAAGTACATCATCTCGATGGGGGTCGTCGCGCCCCCCGTGCGCAGGCCGGAGCCGGAACCCGTGCCCGCGCTGCCCGAGCCCTGAACCCGGCATCCCCGACCTTCCAGCCTCTCCACCCTGCCGAATCCTGAATCCCCGGGCGCAAGCGCCCCCGAACCTGCGGAACACGAAATGCGAACTCACTACTGCGGAAAAGTCACCGCCGCCGACCTCGACCAGATCGTCACCATTTGCGGCTGGGTGCACCGCCGCCGCGACCACGGCGGAGTGATCTTCATCGACCTGCGCGACCGCGAGGGCCTGGTGCAGGTGGTGTGCGATCCCGACCGCGCCGAGATGTTCAAGACCGCCGAGTCCGTGCGCAACGAGTTCGTGCTCAAGATGAGCGGCAAGGTGCGCCGCCGCCCCGCCGGCACCGAAAACGCCAACCTGACCTCGGGCGAGATCGAGATCCTCTGCCACGACATCGAGGTGCTCAACGCCGCGGCCACGCCGCCCTTCCAGCTCGACGAGGAGAACCTCTCCGAGACCGTGCGCCTGACCAACCGCGTCATCGACCTGCGTCGCCCGCAGATGCAGAAGAACCTGATGCTGCGCTACAAGACCACGATGGCCTTCCGCCGCTTCCTCGACGGCGCCGGCTTCATCGACGTCGAGACGCCGATGCTCACCAAGAGCACGCCCGAAGGCGCGCGCGACTACCTGGTGCCCTCGCGCGTGCACCCGGGCCAGTTCTTCGCCCTGCCGCAGTCGCCGCAGCTCTTCAAGCAGCTGCTCATGGTGGCCGGCTACGACCGCTACTACCAGATCGTCAAGTGCTTCCGCGACGAGGACCTGCGCGCCGACCGCCAGCCCGAATTCACCCAGGTCGACCTCGAGACCTCGTTCATGAACGAGCACGAGATCACCGCGCTGGTCGAGGAAATGATCCGCTATGTGTTCAAGGAGGCGATGGACGTCGAGCTGCCCGCGCCCTTCCCGCGCATGACCTACGCCGAGGCGATGCGCCGCTACGGCTCGGACAAGCCCGACCTGCGTGTCACGCTGGAACTCACCGATGTGACCGACGCGGTGCAGGACGTCGCCTTCAAGGTCTTCAGCGGCCCCGCCACCTCGGGCGGCCGCGTCGCTGCGATGCGCGTGCCCGGCGGCAACACCCTGACCCGCGGCGAGATCGACGAATACACCAAGTTCGTCAGCATCTACGGCGCCCGCGGCCTGGCCTACATCAAGGTCAACGACGTCACCCAGCCCAACGAGCAGGGCCTGCAGTCGCCGATCGTCAAGAACCTGCACGAGAAGGCGCTCACCACCATCCTCGAGCGCACCGGCGCGCAGTCGGGCGACCTGATCTTCTTCGGCGCCGACAAGACCAAGGTGGTCAACGACGCCATGGGCGCGCTGCGCATCAGGCTCGGTCACGAGAAGGGTTATGTGACGGGCGAGGCCTGGCGTCCGCTGTGGGTGGTCGACTTCCCGATGTTCGAGTACGACGAGGACGACAAGCGCTGGACCGCCTGCCACCACCCCTTCACCAGCCCGAAGGACGAGCACATCGACCTGCTCGAAACCAACCCCGGCGAGTGCCTGGCCAAGGCCTACGACCTCGCCTTGAACGGCTGGGAGATCGGCGGCGGCTCGGTGCGTATCCACCGCGCCGACGTGCAGGCGCGCGTGTTCGAGGCGCTCGCCATCGGCCCCGAGGAGCAGCAGGCCAAGTTCGGCTTCCTGCTCGACGCGCTCAAGTACGGCGCGCCCCCGCACGGCGGCCTCGCCTTCGGCCTCGACCGCATCGTCACCATGATGACCGGCGCCGAGTCCATCCGCGACGTCATCGCCTTCCCCAAGACCCAGCGCGCCCAGTGCCTGCTCACCGACGCACCGAGCGGCGTGGACGAGAAGCAGCTGCGCGAGCTGCACATCCGCCTGCGCCAGAAGGTCGAGACCCAGGTCGAGGTCGAGCGCGGCTGAGCCAGGCCGCTCCCGCGGGCGGATTCGTGCCCGCGGGCCGCTCACACCTGAAGCCCCCGTGTTGAAGAGCGCCTTTTCTTCATCGCGGGGGCTTCAGCCTTTGCGCCGCCTGCCGTAATCTTCGGGCATGGCACGCCGCCGGCGTGCGTCCGCCACTCCATCCGATGCTCCTCCCCCACGGCCTGCAGGTCCTCGTCGTCGAATCCCAGTCGAGCATGCGTGCGCAGCTGCGCAACATGCTCGCCTCGATCGGCGTGGACGCGCCGCAGTTCGCGGTGTCGGCGAGCATGGCGATGCGCCGCCTGCGCGCGCAGCCCTTCGACCTCATCCTGTCCGAATACGACCTCGGCGAGGGCCAGGACGGCCAGCACCTGCTCGAGGACCTGCGCCAGCACGGCATCATCCCGCCCGACACGGTGTTCGTGATGATCACCGGCGAGCGCAACTACGAGCGCGTGATCAGCGCCTGCGAGCTCGTCCCCAACGACTACATCCTCAAGCCGCTCACCGCTGAGAGCCTGCGCGTACGCCTGCTGCGCGCCTTCGAGAAGCGCGACGCCTTTCTGCCGGTGTGGCAGCTCATGAAGCTCGGCGACCCGGTCGGCGCGCTCGCCGCCTGCCGCGAGGCGCGCGACCGCCACCCGCAGTACCTGGTCGACTTCATGCGCCTGCAGGCGGAGCTGCACGCCCAGATCGGCCAGATCGACGAGGCCGCAGCGCTGTACCGCGAGATCCTCGCCGCGCGCCCCATCCCCTGGGCCTCGCTCGGGCTGGTGCGCATGCTGGTGATGCGCGAGGCCTGGGTGGAGGCCGAACACCTGCTCGCCGACCTGGTCGCCCGCCACCCGCGCTTCATCGAGGCGCACGAGCTGCTCGCCCGCGTGCAGGAAGAGACCGGCCGCCCCGCCGAGGCCTGCGAGACCCTGCAGCGCGCCACCGAGCTCTCGCCCTACCGCCTCCCGCGCCTGCGCCGGCTCGGCGAGCTCGCCCTGCAGGCCGGCGAGCTCGACCGCGCCGAGCGCAGCCTCGCCGAGGCGGTGCGCCGCGGCGGCTACTCCGAATTCCGCGACCCCGAGGACCACGTCCGCCTCGTGCAGGCCCAGCTCGCCCGCGAGCGCCCGGACGAAGCCCTGGCCACGCTCGCCGACCTCGAGCGCAACCTCGTCCGCCATCCCAAGGGCGAGCTCTGCCTCGCCGTCGGCAATGCCCTGGTCGAGGGCCACCGCAACGACGCCGAAGGCCTGCGCGGCGCCATGGTGCGCGCGCTCGCCAACCCCGAGCGCATCCGCGAGCTCTCCCCCGGGCTGCGCCGCGACCTGCTCGAGCTGTGCTACGACCGCAAGCTCGAGACCGAGGGCCGCCAGCTCCTCGCCGACCTCATGCGCACCCATGGCGACGACCGCAGCCTGGCGCGCACGCGCGCCGCGCTCGAGGCGCGCGGCTTCGAGAACCTCTCCGCCGAGGTCGAGCAGCAGGTGCAGGCCGAGGTCAGGACCCTGGTCGGCGCGGGCGCGGAGAAGGCGCGCGGCGGCGACTACGACGGCGCGGTCGCCGAGATGATGAACGCCGCGCGCAAGATGCCGGGCAACCCGCACGTGCTCTTCAACGCCGCGCTCGCCTTGCTGCGCCACATCGAGCACCGCGGCTGGAACGAGGCCTTCGCCGCGCAGGCGCGCAGCCTGATCGAGCGCACCCAGCGCCTGGCGCCCACCAACCCGCGCCTGGCGGCGATCACCGAATTCCGCCACGAGCTCATGAAGCGCTACGGCATCCGCCCCGAGCGCGCCCCCATCCCCCGCACCCGCCGCGCCTGAACCCCGATGCTGCGTACCGTCCTGCTCCGCCTGCTGCTGCTCCTCGCGCTCGCCGCGGCTCTGCCCGCCTGCTCGCCCGGCGCCGCACCCGAGACCCCGCAAGCCCAGGGCCTGCTGCAGCCCTCGCACGCCGGGCTGCCGCCCGAGGCGATCGAGACGCTCGCGCTCATCCAGCGCGGCGGCCCCTTCCCCTACCGCAAGGACGGCACCACCTTCCAGAACCGCGAACGCCTGCTACCGGCGCGGCCACGCGGCTATTACCGCGAGTACACCGTGCCGACGCCCGGCTCGCGCGACCGTGGCGCGCGCCGTATCGTCAGCGGCGGCGATCCGCCCGAGGTGTTCTACTACACCGCCGACCACTACCGCAGCTTCCGCGAGATCGCGCCGCTGCGCTCGCCGCCCTGAGCCGTCCGTCCATGAGCCAAGCCCCGCAAGCGCCCGCCGCGCCCCCGCTCCAGCCGCATCGCATCGACCTCGCCGGCTGCACCGACAAGGCCGAGCTGCTCGCCCGCATCGCGCGCACGCTGCGCTTCCCGGACTGGTTCGGCCACAACTGGGACGCGCTGTCGGATTGCCTGTGCGACCTGTCGTGGCTGCCCGCCGATGCCTACCGGCTCGAGTTCCTGCATGCCGAAGCCTTGCGAACGGCCGCTCCCGAGACCCTCGCCACGCTGTGCGAGATCCTCGACGAGACCGGCGACTTCTGGCGCGCGGAGGGCGTCGGCTTCGGCCACGCCTTCATCCCGGCGCTCCCCGAGGCGCCTGCCGGCGCGCCTCGATGAGCTCGCCGAGGCAGCGCGGGCAGTAGCACGCCCCCGCGCCTTCGGCCGGCACCGCGAATGCGGCCGGCAGCACGGCGCACCAGCACGCAGCCTCGCCGGCGCGCACGCCGCAGGTGAAGGCCGCGCCGCAGCGCGGACAGACATTGGTGGTTTCGTTCATCGGCGTCTCGCCTCCCGTGTGCGTTCGAATCCCGCCGCGAGGGTCGCGCATCCTCCTGCGCAGCACGCGCGCCAGCCCCTTGAAAACCCCTCCTGCGCGCCTATATTGGTCTTGAAGCCGGATCCCCCGGCAAGAACCCGGACACAGGAGGACACGACATGAGCAACCCTCTCACCCGTCGCACCGACCCGCTGGACGACTTCTTCCGCGGATTTTTCGTGCGCCCGGTCGACTTCGGCGGCCAGCAGCTCGCCACCCCGGGCACCGATGCGCCGCAGATGCGGGTCGACGTCAAGGAGACCGCGCAAGGCTACGAGGTTCACGCCGAGCTGCCCGGCATGAAGAAGGAAGACATCCACGTCCATATCGACGGGCCGGTGGTGTCGATCAGCGCCGAGCGCAAGCAGGAGAAGGAGGTCAAGGACGGCGAAAAGGTGCTGCGCACCGAGCGCTACTTCGGCAAGGTGTCGCGCAGCTTCCAGCTCGGCCAGGAGATCGACGAGGCCGCCGCGAGCGCGAAGTTCAACGACGGCGTGCTAGAGCTTCACCTTCCCAAGAAGGCCGAGGTGCAGGCCAGGCGGCTTACCATCGACTAAGCACCCTGCGCCAGCCCCACCGCCATCCACGCCGGCCAGCGCTCCTGCAGGAAGGCACCGCATCCGGCGGGCTGTAGGAGCGCCGGAAGGCGCGAATCGGGCGGCGAAACAATCGGCGTGCTCGAAAACGCCCACCGCCGCCTTCGCGCCTGCCGGCGCTCCTACATGAAC
>NZ_AMXF01000242.1 GCF_000310225.1 Thauera phenylacetica B4P
CTCCGCCTCGCCCTCCGCCTCGCCCTCCGCCTCGCCCTCCGCCTCGCCCTTCGCCGGGCGCGCCCGCACGGGCGCCGGGGCCCGGGGCCTGCCGCCGCCGGACCTGCCGCTCTACATCGGCAAGAGCACCCGCCTGCGCAGCCGCGTGCTGTCGCACTTCGCCGCCGACCACACCAGCGACCGCGAGCTCAGCCTCAGCCAGCAGGTGCGCCACATCGAGTGGATCGAAACCGCCGGCGAGATCGGCGCGCTGCTCGAGGAAGCCCGCCTGGTCAAACGCCTGCAGCCCACCCACAACCGCCAGCTGCGCCGCAACCGCGAACTCTGCACCTGGCGGCTCGCCACCGACATCGTCGGCGACTGGCGGCTGGAGCTGGTGCACGCCGTCGACCTCGACTTCGGCCGCCGCGACGACCTCTACGGCTTCTTCCGCACCCGCCGCGAGGCCACCAACCGCCTGCGCGCGCTCGCCCGCGACCACGCCCTGTGCCCGCCCCTGCTCGGCCTGGAGAAACACCCGCAGGGCGCGCGCTGCTTCGACTTCCAGCTCAAACGCTGCCGCGGCGCCTGCCACGGCGGCGAATCCCCCCAGGCCCACGCCCTGCGCCTGATCGAGGCCCTGCACGCACTGAAGGTCGAGCACTGGAACTGGCCCGGCCCCATCGGCCTGCGCGAGGGCGAGGCCCTACACGTCATCGACGGCTGGCGCTGGCTCGGCACCGCCACCGACGAGGCCGCGCTCGCCGACCTCCTGGAAGCCGGCCGCCCGGCCTTCGACCTCGACATCTACAAGATCCTCGTCAAGGCGGTGAAAAGGCTGGCGGTGGTGAACCTGTAAGAGGCGCGCCCCACGACATGCGTACGGACGTCGCCCGCCGCATTCGCGCCTGCCGGCGCTCCTACACGAACCTCGCGGCTTCGTCCCGCGCACCGCCGCCTCTCCCCCGCCGCATTCGCGCCTGCCGGCGCTCCTACATGAACCTCGCGGCTTTATCCCGCGCACCGCCGCCTCTCCCCCGCCACATTCGCGCCTGCCGGCGCTCCTACACGAACCTCGCGGCTTCGTCCCGCGCACCGCAGCCTCTCCCCCGCCGCATTCGCGCCTGCCGGCGCTCCTACATGAACCCCGCGGCTTCGTCCCGCGCACCGCCGCGCCTCCGACCGATGTAGGAGCGCCGGCAGGCGCGAATGCGGTGGTCGGGCAGGCGAGGCCCGAGTCTGCGACAATCCCGGTCGATGCGCCCGCCTCGAGGCGCCGAACGCCCCACAGACCGCGATGGACCAGACCACCCCCTACGACACGATCGGCGGCGAGCCCGTACTTGCCCGCCTGTGCGACCGCTTCTACGGCCTCATGGCCGAAACGCCCCGGTTCGCCGAGCTGCGCGCCCTGCACCCAAAGGACCTGCAGGGCTCGCGCGACAAGCTCTTCATGTTCCTCTCCGGCTGGCTCGGCGGGCCCGACCTCTTCGTGCAGAGCTTCGGCCACCCGCGCCTGCGCGCCCGCCACATGCCCTTTGCCATCGGCACCCGCGAGCGCGACCAGTGGGTCGCCTGCATGTTGCTGGCGATGGAAGAGGTCGGCATCGCCGAGCCGATGCGCGAGCGCCTGCTGCAGAGCTTCTTCAAGACCGCCGACTTCATGCGCAACCAGCCGGGCTGAAGCCGGGCACTCCCGCTCGCCCCCGCGCACCCGACCGCCACGGCCCGCCGCCCTGGCGCGGGGCGCACGCCGACCCTCACCCACCCGCACGCACCCCGGACCCGAATTGACCACGCCCCCGCCCGCCCACTCCGACGCCGTCCGCGGCCTGCTCGCCGCCCTGCTCGTGGTGGTGTTCTGGTCCGGCTTCAACATCGTGTCGCGCTTCGGCGCCACCGCCAGCTTCACGCCCTTCGACATCGCCGCGATGCGCTACGGCGTCTCGGGCACGATCGCGCTGCCCTTCTTCCTGCGCTACGTGCCGATGCGCGACTGGCCGCGCCACGCCGTGCTCGCCTGCGTCGGCGGGCTGGCCTACGCGCTGTGCGTGTATTGGGGCTTCGCCTTTGCGCCGAGCGCGCACGCCGGCGTGTTCGTCAACGGCGGCATCCCGTTCTGGACCATCGTCATCATGGCGGTGACGAGCGGCTTCCGCATCGCCCGCCCGACCGTGGTCGCGCTGCTGCTGTCGACCGCCGGCCTGCTGCTGATCGGCTTCGAGAGCCTGCTCGCGCCGGCACAGGGCAGCGAGTGGATCGGCGACCTGCTCTTCCTCGCCGCGGCGCTGGCGTGGGCGATCTTCGGCCTGCTGATGCGGCGCTGGCAGGTCAAGCCGCAGTTCGGCATCCTCGGCATCGCGAGCTTCTCGGCGCTGGTGTTCATGCCGATCTACCTGCTCTGGCTGCCGTCCGGCATCGCCGCCGCGAGCTGGGGCGAGATCGCGCTGCAGTGTGTGTACCAGGGCGTGATCGCGTCCATGCTCGCCGCCGGCTTCTACAGCTACGCGGTGCAGAAGGTCGGCGCCGGCGAGGCCTCGATGATGCTGGCGTTGGTGCCCGCCTTCACCGCGATCGGCGCCTACCTGATCCTGGACGAGGCCCTCGGGCTCACCACGATCGTCGGCATCGTGGTGGTGTCGATCGGCGCCCTGCTCGGCGCGCTGCCGCCCGCGGCGCTCGCCCGCGTACGCGGATTCGGCATGCGCTGAGCGCCGGGCAGGACCGCCCCCGCGCGCGCCAGGCGGATGAGCTCCGCTTCGGGGTAGCGCTTGAGCTGCGCCGCCCGCGTGCGGGCGCTCCATGCGGGCGGGCCGCCGTCGAGCAATCCCGGGCATGGCCGCGGCAGATTCGACCGGGAGTCGGGCAAGCCGCGGCGCGTTCGAGCAAGGGCCAGCCGCCAAGGCAGCTTGTACGCTCAATCGGCGCCGCGCCGATCGAGCTCGGCCCAGCGTGTCCGATAGGCTCCGTCCGCGTCGTGGGTCGCCGCCTGCCTGTCCGGATCGAAGCGTCGCCCGCCGCGCGGGTCGGTGCCGCGGCCGGCGATGTAGAGCCAGTTGCCCTGGTTGCTGTACACGTCGTAATCCACCAGCTGCGCCTCGAACCACGCCGCGCCCGCGCGCCAGTCGCCGCCGAGGTCGTGGATCAGGTAGCTGGCCACCACCTGGCGCATGCGGTTCGACAGCCAGCCGGTGGCGGCGAGCTCGCGCATGCCGGCGTCGATGAAGGCGTGGCCGGTGCGCCCCTCGCACCAGGCCGCGAAGGCCGCCGGGTCGTGCGCTGGCGGCGGCGCGGCAGCGTTCAGTCCGCGCGCCCGGTACAGGCGGCGGCCGTGCTGCAGATGCAGGAAGCGGAAGTAATCTCGCCACAACAGCTCGAACCAAAGCCAGTAGCTGCCCTCGCTCGCCCCCTGCGCGGCCTCGTGCCGGCGCAGCGCCGCGAAGACCCGCCGCGGAGACAAGGCCCCCTGCGCCAGCCAGGGCGAGAACTTGCTCGAGAAGTCGACACCGCTCAGGCCGTTGCGCGTCGCCTTGTAATGGCGCGGACGCTCGCCGGCGAAATAGCCCGCCAGATGCGCGAGCGCCGCCCCCTCGCCGCCGGCGAAGTCGGGCCGCCACCACGGAAAGGAGGCCGGCTCCGCCCTGTAGGGAAACACCGACACCTCGTCCTTGTAGGAGCGCCGGCAGGCGCGAATGGGGCGCTCGGCCTCGGCGTCCGCGTCGCTTGTGGCACCGCCGGATTCGCGGCTGCCGCCGCTCCTACAGGGGAGCGCCGACATCTCGTCCTTGCAGGAGCGCCGGCAGGCGCGAAGGTGGTGCTCGGCTTCGGCATCCGCGTCGCTTGTGGCACCGCCGGATTCGCGGCTGCCGCCGCTCCTACAGGGGAGCACCGACGCCTCGTCCTTGTAGGAGCGCCGGCAGGCGCGAATGGGGCGCTCGGCCTCGGCGTCCGCGTCGCTTGTGGCACCGCCGGATTCGCGGCTGCCGCCGCTCCTACAGGGGAGCGCCGACGTCTCGTCCTTGTAGGAGCGCCGGCAGGCGCGAATGCAGTGCTCGGCTTCGGCATCCGCGTCGCTTGTGGCGCCGCCGGATTCGCGGCTGCCGCCGCTCCTACAGGGGAGCGCCGGCGTCTCGTCCTTGTAGGAGCGCCGGCAGGCGCGAAGGTGGTGCGCAGCTTCGGCACCGGTGGCGAGGTCCGGCCACGGTGGCAGGGTCTGCGCTGCGGGCAGGGGTGCGGGGGGCTGCAGGCCGGCGGACTCGACGGCCTGGCGGAAGGCGGTGAACACCTTGGGCAGGCGGGCCGGCGCAAAGGGCAGCGCCGCGGGGTCGAGCAGGCTCGACTGCCACACGGTGCGCACCCTCAGCCCCGCGGCACGCAGCGCGGCGAGCTCGTCCTCCTCCTCGGGCGCCGCGATCGCCTCGCACACCACCACGTCCGTGCCCACGGCGCGCGCGAGCGCCGGCAGCACCTCGCATGGCGCGCCATGCAGCTCCAGCAGCGCGCTGCCGCGGGCCCGCAAGGCCGCGTCCAGGTCGTCCAGCGCCGCCTCCAGGAAGGCACGCCGATGCGGCCCGCGGCGGGCGAAGCCCCAGCGCGTCGGCGCGTCGGCGGCGGGGTCGTGGCAATAGACCGGCAACAGGCGCCCGGCGGACGCGCAGGCCTCCGCCAGCGCGAGGTTGTCCCCCACGCGCAGGTCGCTGCGAAACCAGAAGATCACCACGTCCGAACCCATCGGCACTCCCCCGCAGATCAAGCGCGGCGCCGCCTTCTCGCTGCGGCACGCCACCGCAATGTCCCTCGCTCAGCGCCCCGGCATTTCGCCACGGCACGCCGCCGCAAGACCCTCGCTCAGCGCCCCGGCTTGCCACGCTCCCGCCGGCAGCGCTCCGAGCAATAGCGCACCTCGTCCCACGCCCGCGCCCACTTCCTCCGCCACGCGAACGGCCGCCCGCAGCCCGCGCACGGCTTCGTCGGCAGATCGCCCTTGCGCCGCATCCCCATCGCCCGCTCTCCTCTCAGAACCCCAGGTCCAGCTGCCCCGCGCTCGCTGCGCTCGCCGACGCCTTGCGCCGCCGCCCCTCCGGCCGCTTGCGCGAGCCGTGGCGCTCGACGATGGCCGCCTTCGCCGCGCGCACCTCGGGCTGGGCGCGCAGGGCATGCACGCGCGCCTTGGCCGCGCGCATGGCCGCCGCCAGCTCCACCGGCGGCAGCGCGATGTCCTCGCCGAGGCGCAGCCCATGGCGCGCGGCTACATCGGCCGGCATGCGCCAGGGCTCGAACAGCCAGGTGTCCGGCACCCGCCGCAGCGCCGGCAGCCAGCGCCGCACGAACACGCCATTGGGGTCGTGGTCGCGCGCCTGCTTGATCGGGTTGTACACCCGGGTGGTGTTGATGCCGGTGGTGCCGGACTGCATCTGCAGCTGGCTCCAGTGGATGCCGGGCTCGTAGTCGAGGAAGGCGCGCGCCAGCCACAGCCCGACCTCACGCCAGTGCAGCCAGAGCGGATAGGCCGCCACCGACACCAGCATCGCGCGCATGCGAAAGTTGATCCATCCCGTCTCGCGCAGCATCGCCACGCAGGCGTCCACCAGCGGCCAGCCGGTGCGACCGGCGACCAGCGCGTCGAGATGCGCCGGGTTCCAGTCGTCCTCGCGCAGGCCGTCGTAGCCGCGGTGCAGGTTGCGGAATTCCAGCGCCGGCTCGCTCTCGAGCTTCTGGATGAAGTGGCAGTGCCAGTACAGGCGGCTGAGGAAGGCGCTCAGCCCGGCGCGGCGGCGGTCGCCCTCGGGCAGCGCGGCGACGCGCGCGCGGCTGGCCTGCACGACCTCGCGCAGGCTGAGGCAGCCCCAGGCGAGGTAGGGCGACAGGCGCGAGCACGCGGTCGGCGCCTTCAGCGGCGAGGAGATGCCGCCGCGGTAATGGCCGCTGCGCGCGTCGAGGAAGTGGTGCAGCACCTCCAGCGCCGCGCGCCGTCCGCCGCGTTGGCGCCGGGGCGGCTGGAAGGCGTCGAGGCCGAGCGCCACCGCCTCCGGCGCACGCGCGGCGACGATCGCGCCCGGCTGCGGCCA
>NZ_AMXF01000243.1 GCF_000310225.1 Thauera phenylacetica B4P
GCGCCCGTCGCCAGCGCCGACGCTGCGGCCCTGCTCGCGCTCGGCGACTGGCGCGGGCTGATCCGCGCGCTCGGGCTCGGCGGGCTGGTGCGCGAGCTCGCCCAGCACTGCGAATGGGTCGAGTGTGGCGACGGCGTGCTGCAGCTGCGCCTGTCGACCGCGCACCGCCACCTGCTCGACATGAACCGTGGCGCCGTCGAGCGCCTGCAGGATCTGCTCGGCGCCGCGCTCGGGCGAACCCTCGCGGTGCGCATCGCGATCGGCGACATCGCCGGCGAGACGCCTGCGCAGCGCGACGCGATCGAGCGCCAGGCCCGCCACGCCGAGGCGGTGGCGGCGCTCGAGGCCGACCCCTTCGTGCGCGAGCTGATCGAACGTTTCGACGCCACCCTCGTCGAGAGTACGGTGAAGCCCCTCTGAACCCCTTCGAGGCCGGGCGGCGCATCCGTCGAGGTGCGTCGGAGCCGGTCGAAGCAAGCCGACAACCGATCCAACGGAGAACACCATCATGATGAAAGGCGGTATCGCGGGCCTGATGAAGCAGGCCCAGCAGATGCAGGAGAACATGAAGAAGATGCAGGACCAGCTCGGCTCGATCGAGGTCGAGGGCCAGTCCGGCGCCGGCATGGTCAAGGTGCAGATGACCTGCAAGTACGACGTGCGCCGCGTGTCGATCGACGCGTCGGTCATGGACGACCGCGAGATGCTCGAGGACCTCGTCGCCGCCGCGCTCAACGACGCGGTGCGCAAGGTCGAGGCCGCCACCCAGGAGAAGATGTCCAGCGTCACCGCCGGGCTGAATCTGCCGCCGGGCATGAAGCTGCCGTTCTGAGCGGCGCGCCGATGTCGCCTTCCAGCCTCGACGAGCTGATCGAGGCGCTGCGCTGCCTGCCCGGGGTCGGCCCCAAGTCGGCGCAGCGCATGGCCTACCACCTGCTGCAGCGCGACCAGCGCGGCGCGGCGCGGCTGGGCAACGCCCTGCTGCACGCGCTCGAGGTGCTGCGCCACTGCGCACGCTGCAACAGCTTCACCGAGGACGAGGTGTGCCCGCGCTGCGCCAACCCGCGCCGCGACGCCGCGCTGCTGTGCGTGGTGGAGATGCCGGCCGATCTCGCCATGATCGAGCAGACGCAGTCCTACAACGGCCTCTATTACGTGCTGATGGGCCGGCTGTCGCCGCTCGACGGCGTGGGGCCGCGCGAGCTGCGCCTGGACAAGCTGATCGCGCGCGCCACCGAGGAGGGGGTGCGCGAGGTCATCCTGGCGACCAACTTCACCAACGAGGGCGAGGCGACCGCGCACACCGTGGCCAGCCTGCTCGGGGCGCGCGGGGTCAAGGTCAGCCGGCTGTCGCGCGGGGTGCCGGTGGGCGGCGAGCTCGAGCACACCGACATCGGCACCATCGGGCAGGCGCTGATCGAGCGGCGCGCGGTCTGATTCAGCGCTGCTGCAGTGCAGCAGCGGAGGCCGTCTGTGCTTCCTGACCGGTGTCGGTTTTCGTGCCGAAAGCCTTGTTCCGGCTGGCGATCGGCCCGCTGCGCTTTCTCTGCTGCGACGTCTTCGATATAATCGGATGGTTATTTGTATCCAGGTCTTTCGTTTTCCTTTTTGGGAAGAGGCTCATGAGCGTTGATCATAAAATGGACAGCAGCCGCCGCACCCTGCTGCTGGCGACGTCCGCCGCTGGCGGTGTCGCCGCGGTGGCGACCGCGGTGCCGTTCGTCGCCAGCCTGACGCCGTCCGAACGCGCGAAGGCGGCCGGTGCGCCGGTGGAGGCGGACGTCAGCAAGCTGAAGCCGGGCGAGATGATGACGGTGGAGTGGCGTGGCAAGCCGGTGTGGATCCTGCGCCGCACGCCCGAGATGCTCGCCTCGCTCGACAAGACGGACGAAAAGGTCAGCGACCCCAACTCCGAGGAGCCGCAGCAGCCCGATTACGCCAAGAACAAGCACCGCTCGATCAAGCCGGAGTATCTGGTCACGGTCGGCATCTGCACGCACCTCGGCTGCTCGCCCTCCGAGAAGTTCAAGGTCGGTGCCGAGGGTGGCATGACCGCGGACTGGCCGGGCGGCTTCCTGTGCCCCTGTCATGGCTCGCTGTTCGACCTCGCCGGTCGGGTGTACAGCAGCATGCCGGCGCCGACCAACCTCGAGATTCCGCCGCACCAGTACCTGGCGGACACCACCATTCTTGTTGGCGATGACGGGAAGGCATAAGCGATGACTACCAAATCACAAGCCGTTCTCAACTGGATCGACGAGCGCTTCCCGCTCACGTCCACCTGGAAGGCGCATCTGTCCGAGTACTACGCGCCGAAGAACTTCAACTTCTGGTACTTCTTCGGCTCGCTGGCGCTGATGGTGCTGGTGATCCAGATCGTCACCGGTATCTTCCTGGTCATGCACTACAAGCCGGACGCCTCGCTCAATGCGTCCGGCATCCCGGTCGCCTTCGCCAGCGTCGAATACATCATGCGCGAGGTGCCGGGTGGCTGGCTGATCCGCTACCTGCACTCGACCGGTGCGTCGGCGTTCTTCATCGTCGTGTACCTGCACATGTTCCGTGGCCTGATCTACGGCTCCTACCGCAAGCCGCGCGAGCTGATCTGGATCTTCGGCACGCTGATCTTCCTGGCGCTGATGGCCGAGGCCTTCATGGGTTATCTGTTGCCATGGGGTCAGATGTCCTACTGGGGCGCCCAGGTGATCGTGAACCTGTTCTCCGCGATCCCGATCATCGGACCGGACCTCTCCCTGGTGATTCGCGGCGACTTCGTCATCGGCGATGCCACGCTGAACCGCTTCTTCTCCTTCCACGTCATCGCCGTGCCGCTGGTGCTGATCGGCCTGGTGCTCGCCCACATCGTGGCGCTGCACGAAGTCGGCTCCAACAACCCCGACGGCGTCGAGATCAAGAAGAAGAAGGACGCGACCGGCAAGCCGCTCGACGGCATCCCCTTCCACCCCTACTACACGGTGAAGGACATCGTCGGCGTGGTGGTCTTCCTGTTCTTCTTCAGCGCGGTCGTGTTCTTCATGCCCGAGGGCGGAGGCTACTTCCTGGAGTACAACAACTTCATCCCGGCCGACCCGCTGAAGACGCCGCCGCACATCGCGCCGGTGTGGTACTTCACGCCCTTCTACTCGATCCTGCGCGCGGTGACCTACCCGCTGTTCGGTCTCGACGCGAAGTTCTGGGGCGTGGTGGCCATGGGGGCCTCGGTGGTGATCATCGCCTTCCTGCCGTGGCTCGACCGCAGCCCGGTGAAGTCGATCCGCTACAAGGGCCCGATCTTCAAGACCGCCCTGGCGATCTTCCTGGTGTGCTTCTTCATCCTCGGCTACCTCGGCGTGCTGGCTCCGACCCCGGGCCGTACGCTGGTGTCGCAGATCTGCTCGGTGCTGTATTTCGCCTTCTTCCTGCTGATGCCGTGGTATAGCAAACTCGACCCGTGCAAACCCGAACCGGAAAGGGTGAACTTCAAATGAAAACGCGAGTGATCAACTTCATCAAGCGGTTCGCGGCCGTTGCGCTGTTCGCGCCGGCCGTGGCGATGGCCGCCGGCGCCAGCGTGCATCTGGACAAGGCGCCGGTGAGCACCGAGCCGGCCGCGCTGCAGCACGGCGCCAAGCTGTTCGTCAATTACTGCCTGAACTGCCACAGCGCGAGCTTCATGCGCTACAACCAGCTCGAGAACATCGGCCTGACCGAGACGGAGATCCGCGACAACCTGATGTTCACCGGCGAGCGCGTCGGCGACCTGATGAAGATCGCGATGCGCCCGGCGGAGTCCAAGGTGTGGTTCGGCGCGGCGCCTCCCGACCTGACCCTGATCGCACGCCAGCGCGCTTCGGGCGACGGCAGCGGTGCCGACTGGCTGTACACCTACCTGCGCCAGTTCTACCGCGACACCGAGCGCCCCACGGGCTGGAACAACGTCGTGTTCGAGAACGTCGGCATGCCGCACGTGTTCTGGCAGCTCCAGGGCGAGCAGGTCGCCAAGGTGAGCCAGAACGCCGATGGCAGCAAGAAGGTCGAGCTCTCGCTCGCCAAGCCGGGCACCCTCTCGGTGCAGGAGTACGACAAGGCGGTCGCCGACCTCGTCTCCTTCCTGGTCTGGATGGGCGAGCCGGTGGCCGAGAAACGCAAGTCGATCGGCGCCATCGTCCTGATCTTCCTCGCCGGCATGTTCGTGCTCAGCTACGCGCTGAAGAAGAACTTCTGGAAGGACATTCATTGATTCCTGTCGCCGCGGCCCTCCGGGCCGTCTAGCGCGGTCCTGACCCAGACGCACCACGCGATCCCGCGTGGTGCGCTTTTGCTTTTGAATTCCGGAGTCGCAACACCATGATGAACCTGTATTCCGGCACCACCGATCCCTTCAGCCATCGTTGCCGGATCGTGCTGTTCGAGAAGGGCATGGACTTCGAGGTCATCGACGTCGACCTCTACAACAAGCCCGAAGACATCGCCGTCATCAACCCGTACAACCGCGTGCCGGTGCTGGTCGATCGCGACCTCGTGCTCTACGAGGCCAACATCATCAACGAGTACATCGACGAGCGCTTCCCGCATCCGCAGCTGATGCCGCCCGACCCGATCATGCGTGCGCGCGCCCGCCAGCTGCTGCACACCTTCGAGCAGGAGCTGTTCACCCACCTCGAGGCCCTCGAGGCCGCGCAGAAGGGCGTGGACAAGGTGCGTGCCCACGTGCGCGACCACCTCACCCAGCTCGCGCCGGTGTTCACCAAGCAGAAGTACATGCTCGGCGACGAGTTCTCCATGCTCGACGTCGCGATCGCCCCGCTGCTGTGGCGCCTCGAGCACTACGGCATCGAGCTGCCCAAGGCGGCCGCGCCGCTGATGAAGTACGCCGAGCGCATCTTCAGCCGTCAGGGCTTCATCGACGCGCTCACCCCGTCCGAAAAGGTCATGCGGCGCTGAGCGACCGCAACCCGACCGCGCCCGTGCGTGCCTCCGCGCGCCCGCGGGCGCGCGCAGACTCGACGACTACCCGATGACTACCATATCGACCAAGCCTTACCTGCTGCGCGCCATCTGGGAGTGGTGCGTGGACCAGGGTTTCACGCCCTACCTCGCCACCCTGGTGGACGAGGACACCCGCGTGCCGCCCGGCTACGCGCGTGACGGCCAGATCGTGCTCAACCTGTCGCCCGACGCCACCGGCCAGCTGCAGATGGCCAACGACTTCATCAGCTTCCAGGGGCGCTTCGGTGGCGTCGCGCACTCGCTGGTGATCCCGGTGGCCAACGTGATCGCGATCTACGCGCGCGAGAACGGGCAGGGGATGGCGTTCGAGCCCGAGCCCGAGGCGTCGGAGGACGAGGCCGAGGGCGCCGTCGAGGAGCCCGGCGGCGACGTCCAGGACATCTCCGATGCCACTGCGGAGATGCGCCGGGAACGCAGCGCCGAGCCGCAGCCCCCCGCGCGTCCGCCGCGCGGCAGCCATCTCAAGGTCGTCAAGTGAGGAACACCGATGCCTAGCCTTGCCTGGAGCACCGATCTCGACAACAACCTCGCCCCGATGGACGACACCCATCGCGAGTTCGTCGAGTGCTACAACGCCGCGGCCAATGCCGCCCCCGAAGATTTTCTCGCCGCGCTCGACGCGCTCATCGAGCACGCGAAGAGCCACTTCGATCTCGAAAACGGCTGGATGGAGGCGGTGGACTTCCCCGGCTGCCACCGCGCCGAGCATGATCGCGTGCTCGCGGTGATGGCCGACATCCGCAAGCGCGTCGAGCGCGGCGACCACTTCCTGGGCCGCCGGCTGATGGAAGAGCTGCCGGCGTGGTTCGTGAATCACGTGAATGGCATGGACGCGGCGCTCGCCTTCCACCTCGCCACGATCGGCTTCGACGTCGATTCGTGCACGCTGCGCCCGCTCGCCGAGGGCGAGACCCGCGCCGCCGGCTGCGGCTGCGCCACGCTCGCCGCCGAGGATGCGGCCGTCGCCAACGCGGCGGCGCGCGTGGCCTG
>NZ_AMXF01000244.1 GCF_000310225.1 Thauera phenylacetica B4P
CCGCCGCCACCGATGCCGCGATCGCCTGCAGCGTGGCCGCCTTCGAGGCCTGGCGCCGCGTCCCGGCGCCGCGCCGCGGCGAGCTGGTGCGCCGCTTCGCGCAGGCGCTGCGCGAGCACAAGGCACTGCTCGCCGAGCTGGTCACCATCGAGTGCGGCAAGATCCGCAGCGAGGGCGAAGGCGAGGTGCAGGAGATGATCGACATCTGCGACTTCGCAGTCGGCCTGTCGCGCCAGTTGCATGGGCTGACCATCGCCTCCGAGCGCCCCGGCCACGCGCTGCGCGAGACCTGGCACCCGCTCGGGCCGGTGGCCGTCGTCACCGCCTTCAACTTCCCGGTCGCGGTGTGGGCGTGGAACGTGGCGATCGCGCTGGTGTGCGGCGACAGCCTGCTGTGGAAGCCCTCCGAGCGCACGCCGCTGTGCGCGCTCGCCTGCCAGCGCCTGCTCGAACAGGCCGCGGCAGGCATGGAGGAGGTGCCGCGCGGGCTGTCGGCGGTGATCGTGGGCGGCGCAGAGCGCGCCGTTCAGCTCGCCGACGACCGCCGCGTGGCGCTGCTCTCGGCCACCGGCAGCTGCGCGATGGGGCGGGCGCTGGCGCCGCGGGTGGCGCAGCGGCTCGGGCGTAGCCTGCTCGAGCTCGGCGGCAACAACGCGGTGATCGTGGCGCCGAGCGCCGACCTCGAGCTCGCGCTGCGCGCCATCGTGTTCGGCGCGGTCGGCACCGCCGGGCAGCGCTGCACCAGCACGCGCCGGCTGTTCGTGCACGCCGCGGTGCGCGAGCAACTGCTCGAACGCCTGCGCGCGGTGTTCGCCGGGCTGGTGGTGGGCGATCCACGTGCCGCCGACACCCTGGTCGGCCCGCTGATCGGGCATGAGGCCTTCATCCGCATGCAGGATGCGCTCGCCGCGGCGCGTGCGGCGGGGGCACGCATCCACGGTGGCGAGCGTGTGCTCGCCGAGCGCTTCCCCGCGGCCTGGTACGTGCGCCCGGCCGTGGTCGAGCATCCGCCTGCGGTGACCAACAGCGTCGACGAGGTGTTCGCGCCGCTGCTGCACTGCTTCGAGTACACCGAACTCGACGACGCCATCGCGCGCCAGAACGCGGTGCAGCAAGGCCTGTCCTCGGCAATCTTCACCACCGACCTGCGCGAGGCCGAGCGCTTCCTCTCCGCCACCGGCAGCGACTGCGGCATCGCCAACGTCAACGCCGGCACCAGCGGCGCCGAGATCGGCGGCGCCTTCGGCGGCGAGAAGGACAGCGGCGGCGGGCGTGAGGCGGGTTCGGACGCCTGGCGCGCCTACATGCGCCGCATGACCGCGACGATCAATTACTCGGACGCGCTGCCGCTGGCCCAGGGCGTGCGCTTCACCCTGACGGACTGACCCCCGGCCTGCCCGATCGCGCCGGACTCCTGTAGGAGCGCCGGCAGGCGCGAAGGCGGCGCATCAGCCCGCACATACGCTCCTGCGGGGAACGCCCGGTTCGCGCCTGCCGGCGCTCCTACACGAAGCCAGACCGCGTCGCGGGCGGCGGCTTGGTCGTGGTGTGCGGGCCCCGGGGAGGTGACCCGGAGACGTGCCGGCCCGCCCGATCGCGACGGCCCCCTGTAGGAGCGCCGGCAGGCGCGAAGGCAGCGCATCAGCCCGCACATACGCTCCCGCGAGGCACGCCCGGTTCGCGCCTGCCGGCGCTCCTACATGAAGCCAGGCGGCGTCGCGGGTGGCGGGCCCCGGGGGCGGGGTGGTTCGCTGGTGCTCAGTCGGGGATGGCTGCGCCGTCGGCCACCACGACGGCGAACAGGTCGGCGAGCGCGGTGAGCGCGGCGACCTGCAGGGCGGCGGCCTCGACCACGCTGCCGTCGGGCGCGGGCAGGGCGCGGGTCGCCGTGGCGGCGGCGGGGACGGTGACCGCGTAGCCGAGGTTGAAGGCGCCACGGGCGGTCGAGTTGATGCACATGTGGGTCATGAAGCCGACCACGACCAGGTTCTTGACCGCGGCGGCCTTCAGGCGCTCGTCGAGCGCGGTGCCGACGAAGGAGTTCGGGTAGTGCTTGACCTCCACCGCCTCCCCTGCCGCCGGCGCCACCTTGTCGGCGATCGCGCCGCATTCGGCGTTCGGATCGTAGGGCGAGCCGGGGCCTGCGTCGTGCTGGATGTGCACGACCGGGATCTTCAGCGCGCGTGCCCGCGCCAGCAGGCGGGCGCATTCGTCCAGGGCCGGCTCCACGCCCTCGAGCTGCATCACGCCGCTGCGGTAGGCGTTCTGGGCGTCGACGATGATCAGCGCCGACTCGGACAGGCGGGCCGGGGCGGCGGGCAGGCCGGAAAGCTGGCGCAGGGGGATGGATGCGGTGCTCATGGGCGATCTCCTTGTGGGTTCGAGAAAGGATGGCGGCAGCGTACAGGCGGCCGCTGGCCTGCGTAAATGCGCATTCCTGCTCTACACTGCTGCAGATTTGCAGGAACGGCGACCTATGAACTGGGACGATCTGCGTTTCCTCGTCACCCTCGGGCGCGAGGGCACGCTCGCCGCCGCGGCGCGCAGGCTGGCGGTGGACCAGACCACGGTCGCGCGCCGCCTGCGCGCGCTGGAGGAGGGCCTGGGCACGGCGCTGTTCGAGCGCGACGAGGGCTTGTGGCGACCGACCGCGGTGGGCGCTCGCGTGCTGGAGCGCGCCGCGCGCATCGAGGAGGACGTGGCCGGCATCACCCGCCTGGCCGAGGCCGGCGCCGGCGCGGTGGGCGGCGTGGTGCGGATCACCGCGGTGAGCGCCCTGATCGGCGAGTGGCTGGCGCCGCGGCTGCCGGGCCTGTACGCGCGGCATCCCGAGTTGCGCATCGACCTCGTCGCCACCAACGACAACCTCAACGTCGCTCGCCGCGAGGCTGACATCGCGATCCGCCTGGCACGCCCCGCGAGCGGCGACTTCCTCATCCGCAAGCTCGCCGAGGTCGGCTTCGCGCTCTACGGCGCGGCGCGCGGCGACCTGGCGGTGAGCGCCGGCGACTGGGTGGCCTACAACGAGGACCTCGACCACACGCCGGAGATGCGCCGCCTGCACGCCATGCTGGGCGAGGGCCGCATCCGCCTGCGCTCGAACAGCCTGCGCGGCCTCGTGCGCGCCGTGGCCGGCGGCGTCGGCCACGGCCTGCTGCCCTGCTTCGTGGCCGATGCCGACCCCGGCCTGGTCCGCCTGTCCGGCGCGGAGCCGATGCTGTACCGCGAGCTGTGGATGCTGATCCACCCCGACGCCCGCCCGCTCGCGCGCGTCGCCGCGACCGCGGACTGGCTGGTGGAGCGCTTCGACGCGGAGGCGGCGAGCTTCGCGGGCAGGACGCCGTCGCCCCGGGCCGCACCGCCGTAACGCCGCCTTAGCGCCGCTTTGGCCCCGGAGCGGCCGTAGCGCCGCCTTAGGCCCCGGCACCGCCGTAGTCCCGGCGCCACCGTAGCCTCGAAGCGGCCGTGGCCCTGGCGTGGCCTCTTGCCGACGGGGGCTTCAGCCGCCGAGGAGGGCGACGCCCACACCGGCGATCCCGCCGCCGCCGAGGCGCAACGCCAGGCGTCCGCCGCGGCTGTCGGGGAAGGCGCGCGCCAGCGCCAGGCCGGCCGCATGCAGCGCCGCGCTGGCGAGCGCGAAGCCGAGGCTGTAGCCGAGCAGCGTGGCGTCGCCCATCTCGGCGTGGTGGGCGTGGCCGTGGAAGAGCGCGAAGGCGGCGACCAGCGGCAGGCTCGCCGCCAGCGGCAGGCGCGCGGCGAGCGCGACCAGCAGGCCCAGCACCAGCACCGAGGCGGCGATGCCGGCCTCGACCGCCGGCAGGCCGAGGCCGAGCGCACCCAGGCCGGCGCCGGCGAGCATCGCCAGCACGAAGCCGGCGGGCAGTAGCAGGCGTGCAGCGCCGGCCTGGCGTGCGGCGAAGAGGCCGACCGCGAGCATGGCCAGCAGGTGGTCGAGCCCGCCCAGCGGATGGGCGAAGCCGGTGGCGAAGCTGGCCGGCGCATGCCCGGGGTGGGCGAGCGCTGCGCCCGAGAGGCTGGCGAGCGCGGCGGCGGCGAGCATGGAGCGGAAGCGGATCGTCATGGTGGGTTCTCCTGGAGTGCGGGAAGGTCTTGCGGTATTCAGGCGGCGGCCAGCATGCCCTGGCGCTCGATGAAGTCGATGATCTCACGCAGGCCCTGTCCGGTCTTCTGGTTCGAGAACAGGAAGGGGCGATCGCCCCGCATCTTGCGCGCGTCGCGGTCCATGACCTCGAGCGAGGCGCCGACCAGCGGCGCGAGGTCGATCTTGTTGATCACCAGCAGGTCGCTGCGGGTGATGCCCGGCCCGCCCTTGCGCGGGATCTTGTCGCCGGCGGAGACGTCGATCACGTAGATCGTCAGGTCCGAGAGCTCGGGCGAGAAGGTGGCGGCGAGGTTGTCGCCGCCCGACTCGACGAAGACGATGTCGAGTCCGGGGAAGCGCGCGTTGAGGCGGTCGACCGCCTCGAGGTTGATCGAGGCGTCCTCGCGGATCGCGGTGTGCGGGCAGCCGCCGGTCTCCACGCCGAGGATGCGCTCGGGTGCGAGCGCCTCGTTGCGCACGAGGAACTGGGCGTCCTCGGCGGTGTAGATGTCGTTGGTGACCACGGCGATGTCGTAGCGGTCGCGCAGCGCCAGGCACAGCGCCAGGGTGAGCGCGGTCTTGCCGGAGCCGACCGGGCCGCCGATGCCGACGCGCAGGGGGCCGCGCTGGGGGCTGCACTGAGGACCGGAATGCGTTGCGGCGTGCGGACTGGCGATCGAGGTAGAGTGCGTGCCGGGATGGGCGGAGGACGGAGTCATGATCTGAACAGCCTCGTGTATTGGGTTTCGTGGCGGCTGCTGGCGATGGCCAGGCCGGGGGTGTAGTTGCTCCAGGCCGCCTCGGGGAGCGCGAGCGCGCCTTCGGCCAGCGCCGGGATGCGCGCGCCGAGCGTGGCGAGCAGGCGCTGGCCGGCGCTCTGCCCGAGCGGCACGGCCTTCACCGCCGCCATCACCTGGTTCTCGGCCCAGGCCCACAGGTAGGCGGCGAGCGCCTGGTCGGCGGGGATCTGCCATGCCGCCGCGGCCGCGGACCAGACGGTGGGGAAGCACGGGGCCTCGATCGCGAGCAGGCGCGCGCGCCAGCCGGGAATCGACGCAAACGCATCCAGCTCGGCCAGCAGCCTCGCCAGCGACCAGCCCATCTGCGCCGTCTCGGCGCGCAGCTCGGCGGTCTCGCGGCTGGCGAGGAAGTCGGCGTCGAGCCGCGCCACCTCGGTGTCGTCGCCCTGCGACCACGCCGCGAGCTGGCGGGCGAGCAGCGGCGCCTCGAAGCGCGCCAGGCTCCATTCCAGCAACTCGCCGATCCAGGCCGCGGCCTGCGCCTCGGTGCGCACGAGGCCGCTCTCCACGGCCCACTCCAGGCCCTGCGAGTAGGTGTAGGCGCCGACCGGCAGGGCGGGACTCGCCAGCTGCAGCAGGCGCAGCAGCGGCAGGAGGCCGGGTCTCGTGGGAGCGGACCCGCCCGCGAACGGCGCGCGCTCGAACGCTGCATTCGCGGGCGAGCCGGCTCCGGCGGCACTGCGCGCCCCGACATCGGCCGCCATCGCATCGCCGGTGCATGGCATGGCCGGCACCGGCGCCGGCATGGGACGGAAGATGACGGCGCTCATTGCCCCGCCATCAGGTGGATGCGCGCGCCGCTGCCGTCGCCCGGGTGCTGGTGGCCGGGCGCGTAGGCGCCGGCCTCGGGCTCGAAGGGTGCGCGCAGCGCGCTCACCCGCGCGCCCAGCCCCACCAGCATGCCCTCGAGCACGTGGTCGGCCTGGATGCGCAGCCAGTCGCCGGCCTCGTCGCGGCCGACCTCGACCGCGACGTGGCGGTTGCCGAGGTGGAAGGCGGCGCGCGCCAGCGCGACGGCCGAGGCGCAGCGGGCCTCGAGCAGGTCCTCGGCGGCGGCGCGCACCGCGACGATGCGACCGTCGCGTGCGCGCA
>NZ_AMXF01000245.1 GCF_000310225.1 Thauera phenylacetica B4P
CAGCTGGCGGCGGCGCTGGCCGGCGGCACGCTGGCGGCGGGCGCGCACTTCGCCAAGGCGGGGGCGCGCGCGGCGATCAACACCTCGCCCGAGCCGGTGAGCAACGTCACCACCTCGCTCGGCGAGGACGCGATGTTCGCCGGCGGGTTGTGGCTGCTGCTGCAGGAGCCGCTGTGGTTCCTGGTGGCGCTGGTGGTGTTCGTGGTGCTGGCGGTGGCGCTGATCGTGGTGCTGTGGCGCTTCCTGCGGCGGGTGTTCCGCCCGCGCTTGCGACCGGAGCGACCCGCATTGCCCGCGCCGTGAAGCCTGCAGGGACAACTTTCTGAATTCCGACAAGAAGCTGGAGACGACATGTTCGACAAGATCCTGATCGCAAACCGTGGGGAAATCGCCTGCCGCGTCATCAAGACCGCCCGCCGCATGGGCATCAAGACCGTCGCGGTGTATTCCGAGGCCGACGCCAACGCCCGCCACGTGCGCCTGGCCGACGAGGCGGTGCTGATCGGCCCGGCGGCGGCGCGCGAGTCCTACCTGGTGATCGACAAGATCATCGCCGCGGCCAAGGCCACCGGCGCCCAGGCCATCCACCCGGGCTACGGCTTCCTGTCCGAGAACGAGGACTTCTGCCACGCCTGCGAGCGCGAAGGCATCGTCTTCATCGGCCCGCCGGTGTCGGCGATCCGCGCCATGGGCTCGAAGTCCGAGGCCAAGAAGCTGATGGAAGCGGCCGGCGTGCCGCTCACCCCCGGCTACCACGGCGACGACCAGGAGCCCTCGTATCTGCACCAGCAGGCCGACGCCATCGGCTACCCGGTGCTGATCAAGGCCGCGGCCGGCGGCGGCGGCAAGGGCATGCGCCTGGTGGAGAAGTCCGAGGACTTCATCGACCTGCTCGCCTCCTGCAAGCGCGAGGCCAGCTCCAGCTTCGGCGACGAACACGTGCTGGTCGAGAAGTACATCACCAAGCCGCGCCACATCGAGATCCAGGTCTTCGGCGACACCCACGGCAACGTGGTGTACCTGTTCGAGCGCGACTGCTCGGTGCAGCGCCGCCACCAGAAGGTGCTGGAAGAGGCGCCTGCGCCCGGCATGACGCTCGAACGGCGCGCGGCGATGGGCAAGGCCGCGGTCGAAGCGGCGAAGGCGGTGGGCTACGTCGGCGCGGGCACCGTCGAGTTCATCGCCAACCAGGACGGTTCGTTCTACTTCATGGAGATGAACACCCGCCTGCAGGTCGAGCACCCGGTCACCGAGATGATCACCGGGCTGGACCTGGTGGAGTGGCAGCTGCGCGTGGCCTCGGGCGAGAAGCTGCCGCTGGCGCAGGAGCAGCTGCAGATCCGCGGCCATGCGCTCGAAGCCCGCATCTACGCCGAAGATCCGGCCAAGGGCTTCCTGCCGTCGACCGGTAAGCTGGTGCACCTGGCGCCGCCCGGCGAATCGCTGCACGTGCGCGTCGACACCGGCGTCGAGGAGGGCGACGAGATCAGCCCGCACTACGACCCGATGATCGCCAAGCTGATCGTGTGGGACATCAACCGCGACCGCGCGCTCGCCCGCATGCTGCAGGCGCTGGCCGACTACCGCGTGGTGGGGGTGGCCAACAACATCGAGTTCCTGTCGCGCCTCACCGCCTGCCCGGCCTTCGCCGGCGCCGACCTCGACACCGGCCTCATCGAGCGCGAGAAGGCCTACCTGTTCCCGGCCGAGGAAGGCGTGCCCGACGAGGTGCTGCAGATCGCCACGCTCGCCGAGCTGCTGCGCGAGACGGCCCTGGCCGACAAGCGCGCCCAGCGCACGGCAGACGCGCGCTCGCCCTGGCATGCGCGCGACGGCTGGCGCATGAATGCCACCGCCCGCCGCACCCTGCTGTTCCGTTTTGGTGAGACCGAGCGCGCGGTCGACGTCGCCTACCTGCCCGGTGCGTACCGGCTGACGATCGACGGCCGCAGCGTCGAGGCGCGCGGCGAGCTCAACCCGCGCGGCCTGCTGCGCGTCGAGCTCGACGGCACGCGCATGGACGCCACCGTGATCGCAGCCGCCGGCCGCCGTCACGTCTTCGCCAAGGGCCGCGCCTGGCAACTCGCCGCGGTCGATCCGCTGCACCACGGCGGCGAGGGCGGCGGTGCCGAGGGCGGGCTGATGGCGCCGATGCCGGGCAAGGTCATCGCCCTGGTCGCCGCCGAAGGCGCGAAGGTGGAGAAGGGCGCGCCGCTCTTGATCCTGGAGGCGATGAAGATGGAGCACACCATCACCGCGCCCGCTGCCGGCACGGTCAAGGCCTTCCGTTTCGGCGTCGGCGACCAGGTCGGCGACGGCGCCGAGCTGGTGGAGTTCGAAGCCGCCGCAGCATGAGTCGCTGCTGACCGTCAGTCGTTGGCACGCGTGCCGATCGCGGCTTCCGCCCCACACGACAAGCGCACACCGGCCCTGTGGGGGCGACTGTCTGTAGGAGCGGCGGAAGCCGCGAACAATGGCGGCATCGGTGCGCGCCGGCCGGATCGAGCGCGGCGTGCACCCTGACAAAGCATCATCAGAACGAGAGGAGAGAGGGCGACACGATGAGTACCCAGAGCTACGTCCACGGTGCATCCGACAAGCAACTGATCGGCCAGACCATCGGCCGCTTCTTCGACGACGCCTGCGCCCGCCACGCCGAGCGCGAGGCGCTGGTGGTGCGCCATCAGGGCGTGCGCCTCACCTACGCGCAGCTCAAGAGCCGGGTCGACGCGCTCGCCTGCGGCCTGATGCGCCTGGGCCTCGAACCCGGCGAGCGCATCGGCATCTGGTCGCAGAACAACATGGAGTGGGCGCTGACCCAGTTCGCCAGCGCCAAGGCCGGCCTGGTGCTGGTCAGCATCAACCCCGCCTACCGCCGCTCCGAGCTCGAGTACGCGCTCAACAAGGTCGGCTGCCGCGCGCTGGTGCTGTCGCCCGCCTTCAAGACCAGCAACTACCTCGAGATGGTCGCCGACCTCGCGCCCGAGCTCGGCCACTGCGAGCCGGGCCTGCTGCGCAGCCACCGCCTGCCCAGCCTGGAGATGGTGATCCGCATGGGCACCGACACCTCGCCCGGCATGATCAACTTCGACGAGCTGCTGCGCGCGCCCAGCCGCGAGGAGCTCACCGCGCTCGCCGTGCTGTCCGAGAAGCTGCAGTTCGACGACCCGATCAACATCCAGTTCACCTCCGGCACCACCGGCCACCCCAAGGGCGCGACGCTGTCGCACCACAACATCCTCAACAACGGCTTCTTCGTCGGCGAGGCGATCAAGCTCGTGCCGGGCGATCGTGTGTGCATCCCCGTGCCGCTGTACCACTGCTTCGGCATGGTGATGGGCAACCTTGGCTGCCTCACCCACGGCGCCACCATGGTCTACCCGGCCGAGGCCTTCGAGCCGCTGTCGGTGCTGGAGACCGTGGCGCAGGAGAAATGCACCGGCCTCTTCGGCGTGCCGACGATGTTCATCGCCGCGCTCGACCATCCGCGCTTCGCCGACTTCGATCTCTCCAGCCTGCGCACCGGCATCATGGCCGGCAGCCCGTGCCCGATCGAGGTCATGAAGCGGGTGATCGGCAAGATGAACATGCGTGAAGTGACCATCGCCTACGGCATGACGGAGACCTCGCCGGTGAGCTTCCAGAGCGGCACCGACGACCCCATCGATCGCCGCGTGTCCACCGTCGGCCGCGTCCAGCCCCATCTCGAGGTGAAGATCGTCGACAACGAGGGCCGCATCGTGCCGCGCGGCCAGTCCGGCGAGCTGTGCACCCGCGGCTACTCGGTGATGCTCGGCTACTGGGACGACGAGGCCAGGACGAAGGAGGCGATCGACGCCGGCGGCTGGATGCACACCGGCGACCTCGCGGTGATCGACGACGAGGGCTTCTGCAACATCGTCGGCCGCATCAAGGACATGGTGATCCGCGGCGGCGAGAACATCTATCCGCGCGAGATCGAGGAGTTCCTCTACGCCCATCCCAAGGTGCTCGACGTGCAGGTGGTCGGCATCCCCGACCAGCGCTTCGGCGAGGAGCTGTGCGCCTGGATCATCCTGCGCGAGGGCGAGCGCCTGTCCGAGGACGAGGTGCGCGAGTATTGCAAGGGCCAGATCGCGCACTACAAGATCCCGCGCTACATCCGCTTCGTCGACAGCTTCCCGATGACGGTGACCGGCAAGATCCAGAAGTTCCTGATCCGCCAGCGCATGAAGGAAGAGCTCGGCCTCGACGAGGCGAAAACCGCCTGATTATCGTAGGAGCACCGGAGCCGCGCATGCCTCCTGTAGGAGCGGCGGCAGCCGCGAACACGGTGCCAGATCGCGCACGCGAATCCACCTTGCCCGATGGTCGGGGCTTCGCGGCTGCCGCCGCTCCTGCATCTGTGTGACCCCATTCCCGAGGAGATCCCGTCCATGGCCAGTTCCATCCTTCCCGCTGCCGTCCGCATCGTCGAGATGGGCCCGCGCGACGGCCTGCAGAACGAGAAGCAGCTCGTCTCCACCGACACCAAACTCGAGCTCGTGCGCCGCCTCGAGCGCGCCGGGCTGAAGGCGATCGAGACCACCTCCTTCGTGTCGCCCAAGTGGGTGCCGCAGATGGGCGACAACGCCGAATTGCTGCCGCGCGTGCTCGCGGCCGCCGCGCCCGGGGTCGCCTATCCGGTGCTCACCCCCAACCTGAAGGGCTTCGAGGCCGCGCTCGCGGCCGGGGCGAAGGAGGTCGCGGTGTTCGGCGCCGCCTCCGAGTCCTTCAGCCAGAAGAACATCAACTGCTCGATCGCCGAGTCGCTCGAGCGCTTCCGCCCCGTCACCGACGCCGCGCACGCGGCCGGGGTGAGGGTGCGCGGCTACGTCTCCTGCGTGGTCGGCTGCCCCTACGAGGGCGCGATCGCGCCGCAGGCGGTGGCCGACGTGGCGGCGACGCTGCTGGACATGGGCTGCTACGAGGTCTCGCTCGGCGACACCATCGGCGTCGGCACGCCGGCGAGCATCCAGCGCATGCTCGAGGTGGTCGCGAAGCGCGTGCCGGTCGAGAAGCTCGCCGGCCACTACCACGACACCTACGGCATGGCCGTGGCCAACGTGTATGCGTCGCTGGAGATGGGCGTGGCGGTGTTCGACGCCTCGGTCGGCGGGCTCGGCGGCTGCCCCTACGCGGCGGGCGCGTCGGGGAACGTCGCCACCGAGGACGTGGTCTGGTTGCTCGACGGGCTCGGGATCGACACCGGCGTCGACGTCGACGCGCTCGTCGACACGGCGGCGTGGATCAGCGCCCAACTCGGTCGCGAGCCGGCCTCGCGCGTGGCGCGGGCGGTGCTGGCCAAGCGTGCCAAGGTGGCGTGCGCCTGAGGAGGGCAGTTCGTGGGCAAGCCTCCTCCCCACGCGCCCGTCCGTGGCGAACCTGCTGTGGAAGCGGGCTTGCCCGCGAACATGGCCGCCAGGAACGGCGATGCGCCGAGCAGTCCGCCAGGCTTGCCGGGCTGTTGCCTGTCGTGCCCGGCTGCGGCTCGTTCATAATGGGCGTCGCAAGCAACGAGGCCGCGCGCACGTACGCGCGGCCCGCAACCGACAGAGAGCGCCTCCATGAGTATTCCTTCCCCCTGCACCAACGTCTGCCGCATGAGCCCCGACACCGGCTGGTGCGAGGGCTGCCAGCGCACGATCGACGAGATCACGCGCTGGAGCCGCACGACCGACGACGATCGCCGCGACATCCTCGCCGCCGTGGCCGAGCGCCGCGAGCGCTCGGGCGCAGCCGGCCGGGCCGTGGAGACGCGGGCATGAGCGGCGATGCGCTGTGCGTCGGCGTGTGCATGATCGACTGGGACTCGGGCGTGTGCCTGGGCTGCGGGCGCACCGCCGACGAGATCAACGGCGTGCCCGCGCCCGCGCCGGACACGAGCGCCGCCGCGCAGCCGGATGTCGCCGCGGCGCGGCCGGCCGGC
>NZ_AMXF01000246.1 GCF_000310225.1 Thauera phenylacetica B4P
GGCGCCCGCGCCATGCCCCGTCCCGCCCTCGGCACGGCCCTGCCCCGCCTCCGCCTCCCCGACGCCCGCCGCCGACAGCGCGCCCGCGAGCGCGCCGCCGATCTTCGCCGCCGAGAAGCGCGCCGCCACCTGCTCACGGAAGCGCGCGCGCAGCTCCATCAGGTTGCGCGACTGGCCCATCACGCGGCCGTGCTCGTCGATGACACGGAAGTTCATGAAGCAGTGCGGCTTGAGGTTCTCGGCGCGGAAGCTCTCCAGCGGCAGCTTCAACTGCACGCGCTCCTCGACGAAGCGCTGCAGCATCTTCAGCAGCGGCTCGTCGGTGTCGAACTCGCCGGCCTCGAAGGCCGCCATGAAGGCCGCCGCGCTCTCGGCGACCGGCTGCAGGCGGTGGCGGTGCTTCTGCGGCACGGTCTTCATCAGCGCCGCGACCTTCTCCTCCAGCAGGCCGGGAACCAGCCACTCGCAGCGGTTGGCGGGGATCTGGTTGAGCATGGCCAGCGGCACCGCGAGCGTCACGCCGTCGTCGGCCTCGCCGGGCTGGTGCAGGTAGGTGAGCTTCAGCTTCTGCCCGAGCACCTCCAGCACGGGCGGGAAGCGGTCGGTGGTGACGCCCTCGGCCTCGTGGCGCATGAGCTGCTCGCGCGACAGGTGCAGCAGCTTCGGCTCGGCCTTCTCCGCCGGCTTGCGCCAGGCCTCCAGGCCGGCGACATCGCACACCTCCTCGGGCAGCTTGCTGTCGTAGAAGGCCTCGATCAGTGCCTCGTCCACCAGCACGTCGGGGCGGCGCGACTTGTGCTCGAGGCGCTCGATCTCCGCCACCATGCGCTGGTTGTGCGCCAGGAAGGCCATCGCGCGCGCCGGCCCCTCGGCGATCTCGCCCTGCACCAGGCCCTCGCGGATGAAGAGCTCGCGGCACAGCGCGGGGTCGATGTCGCGGTAGGCCACGCCGCGGCGCGGGTAGATCACCAGGCCGTACAGCGTGCCGCGCTCCCAGGCGCGCACCGCACCGGAGGACTTCGACCAGTGCGGCTCGAAGACCTGGCGCTTGATCAGGTGGCCGCCGACCTCCTCCACCCACTCCGGCTCGATGCGGGCGATGCAGCGCCCGAACAGGCGCGAGGTCTCGACCTGCTCCGCGGCCATGATCCACTTGCCGGCCTTCTTCGCCAGCGCCGAGCCGGGGTGCGGCCAGAAGCGGATGCCGCGCGCGCCGAGGTAGGAGCCGGCCTGCGGGCCCTTGCCCGCCGACTCGCCTTCATCCGCCTTGCAGCCGATGTTGCCGAGCAGGCCGGCGAGCAGCGCCTTGTGGATCGCCTCGTAGTTCGCCGGCTGCGCGTTCTCCTTCCAGCCGTGCTCGGCGCACAGGGTGTGGAGCTGGGCGAACACGTCACGCCACTCGCGCATGCGCATGTAGTTGAGGAAGTGCTTCTTGCACCAGGCCTTCTGCTTGCTCGAGGTCTCGTGGCGCTGGACCTCGTCCCAGGCCTTCCACAGGTGCCAGTACCACAGGAACTCGGACTTCTCGTCCTGCTCGCCGCCGCGGAACCTCGCGTGCGCCTGGTCGGCCGCGCCCAGGCTGTCCTGCGGACGCTCGCGCGGGTCCTGCACCGACAGCGCGGCGGCGATCACCAGCAGTTCGGCGAGCGCGCCGCGGTCGCGCGCGGCGAGGATCATGCGACCGATGCGCGGGTCGAGCGGCAGCTTCGCCAGTTCAATGCCGGTCGGCGTCAGCTTGCGCTCATCGTCGTCGGTGACGGCGCCGAGCTCGGCCAGCAGCGCATAGCCGTCGCCGATCAGGCGCGAACCGGGCGCATCGATGAAGGGGAAATCCTCCACCGCGCCCAGCTTCAGCGCCTTCATGCGCAGGATCACGCCGGCGAGCGAGGAGCGCAGGATCTCCGGGTCGGTGTGCGGCTGGCGACGGTTGAAGTCGTCCTCGTCGTACAGCCGGATGCAGATCCCGTCCATCACCCGCCCGCAGCGGCCGGCACGCTGCTGCGCGGCCGACTGCGCGATCTTCTCGACCTGCAGCTGCTCGACCTTGGTGCGCGGCGAGTAGCGCTTGATGCGCGCCAGGCCGGTGTCGACCACGTAGCGGATGCCCGGCACGGTCAGCGAGGTCTCGGCGACGTTGGTCGACAGCACCACCCTGCGCCCGTTCGAGGCCGAGAACACGCGCGCCTGCTCCTGCGCCGACTGGCGCGCGAACAGCGGCAGGATCTCGGTGCCGGGGAGGTGATGGGCCTTCCTCAGCGCCTCGGCGGCCTCGCGGATCTCGCGCTCGCCGGGCAGGAAGACGAGCACGTCGCCCGGGCCGCAGCGCTGCGCCTCGTCGACCGCGTCGACCAGCGCGTCCATGAGGTCGCGGCTCTTGTCTCTGCCACCCGCCCTGGATTTGTCGCCCTCCTTCCCACCTTTGGCGGACGCGCGCGCCGCGGCCGCCGGGTCGACGTCCTCGCTCTCCACCGGCCGGTAGCGCATCTCGATCGGATACAGGCGGCCGGACACCTCGATCACCGGCGCCGGCTTGCCCGCGGCGTCGGCGAAGTGCTTCGCGAAACGCTCGGCATCCAGCGTCGCCGAGGTGACCACCACCTTCAGGTCGGGCCGGCGCGGCAGCAGCGTCCTCAGGTAGCCGAGCAGGAAGTCGATGTTGAGGCTGCGCTCGTGGGCCTCGTCGATGATCAGCGTGTCGTAGGCGGCGAGCAGCGGGTCGGTCTGGGTCTCGGCGAGCAGGATGCCGTCGGTCATCAGCTTGACGTGGCTGCGCTCGCTGGTCTTGTCGGTGAAGCGGATCTTGTAGCCGACGACCTCGCCGAGCGGGCTCCTGAGCTCCTGCGCGATGCGGCTGGCGGTGGCGCGCGCGGCGAGCCGGCGCGGCTGGGTGTGGCCGATCAGGCCGGCGACGCCACGACCGAGCGTCATCGCGATCTTGGGCAGCTGGGTGGTCTTGCCGGAGCCGGTCTCGCCGCACACGATGATGACCTGATGCGCTGCCAGGGCCTCGGCGATCTCGTCGCGACGCGCCGACACCGGCAGTTCGGGCGGAAAGTCGGGCACCGGCAGCGCCGCGCGGCGGGCGAGCAGCGCGGCACGCGAGCGCTCGAGGAGCGCGTCGAAGTCCTCCTGCAGGCGCACGCGCTGCGCCGTGGCACGCTCGTCGGCGCGCGGCGGGCGCAAGAGGTCGCGCGCCATGCGGCGCAGGCGCGGGCGATCGACGCTCAGGCAGTCATTGAAGTTCGGCAGCGCGGACGGGCGGCGCTCGCCCTTGTGTTCAGCCCTCATGGATCCGTTTCGGCTTCGTCGGGCCGCGCATTATCTACCGCATCTTCGCCTTGTTGGCGCCGCAGTGCGACAATGGCGCCCACCCACGAAGAGCTGCCCGCCGAGCCCGACCATGCCCGCACACGCCATCGCCGCCGTCGTCTACAAGCCCACCGACAACATCGAGGCCCTGCTCGCCCGCGCCGCGCGCGCACTGGGCGAGCGCGGCGTACGCCTGGGTGGCGTGCTGCAGCACGACATCGCCACGATCATCGAGGACCCCTGCGCGATGCAGCTCGAGAACCTCGAGACCGGCGAGAGCATCCCGCTATCGCAGGAGCTCGGCCGCGGCTCGATCTCCTGCCGGGTCGACCCGGACGCGCTCGCGCGCGGCTCGATGGCGGTGCGCGGCGCGATCGCGCGCGGCGTCGATCTGGTCATCATCAACAAGTTCGGTGCTCAGGAAGTGGCCGGCTCCGGCCTGCGCGACGAGATGGCCGAGACCGTCGTCGCCGGCGTGCCCCTGCTCACCGCGGTGGGCGAGCGCTTCCTCGCCGAGTGGAAGGAGTTCACCGGTGGCGAGGGCGTGCTGCTCGAGCCCACGCTCGACGCCATCCTCGCCTGGTGGTCGGCGCCGCACGCCAGCTGAGGCATGGACTGCCGCCCCGGCTGCGCCGCCTGCTGCATCGCGCCCTCGATCTCCTCGCCCATCCCCGGCATGCCGGACGGCAAGCCCGCGGGCGTGCGCTGCGTGCACCTCGACGCCGCGGACCGCTGCCTGCTCTTCGGCGACCCGCGCCGGCCGGCGGTGTGCGCCAGCCTGAAACCGTCCCCGGAGATGTGCGGCGAGGATCGCACCCAGGCGCTGCAGTACCTGGACAGGCTCGAGGCACTGACCTCGGCCTGAGCACGCCGTCGGCAGGCACGCGCCGCGGGCCCCGCACGGAGCGCGCCCCGCCATCCATCCTGCATCGCCCCTGCGGTGCAACATTGCGAGCGCTATAATCCCGCCTCCTCTCTCCACCCCGAACCCGGCCGCATGGACCTCTCCCTCCTCCTCGTCGCGCTCGTCCTCGGCATCGTCGAAGGCCTGACCGAATTCCTGCCGGTGTCCTCCACCGGCCACCTCATCATCATCGGCGACCTGCTCGGCTACAACGACGACACCAGCAAGGTGTTCAAGATCGTCATCCAGCTCGCCGCCATCCTCGCCGTGTGCTGGGACTACCGCGAGCGCCTGATCAAGGTCGCGAGCGGGCTCACCACCGAACCGAGCGCGCAGCGCTTCGTGTGGCTGCTGTTCATCGGCTTCCTGCCCGCAGCCATCCTCGGGCTGATGTTCCACTCCACCATCAAGGGCCTGCTGTTCAACCCGATCACGGTGGCCACCGCGCTCGTGGTCGGCGGCCTGATCATCCTGTACGTGGAAAAGCGCGCCTACCACCCGCGCATCAACGACGTGGACGACATGCGCTGGACCGACGCCCTGAAGGTCGGCTTCGCCCAGGCGCTGGCGATGATCCCCGGCACCTCGCGCTCGGGCGCGACCATCATGGGCGGCGTGATCTTCGGCCTGTCGCGCAAGACGGCGGCGGAGTTCTCCTTCTTCCTGGCGATCCCGACCATGTTCGCCGCCACCGCCTACGACCTGTACAAGAACTGGGCGCTGCTGCGGGTGGAAGACCTGCCGGTGTTCGCGGTCGGCTTCGTCGCCTCCTTCGTCGCCGCGATGTGGGCGGTGAAGAGCTTCATCAAGTTCATCTCCAACCACACCTTCATCGCCTTCGCCTGGTACCGCATCGTGTTCGGCATCTTCGTGCTCGCGACCTGGTACTTCGGCTGGGTGGAATGGTCCGAACCCTGATCGAGCACGCACGATGATCATCTACCTGCACGGCTTCCGCTCCGCCCCCGCCTCGATCAAGGCGCGCGCCCTGAAGGCGCGCATGCTCGAGCGCGGTCTCGCCGAGCGCTTCTGGTGCGAGCAGCTGCCGGTGTCGCCGCGCGCCGCGATCGCGCTCGCCGAGGGCGAGATCGCGCGCGCGCGCGCCGCCGGGCTGGATCCCACCGTGGTCGGCAGCTCGCTCGGCGGCTACTACGCCACCTGGCTCGCCGAGCGCCACGACCTGCGTGCGGTGCTGGTCAATCCGGCGGTGGTCGCGCCGCTGTCGCTCGAGGCCTATGTCGGCACGCAGGACAACCTCTACACCGGCGAGCGCTTCGAATTCACCCATGGCCACATCGACGAGCTGCGCGCGATCGAGGTGCCGACGATCACCCGGCCGCGGCGCTTCTGGCTGATGGTGGAGATCGGCGACGAGGTGCTCGACTACCGCCACGCGGTAGAGAAGTACGCCGGCGCACGCCAGACCGTGCTCGAAGGCGGCGACCATGGCTTCTCGCGCTGGAACGACTACCTGGACGAGGTGATCGCCTACGCGGGGCTCGGCGATGCCCGACCCGCAGCCCCCCGCCCCTGACCCACCCGCACACGGAGCGCACCCGATGAGCCGCCCCACCGACCCCGCCCAGCCCGGCTTCGACGCCCGCCGCTTCAAGGCCATGGAGCGCGCCGGCTTCAACCGCATCGCCGCGCGCTACGCCGACGGCGCCCACCTGCGCGCCGACC
>NZ_AMXF01000247.1 GCF_000310225.1 Thauera phenylacetica B4P
CGGTCGCGTCCTGCGCCTGAGGCGGGCGGCACGCCGCACCGCGGGGGCGCCCGGCCCCCTTGCGGCGCGTGCGGTCAGCGCCCGACGGCCTTGCCCAGCATGCGCTCGAGGCCGCGCATCACGGTGAGGTTGGCTCTTTCCATCGCCTGCAGTTCGCTCAACGCCGCCTCCAGCTTGCCCTGCGCGTGCAACTCCACCGCGCGCCGCGCATGCGCGTGCACCGCACGATGCGGGTCCTCGAGCTCCCCGTAGCCCGGCAGCCCGGCGAAGCGCTCGCGTCCCTCGCCGTCGTAGTACCACTGACCGAGGCGGCAGTGGCGCTCGTCGGGCAGGTCGTCGGGCCGCAGCGTCGACACGCCCAGGAACACCTTGTACACCTCGAGCTTGAGCGTCAGTTCGTCCAGATTGGCGAGCTCGACGTTGGCGAGCAGGGCGGACGAGGTAACCGCCCGTTCCATGCGGCGCGACAGGTCGAGCAAGTGCTTCATGCTGGTCACGGCCTGCGTGCTGTCCGCGGCGTGGCGCCCCGCGTCGGCGGCGCTGAACTCCATCACCTCCCTGGCGACGCGCGTCTCGTCCTGGATGTTCTCGACCAGGGTGGCGATCTCGGTGGTGGCCTTCGCGGTGCGCTCGGCAAGCTTGCGCACCTCGTCCGCCACCACGGCGAAACCCCGCCCCGCGTCGCCCGCGCGCGCAGCCTCGATCGCCGCGTTGAGCGCGAGCAGGTTGGTCTGTTCGGCGATCTCCTTGATCAGGCGGACGATGCCGCCGATCTCCTCGGCCCGACGGCTCAGGATGCCGACGTTCTCCGACGCCGCGCCCATGCGCTCGAAGGTGGCGTGCAGATTGCCGGCGATGCGCTCGAAGGCGGCGCGGCTGGTGTCCGACTGCGCCGCCGCTTCGAGCGCCGAAGCCTTTTCCTGGTTGAGGGTGGCGGCGAGGCCGAGGAAGGATTCGCGCACGCCTCCGAGCGAGTCGCCGAAGCTGCCCAGGCTGGCGAACACGCCGCCCAGCACGGTGCGCTCGCGGCGCAGGGCGTCGGTCTGCGCGCGCAGCTCGAGCTGTTCCGCCTCTAGCTCGCGCAGGCGTTCCTGCAGGGCGGCGTTGGCCTGCTGGAGCAGCAGGTTCTCGGCTTCGCTGGCGCGCAGCCTGTCTCTCGGTCCGGAGAAGAACATCGGAGGCTCTGGTGGGCGATTAAAAGAAACATATTAAATGAATCTTTTATTCGGTCAAGCCGCCATGGCTTTTGCGCCCAGGTCGATTTGCCGACGGTCGCGCCGGCATCGTAGTCTGCGTGTCGCGGGATCACGGCGGGGGGGCCCCCGGCCCGCAGGAGCAAATCGAATGGAATTCGCGAAGATCTTCATCACGCTGGCGGCGCTCATCAACCCGTTCGGCGCGATCCCCGCCTTCATCGGCCTGACCCAGGGGCAATCGTCCCTCGAGCGCCGCCGCACCGCGCGCACCGCCGCGCTGGCGACCGTCCTCGTCATCACCGTGACCGCGCTCGCTGGCCAGTACCTGCTGGCGGGCTTCGGCATCACCGTGCCCTCGCTGCAGGTCGGCGGTGGCGTGCTGCTCTTCATCGTCGCGATCTCGATGTTCAACGCCCAGCCGGCGCCGAGCCGCACCACCCCCGAGGAAACCGACGAGGCCGCCGAGCGCGCCAACATCGCGGTGGTGCCGCTGACCATCCCGCTGCTGACCGGGCCGGGCACGGTCAGTACGGTGATCATCTACGCCGACCAGGGTACGAGCACGGTGCTGATGCTGCTCGGCGCCGGCGCGGTCATGGGCGTCGCGGTGTGGTTCGCCTTCAGCCTCGCCGGGCCGATCAGCCGCCTGGCCGGGCGCACCGGGCTCAACATCATGACCCGCCTGATGGGTCTGGTGCTGGCGGCGCTGGCAGTCGAGTTCATCGCCGCCGGCATCCGCGCGTATGTGAACGCCTGAGGGCGCTCACTGCACCGCGGCAGCGTGTGCCTCGCCGACCAGCCACTCGCGGAAGTTCGTCAGCGCCGGCCGCTCGGCCTTTCCTTCCGGCACGAGCAGGTAGTACGCCCGCGTGCTCGGGAAGCTGCGCAGGCAGGGACTGATCAGGCTGCCGGCGGCGAGCTCCTGCTGGATCAGGAAGGGCGGGATCAGCGCCACGCCGAGGCGCTCGATCGCTGCCTGGGCCAGCATCGAGAACAGCTCCAGGCGCATGCCCCCCATGTCGTTCGCGGGGCGCACGCCGGCCGAGGCGAACCACTGCCGCCAGGCGTAGGGACGGGTGGTCTGCTGCAGCAGCGGCAGCGCCGCGACCTCGTCCGGGCTCATCTGCTCGCGCACCCCGCGCAGGGCCGGGCTGCACACCGGCACCGGATACTCGCGCATCAGGAAATGCGCCTCGGTACCCGGCCAGCCCGCGTCGCCGAAGTAGATCGCGGCGTCGAACTCGGTCTGGTCGAAGAGAAAGGGCCGCGTCTGGGTGTGCATGTTCACCACCACGTCCGCGTTCTTCGACTGGAAGTCGGCCAGGCGCGGCAGCAGCCAGCGCGTGGCGAAGGTCGGCACCACCGCGAGCTCGAGCACGCTGCCGGCGCCGTGGTGCGCCATCACCGCGAGCGTGTCGTGCTCGATCGCGTCGAGCCGGGGGGCGATCTGGCGGCTGTAGCTCAGCCCCGCCTCGGTGAGCTGCACGCCGCGCCGGGTGCGGCGGAACAGCGGCACGCCGAGGAAGTCCTCGAGCGCGCCGATCTGCCGGCAGATCGCGCTCTGCGTGAGCGCGAGTTCCTCGGCGGCGCGCGTGAAGCTCTCGTGGCGCGCGGCGGCCTCGAAGGCGAGCAGCGCGGCGGTGCTGGGGATCTTCTTGCGCATGGTGGTCGGCCTTGCCTGTCGGAGTTCCGGAAGCGCACAGATTACTGCAGAAATATCGCTTGAGCTGTGCTTCCGGAGTTCATAGGATGCGAATCACACACAGGCAGCCGCCTGCACGACCGATCGCACGAGGAGACACGACATGGCTTCGAACAAGGCTAGCTTCAACTGGGACGACCCCCTGCTGCTCGACCTGCAGCTCACCGAGACCGAGCGCATGGTGCGCGACACCGCGCGTGCCTACAGCCAGGACAAGCTGCTGCCGCGCGTGCAGGAGGCCTTCCGCCACGAGAAGACCGATGCCGCGATCTTCCGCGAGATGGGCGAGCTCGGCCTGCTCGGCGCCACCATCCCCGAGGAGTACGGCGGCTCCGGCCTGAACTACGTGTGCTACGGCCTGATCGCGCGCGAGGTCGAGCGCGTCGATTCCGGCTACCGCTCGATGATGAGCGTGCAGAGCTCGCTGGTCATGGTGCCGATCAACGAGTTCGGCACCGAGGCGCAGAAGCAGAAATACCTTCCCAAGCTCGCCACCGGCGAGTGGATCGGCTGCTTCGGCCTCACCGAGCCGAACCACGGCTCCGACCCGGGCTCGATGATCACCCGCGCGCGCAAGGTCGATGGCGGCTTCAGCCTGTCGGGCAGCAAGATGTGGATCACCAACAGCCCGATCGCCGACGTCTTCGTGGTGTGGGCCAAGGACGACGAGGGCCAGATCCGCGGCTTCGTCCTCGAGAAGGGCTGGAAGGGCCTGTCCGCCCCCGCCATCCACGGCAAGGTCGGCCTGCGCGCCTCGATCACCGGCGAGATCGTCATGGACGAGGTCTTCGTGCCGGAAGAGAACGCCTTCCCGACCGTGCGCGGCCTCAAGGGCCCCTTCACCTGCCTCAACTCGGCGCGCTTCGGCATCGCCTGGGGTGCGCTCGGCGCAGCCGAGTCCTGCTACGAGGCCGCCCGCCAGTACACGATGGACCGCAACCAGTTCGGTCGCCCGCTCGCCGCCAACCAGCTCATCCAGAAGAAGCTCGCCGACATGCTCACCGAGATCACCCTCGGCCTGCAGGCGGTGCTGCGCGTGGGCCGCATGAAGGACGAGGGCATCGCCCCGGTCGAGATCACCTCGATCATCAAGCGCAACTCCTGCGGCAAGGCGCTCGACATCGCCCGCATGGCGCGCGACATGCTCGGCGGCAACGGCATCTCGGACGAGTATCCGGTGGCCCGCCACCTGGTGAACCTCGAGGTGGTCAACACCTACGAAGGCACCCACGACGTCCATGCACTGATCCTCGGCCGCGCCATCACCGGCATCGCCGCGTTCAGCAACTGAGCCCACGGAGAGCCCCGATGCCCGGCGCCCTGTCGCACGTCCGCGTCCTCGACCTCTCGCGCATCCTGGCCGGCCCCTGGGCCGGGCAGATGCTGGCCGACCTCGGCGCGGACGTCATCAAGGTCGAGCGCCCCGGCGTCGGCGACGACACCCGCGGCTGGGGGCCGCCCTGGCTCAAGGACGAGCAGGGCGCCGACACCAATGTGGCGGCGTACTACCTGTGCGCCAACCGCAACAAGCGCTCGATCACCATCGACATCACCCAGGCCGAGGGCCAGGCGCTGGTGCGCCGGCTCGCCGCCGAGTCCGACGTGGTGCTGGAGAACTTCAAGGTCGGCGGCCTCGCGCAGTACGGCCTCGACTACGACAGCCTGAAGGCGGTCAATCCGCGCCTGGTGTATTGCTCGATCACCGGCTTCGGCCAGGACGGGCCGTATGCGCCGCGCGCCGGCTACGACTTCCTGATCCAGGGCCTGGGCGGGCTGATGAGCATCACCGGCCGGCCCGACGGCGAGGAGGGCGGCGGCCCCATGAAGGTGGGCGTGGCGCTCACCGACATCCTCACCGGCCTGTACGCCACCAACGCGGTGCTCGCCGCGCTGGCCTGGCGCGACAAGAGCGGCGAGGGCCAGTACATCGATATGGCGCTGCTCGACGTGCAGGTGGCCTGCCTCGCCAACCAGGCGGGCAACTACCTCGCCACCGGGCAGAGCCCGCAGCGGCTGGGCAACGCCCATCCCAACATCGTGCCCTACCAGGACTTCCCCACCGCCGACGGCTACATGATCCTCGCCATCGGCAACGACGGACAGTTCGCGCGCTTCTGCGCGGCCGCCGGCGCGCCGCAGCTCGCGACCGACGAACGCTTCGCCACCAACCGCGCCCGCGTCGTCAATCGCACGACGCTGATCCCGCTGCTGAAGAAGCTCACCGTCGAGCGCAGCACCGCGGAGTGGATCGCGACGCTCGAGGCGCTCGCCGTGCCCTGCGGCCCGATCAACACCCTCGCCGACGTGTTCGCCGACCCGCAGGTGCAGGCGCGCGGGCTGAAGGTGACGATGCCGCATCCGGTCGCCGGCCAGGTGCCGCTGGTGGCCAGCCCGATGAAGCTGTCGGCCACGCCGGTGGATTACCGCCTGCCGCCGCCGATGCTGGGCGAGCATACCGACGAGATCCTCGCCGCCACGCTCGGCCTCGACGCCGCGGCGATCGCCCGCCTGCGCGCGGACGGCGTGGTCTGAAGCGGCACAAGAACACTCAAGACGAACACAAGGGAACAGCATGAAGATCCTCGTACCGGTCAAGCGCGTGGTCGATTACAACGTCAAGGTTCGCGTCAAGGCCGACGGCAGCGGCGTGGACCTGGCCAACGTCAAGATGAGCATGAACCCCTTCGACGAGATCTCCGTCGAGGAGGCGGTGCGCCTGAAGGAAGCGGGCGTGGCCACCGAGGTGGTGGCGGTGTCCTGCGGCGTGGGCGCCTGCCAGGAGACCCTGCGCGCGGCGATGGCGATCGGCGCGGACCGCGGCATCCTGGTCGAGACCGACGTCGAGTTGCAGCCGCTGGCGGTGGCCAAGCTGCTCAAGGCGGTGTGCGACAAGGAACAGCCGAACCTGGTGATCTGCGGCAAGCAGGCGATCGACGACGACGCCAACCAGACCGGCCAGATGCTCGCCGCGCTCGCGGGCTGGCCGCAGGCGACCT
>NZ_AMXF01000248.1 GCF_000310225.1 Thauera phenylacetica B4P
AACCCAGTAGAGGCGCGCCGGTTTGTGTAGGAGCGCCGGCAGGCGCGAATCGGGCGGTCCACAGACCACCGTGGGTGACGAAGCCCACCGCCGCCTTCGCGCCTGCCGGCGCTCCTACATTCAACGGAGGCGCGCCGGTTTGTGTAGGAGCGCCGGCAGGCGCGAAGCGGGCGGTCCACAAACCACCGTGGGTGACGAAGCCCGCCGCCGCCTTCGCGCCTGCCGGCGCTCCTACATTGGACGGAAGCGCGCCAGGTGCCGTCTTCGCGCCTGCCGGCGCTCCTACATTTAATGGACGCGCGCCGATGCCTTTGCGCCTCGCGGCGCGCCTGCCGCGGTGCCGGTCCGGGTCAGCGCTCGCCGAGCGCTTCCGACAAGGTCTTGGTGACCGGCTTGGTCAGGTACTGCAGCACGGTGTTCGACCCGGTCCTGATCTCGACCGTGGAGGTCATGCCGGGCAGGATGTCGAGGTCGGCGTGGGGGCGGCCGCTGAACTTGCGGCGGTTCACACCGGGGAAGGAATAGCTGTTGCTCCAGCCGACCGAGGGGGTCTGGGCCTGGACGGCGGCCGCGACGAGCAGCAGGGACAGGGCGACGCGCGTGTTCATCGGTGGGGGGGGCGGCTAGCCGCGCATGAGGTTGGAGGCCTTGGGGCGCTCGACGCGGTCGTTGCTCTCGAGGCTGCCCTCGATGCGCGCGCCGCTCTCGATCTCGATGGTCTGGTACTTGATGTTTCCGCTCACGGTGGCGCCGGCGCGGATCACCAGGTGCTTGACCGCGGCGATCGACTGGCCGGCGTGGCCGGCGAGCTCGATGTTCTGCGCCGAGAGGCTGCCGTTGACGCGGCCGGAGGCGCCGATGCGGATGTCCTGGGCCGTGACGTCGCCGTCGATCGCGCCATTGACGAGCACGGTGCCGGGCGCCTCGATCTTGCCGTTCAGGCGGACGCCTTCGCCGATGATCAGGGAGCCGGCCTCCCAGTCCTGGTATTGAGTCATTGGTGTTCGATCCCCGAAGAGCGTGGAGTCGCGGTTGGTGTGGAGGAGCCCGCCGCGATCCGTGCTGGAGGGCGGTCGGGCTCGTGGGGGTGCTGCGGGCGGGTTCAGTGGGTCTTGCCGGAGCCGAACAGCCGGCTCATCAGGGAGCTCTGGCTCGGCAGCAGCTCGCGCGCGAGATCGCGCTCGCCCGTGCCGTCGACCGGCGGGCTCTTGTCGAAGATCGGCGCGAGCTTGTCGAGGGCCGGCGCCATGTTGTGCAGGGGGGCAGGGTCCTCGCGGAAGGTGAGCGTGCAGTTGAGGCTGTGCGCGCCGGATGCGACGGCGATGTCGCGGTAGTAGTGCAGCTCGCCCTCGACGACGGCGTTGGCGGTGATCGTGAGGCGCTCGGTGCAGTGGATCTCGCCGCGGACGGTGCCGTGCAGGGTGGCCTGGGCGCAGTAGATCTCGCCGATGATGGTGCCGCCGCCCAGCACGACCACCTCGCCGGCGTCGATCTTGCCGTCGATGCGGCCTTCCACCCGCACGCTGCCGGGAATGGTGAGCGAGCCGGCGACGTGGACGTCCTTGCCGACCACGAGGCAGCCGTAGGCCAGGGCCTCGTTTGCGGGCGTCGGCGGGGAAGGGGCCGGGGCCGGCTTGGCGGGCCGGTCGGCGCCGTGCAGGGTGCCGAGGCTGGCGGCCGCCGGGGCGGGACGCTCGTCGCGCGGCTCCACCGCAGCGATCGCTGCCGCGGCGACGCGAGCGTCGCTGTCCAGGCCGAATTCTGCGCGTTTCGCTTGCATGGTCATGGTTCCGTGAGTTGGTGTCGTCGCGACGCTCGGCTCCGCGCATGCGGACAGGGGGTGGGGCGACGGGTACGTCGGTACCCGGGACGCAACGATACCGTAAGGTAAAGATAGCACAAAATATACTTCATGCTGGGGGAGTCGGCGCGGTGCAGTCCCGGTGACGGGGGTGCGTGCGGAGCCGCCCGATTCGCGCCTGCCGGCGCTCCTACATGAACCATCACGACTCCGGTGTTACGTAGGAGCGCCGGCAGGCGCGAATCGGGCATGGACCATCGCGGCTCCCGTTTAGTGTAGGAGCGCCGGCAGGCGCGAAAGCCGCGGTGCGGCGCGCGCAGGCGTTGTCGCACGCGCTCGAAGAGGCGTAATGAAATTGTCTTGTGGATCGATCAAGGGTTAAATGTTACCTTACGTCTCGCACCTCTTCCCCCTTCCCGGAGATCGCGATGTTGATGCGTGCCTGGCGGCACCCCGTCACCCGTAGTGACCGCCTCGGCGCGTACGCGCGATACCTTTCCTGGAAGCTCCACGCCAGCGTGGTCAGCGGTCCGGTGTTGGTCCCCTTCGTCAACGAGACGCTGCTCCTTGCCGAGCCCTTGAGCCGGGAGACGCGCGAGCTCAGCCTGCTCGTCCTGAAGGATCCGGAGGCGATGGCCTTCGTGGCCCACTTCCTGCGCGGCGACGAGTATTTCGTCGACGTGGGGGCGAGCATCGGCAGCTATGCCGTGCTCGCGGCGGCGACGGCCGACGCCTGCGTGAGCGCCTTCGAGCCGGAGCCCGGGCGGGCGGCCCTGTTGCGGCGCAATGTGGCGCTGAACGGGCTGGGCGGCCGCGTGGATTGTCGCGAGCTCGCCGTGGCCGAGGTGCCGGGGGAGCTGGAGGCGTTCTGGAGCTCTACCCGCCGGCTGCCGCTGCCCTTGCGCGTGGCCACCCGCGAGTGCGCGTCCGCGGCGGTGGTGCGCCTCGATGACGCCCGCCTGGCCGGGCATCCGGTGCTGGCGCGGGTCGACGTCGGTGGCGACGAGCTCGCGGTGCTGCGCGGGGCGAACGCCACGCTCGGCGACCCGTCGCTGTGCGCCGTGATCGTCGGCGCCGACCCCGAGCGCGCGCTGGAGGACGAGCAGCCGGAGCTGGTGCGCGCCGTGCTCGAGCGCCACGGCTTCGTTCCGGCCGACTACGATCCCTGGCGACGCCGCCTGCTGCGCCTCGAACGTACCCGGCGCACGATGATCTACGTGCGCCAGCGCCGGGCCGAGCACATCGTGCGCCGCCTCGCCGAGGGCGCCGGGATCCGGGTCGACGCCAACCTGCGCATCTGAGCGGCGTGACGAGGGTGGGCCTCAGGCCCGCGCGAAGGCGCTCGAGCGGATCTGGCGGCGGGCTTCGAGCTGGCGACATGGCTCGGTGAACACCAGCCCCTTGCCGAACACCGACCGGATCGGCAGCGCGATGCACTGCCGGCGCGCCTTCTGGCGCAGCCGGTTGAGCACGACCTCGATGCGGTGGAACTCGCGGCTCGGGTCGCCCGGATAGACGGTCTCCAGTACCCGTTCCTTGCTCATCAGCTCGCCCGGGTGCGAGGTCAGCATCGCCAGCAGGATGCTCTCGGTGCCGGACAGCTCCAGCGTTCCGCGGCCGGGTTCGCTCAGGGTCTGCTCGAACGGGTCGAAGAGCCAGTTGGGTGCCGGCGCATCGTTGGCCGCCCGCTGCGCCGGATGCTCGGTGGCGGCACACACGCGGCGCCAGGTCGCGTCGATGGTGACCTGCAGCTCGCGCAGATCCACCGGTTTTGTAAGGTAATGATCTGCGCCGAGGCGCATCGCCTGCAGCTTGGTGTCGAGAGCGCTGCGGGCGGTCAACACGATCACGCCGCGTGCCGGGTCGTCGCGCAGGAGGTGGATCAGCTCCAGTCCGTCGCAGTCTGGGAGCGAGAGGTCGATCAGCGCCACGTCCGTGCGCGCCACGCTCAGCTGGCGGTTGAAGCTCTCGCCGCGCGCCGCGCTCCACACGGGGTAGCCGTTCGCGCGCAGCAGGAATTCGAGATCCTCGCGCAGGTCGTCATTGTCCTCGACGAGGCCGATATGTGGTTTCGAGATCGAGCCCATGGTGTCGTTCAGTCGATTCAAGGTTGTGGGCTTGCGGGCGTCCGTCGATGCTGCGCGGGCGCGGCCGGCGGCTCCGCAGACCTGTCCGCGCCGGCGTAGCCTCCTGCACGATAGGTAAAGTACCCGTCGTGCGTCAAGCATACATCATAGTAAGGATTCCGTGATGCCGGGTGTGCGGTTTTTTATGAGCGCCGTCTACGGGTGCCGCGCCGCGTTCGGGCAAAGACCGCGCGAAGGCCCGTGGATGCAGCGGTTCCGCTCGGAGCACGGGAAGGGAATTCATCCCGAAAGGTGAGAGAAGAGAGAAACGAGAGTGGAAGGATGGCGCATAAAGGATGATATTCGGGGTGAGAGTTTTAGGTAATCATTCTTTTTGCCCGAGGTGCCCCCATGCCCGCTCCGCGTGTCCGTCTCTCCGTCCTCTGCATGGCGCTGGCCGGCCTCCTGGTTCTGGGCGGCTGCACCACCGCCAGCTTCGATCGCAAGGCCGAGCGCGAGGCGAACCTCGGCAAGGACCTGCAGGCCCTCGACAAGACCACGGCAGAGGTGCTGCCCGATCGCCCGCTCGCCTTCCAGGAGGTGCTCGAGATCGCCTTGCGCAACAACCTCGAGCTCAAGGTCGCGCAGTACGAGCTCGAGATCGCCTCGCGCGAGCGCGTCGCCGCCCGCCTCGACATGCTGCCGCGGCTCGACGCCGAGGCTGCCTCGACGCGGCGCAGCGAACCCGAGGTCAAGGCGGTGCTGGGCCCGGACGGGCGGCCGTCGGGGGCGAGCTCGGTCAGCGAGCCGCGCCACAGTCGCACCGCCGATCTCACGCTCACCTGGAACGTGCTCGACTTCATGACCGCCGCGATCCGCAGCGAGCAGCGCGAGATGCAGCAGGCGCAGCTCGAGTATCGCCGCGAGAAGATCCGCCAGCGCATCGCGCTCGACGTCATCACCGCCTACTGGCGTGCCGCGGCGGCCGAGGACGCGCTCGAGTACAGCTACAACGTCAAGCGCCAGATGGAGCGCCAGTACGAGCGCCTGACCGCGTCGATGCGCGACCGCAGCGTGAGCCTGCTCGCCGGCAAGGAGGCCCAGCTCAAGCTCATCGAGCTGTCGATCGCCATCCAGAAGCTGCACGGCAACCTGTCGACCGCGCGCCTGGAGCTCGTGCAGCTGATGGGGCTCAAGCAGGCGACCGAGATCCGCCTGCAGCGTCCCGACCTGCGCGCCGTGATCGCCGCGCTCCCGCGCCCGGCCGATCTCGACATCAAGAAGCTGGAGTTCGCGGCGCTGCGCAATCACCCGGTGCTGTTCGAGAACGACCTGCAGGCCATGCTGCTGCAGGAGGACACGCGCAGCGCCATGCTGAGCCTGTTCCCGGGCGTGAGCCTGTTCGCCGGACGGCACTACGACGACAGCGCGTTGCTGCGCACCAACACCTGGAACGCGGTGGGTGCCGAGCTGAGCTGGAACCTGTTCGCGCTGCCGGCCAAGTTCCAGCGCCTCCAGGCACGCGAGCTCGCCGAACAGCGCGGCGAGGTCGATCGGGTGCTGGTCACCGCCTCGGTCATCACGCAGGTGCACCTCGGCCTGCTCGACTACGCGATCAAGGCCGACCGTTTCCTGCTGATGGACGACAGCTACAAGATCACCCAGGACATCGAGGGCATGACCGACGTGCTGCGCACCGCCGGCCAGGCGACCGACATGCAATACACCGAGCGCCTGCTCGAGAACCTGGCGACCAAGCTGCGCCGCGACGAGGCAGTGGTCGAGCTCTTCGCGGCGCACGCCAAGCTCTTCGCTTCGGTGGGCCTTGGGCCGGAGCTGTGGCAGGGCAACCTCGTCGAGCTCGGCGACGCGATCCATCGCGGCCAGTCGCCCGCGACGCCCGCCACGGGTGAGGAGGGCGGCGCGGGCG
>NZ_AMXF01000249.1 GCF_000310225.1 Thauera phenylacetica B4P
CAGGCGCGCAAGGCGGTCCGCCTGCGGCGGTGGCGGCGGGTGCGAAGGCGGTGGCGGGCGGCGCGGGCGCGGCGCCGGGTGCGCCGGTGGTGGTGGAGACGCACACCGTGGACGTGCGCGCGGTGGCCGACGACGTGAGCGCGGTAGGCTCGCTGGTGTCGAACGAGTCGGTGGTGCTGCGCCCCGAGGTGTCGGGGCGGATCGAGGCGATCCGCTTCCGCGATGGCGAGGCGGTGCGGCGCGGCGAGGTGCTGATCGAGTTCGACGCCGCGGTGCAGCGCGCCGAGCTGCAGCAGGCGCGTGCCAGCCTGACCCTGGCCGAGTCGAACTTCCGCCGCAGCCAGGACCTGTTCTCGCGCAGCTTCGTGAGCCGCAGCAGCCTGGACAACGCGCGCTCGCAGCTCGAGGTGGCGCGCGCCGGGGTGGCGCTCGCGCAGGCCAGGCTCGCGCGCATGCAGATCCGCGCGCCGTTTGGCGGCGTGGTCGGCATCCGCAGCGTGAGCCCGGGCGACTTCGTCAAGGACGGCGAGGCCATGATCAACCTCGAGGACATCGCCACGCTGAAGGTGGACTTCCGCCTGCCCGAGCTCTACCTCGACCGCGTGCGCCCCGGGCAGACGGTGGAGATCGCGAGCGACGTGCTCGCGGGCGAGCGCTTCGCCGCCACGGTCGAGGCGATCGATCCGCTGGTCGATGCGCAGGGCCGCGCGGTCCGGCTGCGCGCGAGCCTGGCCAACCCCGAGCTGCGCCTGCGTCCGGGGGTGTTCGTGCGCGTGCGCCTGATCCTCGCCGAGCGCGCCGACGTGGTGGTGGTGCCCGAGACCGCGCTGGTGCCGGCGCCGGGCAACACCCAGTTCGTGTACCGGGTCGCCGAGGGCAAGGCGCAGCGGGTCGAGGTGCGCACCGGCACGCGGCGCGACGCGATGGTCGAGGTGATCGAGGGCGTGCGGGCGGGCGAGGTGGTGGTGACCGCCGGCCAGCTCAAGCTGCGCGACGGCGCGGCGGTGAAGGTGGCGGGTGCGCCCGCCGGCGTGGCGCGGGCGGACTGAGCGATGGTCCTCTCCGAGCTCTGCATCCGCCGCCCGGTGTTCGCCACCGTGCTGTCGCTGCTCGTGCTGCTGGTGGGCCTGATGTCGTACTCGCGGCTCACCGTGCGCGAATATCCCAACATCGACGAGCCGGTGGTCACGGTGGACACGCGCTACCGCGGCGCCAGCGCCGAGATCGTCGAGTCGCAGGTGACCAAGCCGCTGGAGGATTCGCTCGCCGGCATCGAGGGCGTGGATGTGCTGTCCTCGATCAGCCGCCAGGAGCGCAGCCAGATCACCGTGCGCTTCCGCGTCGAGCGCGACGCCGATTCGGCCGCGGCCGACGTGCGCGACCGCGTCTCGCGCGTGCGCCAGCGCCTGCCCGACGACATCGACGAGCCGGTGATCGCCAAGGTCGAGGCCGACGCCAGCCCGATCATCTGGGTGGCGTTCTCGTCCGACCGGCATTCGCCGATGGAGATCAGCGACTTCGCCAACCGCATCATCAAGCCGCGCCTGCAGACGCTGCCCGGCGCGGCCGACGCGCGCCTGTTCGGCGAGCGCCGCCAGGCCATGCGGGTGTGGCTGGACCGCGACCGCCTCGCCGCGTTCGGGCTGACGGTGCAGGACGTCGAGGACGCCATCCGGCGCCAGAACGTGGAGCTGCCAGCCGGCCGCATCGAGAGCCGCGAGCGCGAGTTCGCGGTGGTGGCGCAGACCGACCTCGTCGAGCCGGCGCAGTTCGAGGCCGTCGTGCTGCGCCAGGGCGACACCGCCGACGCCTACCCGGTGCGCATCCGCGACGTCGGCCGCGTCGAGGTGGCGCCCGAGAGCGAGCGCACCGCGGTGCGCTTCATGGGTCGGCCGGCGATCTCGATCGGCCTCATCAAGCAGTCGGTGGCGAACCCGCTCGATCTCAAGCGCGGCCTCGACGAGATGCTGCCGCGCCTGCAGGCCGAGCTGCCCGAGGGCATGTCGATGATGATCGCCAACGACACCACGGTGTTCATCGAGCGCTCGATCGAGGCGGTGTTCACCACCATCTGGGAGGCGGTGCTGCTGGTGGCCGCGGTGTGCCTGTTCTTCCTGCGCAACTGGCGCGCGATGCTGGTGCCGCTGGTGACCATCCCGGTGTCGCTGGTGGGTGCGTTCACGCTGATGCTGGTGTTCGGCTTCTCGATCAACACGCTCACGCTGCTCGCGCTGGTGCTGGCGATCGGCCTCGTGGTGGACGACGCGATCGTGGTGCTGGAGAACATCTATCGCCACATCGAGGAGGGCATGGAGCCGGTCGCCGCCGCGTTCAAGGGCGCGAAGGAGATCGGCTTCGCGGTGGTGGCGATGACGGTCACGCTGGCCGCGGTGTATGCGCCGGTGGCCTTCATGAGTGGGCGCACCGGCAAGCTGTTCACCGAGTTCGCGCTCACGCTGGCCGGCGCGGTGATCGTGTCCGGCTTCGTCGCGCTGACGCTGTCGCCGATGATGTGCGCGAAGCTGCTGCGCCACGAGCCCCGCCACGGCCCGCTCTACAACGGTATCGAGCGCTTCCTGTCCTGGCTCACCGCAGGCTACCGCGGCGTGCTCGGGCTCGCGCTGAGCGCGCGCTGGCTGGTGATGCTGGTGTTCGTGGGGGTCGCGGGGAGCTCGGTGTGGCTGATGGGGCAGCTGAAGAACGAGCTCGCGCCGCTCGAGGACCGCGGTCGCGTGATCGGCATGTTCTCCGGCCCCGAGGGCGCCACGCTCGACTACATGGCGCGCTACGCTGAGGAGATCGAGCGCATCTACGCCGGCCTGCCCGAGGTCGACCGCTACATGGTGATCGCCGGCAACCCGACGGTGTCGCAGGGCATCTCCTTCGTCGGCTTCACCGACTGGGCCGAGCGCAGCCGCAAGGCGGGCGAGATCTCCGCCGAACTGCAGCCGAAGCTGCGCGCGGTGCCGGGGGTGAACGCCTTCCCCATCCTGCCCGCCTCGCTCGGCCAGAGTGTGCGCTCGCGGCCGCTGAGCTTCGTGGTGTCGACCTCGGAGAGCTACGACGAGCTCTCGCGCGTGGCCGAGGCCTTCCTCGACGAGATGCGGCAGAACCCCGGCCTGGTGTCGCCCGACACCGACCTGAAGCTGACGATGCCCGAGCTCGCGGTGCAGGTCGACCGCGACCGCGCCGCAGACCTGGGCGTGGCGGTGGAGGTGATCGGGCGCACGCTGGAGAGCATGCTCGGCGGCCGCCAGGTCACGCGCTACAAGCAGGACGCCGAGCAGTACGACGTGATCGTGCAGGTCGCCGCCGACGAGCGCCGCGACCCGCGCGACATCCGCGACATCTACGTGCGCGCGCGCGACGGCCGCATGGTGCCGCTGACCAGCGTGGTGCAGGTGGACGAGCGCGTGGCGCCGCGCGAGCTCAACCACTTCGGCCAGCGCCGCTCGGTGACGATCACCGCCAACCTGGCGCCGGGCTACGCGCTCGGCGAGGCGCTGCAGTGGATGGAGGACACCGCCGGCCGCATCCTGCCGCCGGGCTACGGCACCGACTACGACGGCCAGTCGCGCGAGTTCAAGACCAGCTCGGAGAGCCTCGCGCTCGTCTTCCTGCTCGCGCTCGCCTTCATCTACCTGGTGCTGGCGGCGCAGTTCGAGAGCTTCCGCGACCCCTTCATCATCATGCTCACGGTGCCGCTGTCGATGACCGGGGCGCTCGGTGCGCTGTGGCTCACCGGCGGCACGCTCAACGTGTATAGCCAGATCGGCCTGGTCACCCTGGTCGGGCTGATCACCAAGCACGGCATCCTGATCGTGGAGTTCGCCAACCAGTTGCGCGAGCAGGGGCGGGCGCTGGGCGAGGCGGTGACGGAGGCGGCGGTGCTGCGCCTGCGGCCGATCCTGATGACGACCGGTGCGATGGTGCTCGGGTCCTTGCCGCTCGCGCTGGCGAGCGGCGCCGGGGCGGAGAGCCGCCAGCAGATCGGCTGGGTGATCGTGGGCGGGCTGACGATCGGCACCTTCTTCACGCTCTTCGTGGTGCCGACGGTGTACACGCTGCTGGCGCGGCGCGAGCGCGAGGCGCAGGCCGCGGTCGCACAAGGCAGCGCCGCCTGAAAACGAAAAACCCCGCCGCGCGGGCCGCGCAGGCGGGGTCGCTCATCGTGACGTGGGCGATCAGCTTTCGGTTTCGACCTTTTTCAGGTACGCGTAGATCTGGTCCTTGATCGCCAGCTTTTCCTTCTTCATGACCTCGACCTCGAGGTTGGTGCCGGGGACGACGTGGGTCTCGATGTTGTGGATCTTCTGGTCGAGCTCGTTGTGCCTCTCGAAGAGCTGGGTGAAGTGGCGATCGTTGTGCTTGAGACGGGTGATCAGGTCGCGATATTCGGGGAACATGGGAGGATCTCCTGGGTTCGGGGTTGCAAGGGCTACGAGTCGAGGCAAAGTAAGGATTTCACGTTTGTTGCCAGTCTACTCCCGCTTTTGGTGCGCGGCCAGCGTGGCGGGAGGCGTAAACCCCGGTCTCGCGACCCGCTCCGGGCTGCTTGCGAATGGCATTCATCCTGCTGTTTTCGACAGCAGCGGAACTGATCGACCGGCCGCGCTCGACTCAACCGAAGAGGTGGGGGAAGAGCTTCGCGCGCTCTGCGGCGGTGAGCGCCTGCATGCGCGCGATGTTGCGCTCGGGGATGCGGTCGACGTCGGGGTAATGCTCGATCGCCTTCTCCAGGCTCTCCTCGCGGATGATGTGCAGCAGCGGCCAGGGCGAGCGGTTGGTGAGGTTGCCCGGGTCGTCGGCCTCGGTGTCGGCGAACTGGTACTGCGGGTGGAAGCTCGCCACCTGCAGCTCGCCCTCCCAGCCGAACTGCTCGACCCACAGGTCCACCGCGTCGAGGAAGTCGTTGTAGTCGGCGAAGTCCTCGAGCATGTCGGGGATCGCCAGCAGGGTGGTCTCGAGCTCCGCCACGGGTGTGTCGGACAGGCGCTCGAGCTCGGCCTGCAGGTCGTCGAGCAGGGCCTCTGCGGTGGTGGCGTGGCTGACCGCGATGCGCACGCGCTTCTCGCGCCGCGGGCGGGCCGCGAAGGGGCAGAGGTCGAGGCCGATGACGACCTCGTCGAGCCACTGCTCGACGTCGGCGATGATCTGTTCATCCATGGAGTGGGGTTCCGTTCAGGCGGGGTGCAGGGGGAGGTCGTGCAGCAGCCGCAGGGCGGTGTGCAGCACGGCCTCGGGGAGGTCGGGGCGCAGGCAGTCGAGCTCGACGAAGCCGGGCCAGGTCTCGCGGAACTGGCGCTGCCACGTGAGCTGGCGCTTGGCGAGCTGGCGGGTGGCGGCGATGCCCTTGAAGCGCAGCTCGTCGTAGCCGGTGCCGCCGTCGAGGTATTCCCACACCTGGCGGTAGCCGACGCAGCGCATCGAGGGCATGGACGGGTCGAGCCGGTAGCGTGCGCGCAGCTGGCGGACCTCGTCGACCAGCCCGGCGTGCAGCATGGTGTCGAAGCGTTCCTCGATGCGCGCGTGCAGCGCGCTACGGTCCGAGGGCGCGAGCGCGATCGGCAGCAGGCGGCAGGGCAGGGAGTCGTCTTCCTTGCGGGCGTAGCTCTCGGCGAGCGGACGTCCGGTGAGGCGCACGATCTCGAGCGCGCGCTGGATGCGCTGGGCGTCGCCCGGCTCGAGGCGGGCGGCGGCCTCGGGGTCGAGGCGGGCGAGCTCGGCGTGCAGCGCCGGCCAGCCGCGCTCGGCGGCCTCGTC
>NZ_AMXF01000250.1 GCF_000310225.1 Thauera phenylacetica B4P
CAGGCGATGGCGCGGCGCGCCGACGGCCGCGCGCGCAAGCCGGGCAAGGCGGCGAGGCCGCCGGCCACCCCCGCCGAAGCCTTCCACCTCCACCGCATGGCGCAGGCGCAGCGCGCGCGCACGCTGGGCATGCTGCTGATCCCCTTCGAGGCCGGCGCGCAGATCCCGCTGCGCCGCGCCCCCGCGGTGGCCGAAGTGCTCGCCGAGGCGGTCGCCGCCACGCCGGACGCGGATCTGGCCGACGCCCCCTTCGTGATGTCGCTGCGCGAGCTGCTCGGCCTCATCGGCGCGCACGAGTGGCGGCGCAAGGGCGTCGCCATCCCGGTGCTCGGCGAGCGCATCCATCCGTGGTACGGCGTGTATTCGCCGATCCGCGGCGAGTATCTCGACCTGGTCGCGCGCGTGCCGCTGCCCGCGCGCACGCTCGCCTTCGACATCGGCACCGGCACCGGCGTCATCGCCGCCCTGCTCGCGCGCCGCGGGGTGGCGCGCGTGCTGGCCACCGACCTGTCGCCGCGTGCGCTGGGCTGCGCGCAGGACAACCTCGCCCGCCTCGGGCTGCTGGCCGAGGCCGCGGGCCCGGGTGGCGCCCTTCGTGCGACCACACGCGCGAACTCGGGTGCGACCGCGCGTGCCCATGAGCTTCCCGCCGGCCGTGTCGAGTTGCTCCAGGCCGACCTCTTCCCGCCCGGCCGGGCGCCGCTGGTGGTGTGCAACCCGCCCTGGGTGCCCGCCAAGCCGAGCTCCGCGATCGAGCAGGCGGTCTATGACCCCGACAGCCGCATGCTGCGCTGCTTCCTCTCCGGCCTGGCGGAACACCTGGAGGAGGGCGGCGAAGGCTGGCTGATCCTGTCCGACCTCGCCGAGCGCCTCGGCCTGCGCACGCGCGCCCACCTGCTCGGCTGGATCGAGGCCGCGGGCCTGCGCGTGCTCGGTCGCGAGGACATCCGCCCACGCCACGGCAAGGTGGCCGACGCGGACGACCCGCTGCATGTGGCGCGTGCCGCGGAGACGACCTCGCTGTGGCGCCTGGGCGTCGAGAAGCACTGAGCTTTGGACGCGCTCGGCTCGCCGTCGCGCTGTTTCGATGGGGCCTGGATGCGTTCGGGGAAGGCCCGAGGGCTGGTTCGCGCCTGCCGGCGCTCCTACAGAAACCACCGCGGTTCCGTCCTTTGCAGGAGCGGCGGCAGCCGCGAATGGGCGGTCGATCGAACGCCGCGGGTGCGGGCTCACGTCGCCGCCTTCGCGCCTGCCGGCGCTCCTACATAAGCGGCGTGCTCCGAGCGTCCCCGTTGTAGGAGCGGCGGCAGCCGCGAATGGGCGGTCGATCGAACGACGCGCGTGCGGGCTCACATCGCCGCCTTCGCGCCTGCCGGCGCTCCTACAGAAACCACCGCGGCTCCGTGCCTTTGCAGGAGCGGCGGCAGCCGCGAACACCGCGTCGGGAAGAGCCTACTGCCGTGGCACCAGCCGGATCACCTTCTTCTCGAGATGCTTCGCCGGCGGCGGCACCGAGAGCTGGCGGCGGCGCTCGAGCTCGCGCCACCAGCCGCGCAGGCCGAGCAGCACGGCGAGGATGCTCGCGTACAGCAGCGGCCTGCCGATGTCCGCCTTCACCAGCCACCAGAAGTGCAGCACCGCGAAGATCGCGATCGCATACACCGAGCGGTGCAGCGCCTGCCACCTGCGCCCGCCGAGGCGACGGATGGCGAAGCTGTTCGAGGTCGCGGCGAGCGGGATCAGCAGCACGAAGGCGGCGAAGCCCACCGTGATGAAGGGGCGGTCGAGGATGTCGAGCGCGATCGCGTTCCAGTCGAAGAACTGGTCCAGCCAAAGGTAGATGGTGAAATGCCCAAACGCATAGGCGAACGCGAACAGCCCGAGCATGCGGCGCAGGCGCAGCAGCCAGTGTAGGCCGCTGAAGCGGCGCAGCGGCGTCACCGCGAGGGTGATCAGCAGCAGGCGCAGCGCCCACTCGCCGCTCGCACGGGTGATCGTCTCGATCGGGTTGGCGCCGAGCGTGTTCGCCTGCCAGCCGAGCGCGAGCTCGAGCGCAGGCAGCAGGCAGAGGACGAACACGACGGCCTTGACGGCGGCGATCGTGCCCGCGGAGGGGGCTTTCAGGGAGAGGTTCATCGTCTGGAAGGGACGCTACGCTGGGGAGGGGCTGCGCTGCTCAATAGAACTTCTTCAGGTCCATGCCCTGGTAGAGGCTCGCGACCTGATCGGCGTAACCGTTGAACATCTGCGTCGGGCGCTTGCGCAGCTCGCCGATGCGGCGCTCGGTGGCCTGGGTCCAGCGCGGGTGGCGCACCTGCGGGTTCACGTTGGAGTAGAAACCATACTCCTGCGGCGCGAACTTGTTCCACGCCGTCGCGGGCTCCTTCTCGGTCAGGCGGATGGTGACGATCGACTTGGCGCTCTTGAAGCCGTATTTCCACGGCACGACCAGGCGCAGCGGCGCGCCGTTCTGGTTGGGCAGCACCTCGCCATAGACGCCCACCGCGAGCAGGGTCAGCGGGTGCATCGCCTCGTCCAGGCGCAGGCCCTCGGTGTAGGGCCAGTCGATCACGTCGCGGATCATGATCTTCGGGTCGTAGTGGGTGACGAACTCGACGTACTTCGCGCTGCCAAGGGGCTCGACCTCCTTGAGCAGCGCGGCGAGCGGAAAGCCCACCCAGGGCACCACCATCGACCAGGCCTCCACGCAGCGCAGGCGGTAGATGCGCTCCTCCAGCGGCGCCAGGCGCAGCAGCTCGTCGATGTCGAAGCGACGCGGCTTGCCGACCAGGCCTTCCACATTCACCGTCCACGGGCGCACCGCCATCTTGTGGGCGTTGCGCGCCGGGTCGGCCTTGTCGGTGCCGAACTCGTAGAAGTTGTTGTAGGTGGTGACGGCGTCGCGTTCGGTGAGCGGCTCGGTGGTGCTCAGCGCAGAGGGCACGCTCTGCAGCCGGGTCGATGCGCGCGCGGCGCCGGGCAGGCCGTGCCAAAGCGCTGCGCCCGCCACCAGCCCGGCGCCGCTGCGCGCGAGGAAGTCGCGGCGGCGCTCGAACAGGCTGCGCGGGGTGATCTCGGAGGGCAGGACGTCGGCGGGCTTGTGGATCAGCATGATTGCGGGCTCTCTTGGAACGGGGGGTTCGATGGGCGCTGCGGTGGGCGGGGCGCGCCTCCGGGGCGCCGCTCGTGGCGGCGCGAACGCGTCAGTGTACGAACAGACGCGCGCGCCGCCGATCGGTTCATCCCATCGGGCTTATAGTCTGCATTGCGTCCAGCCATGGTCGCCTTTCCGCTAGAATCAGGCACCCCAGCAAAGATCCGAGAAAGAGCCTCGCATGTCCGCCTCCATCAAACTGCATATCGACGACGTCCGCATCCAGGAGATCAAGGAGCTCGTGCCGCCCGCCCACGTGCTGCGCGAATACCCTGCCACGCCCAAGGCGGCCGAGGTCGCCTACGAGGCTCGCCAGGCGATCCACCGCATCCTGTACGGCGCCGACGATCGCCTGCTGGTGGTGATCGGGCCGTGCTCGATCCACGACGCCAAGGCGGCGATGGAGTATGCGCACAAGCTCAAGGCCGAGGCCGATCGCGTCAAGGACGACCTGCTGATCGTGATGCGCGTCTATTTCGAGAAGCCGCGCACCACCGTGGGCTGGAAGGGCCTGATCAACGATCCCGGGCTGGACAACAGCTTCCGTATCAACGACGGCGTGCGCCTGGCGCGCAAGCTGCTGTGGGAGGTCAACGAGATCGGCCTGCCGGCGGGCACCGAGTTCCTCGACATGATCACCCCGCAGTACATCGCCGACCTGATCGCCTGGGGCGCGATCGGCGCGCGCACCACCGAGAGCCAGGTGCACCGCGAGCTCGCCTCCGGCCTGTCCTGCCCGGTGGGCTTCAAGAACGGCACCGACGGCAACCTGCGCATCGCCGCCGACGCGATCAAGGCCGCGCAGGCGCCGCACCACTTCCTGTCGGTGACCAAGGCCGGGCATTCGGCCATCGTCTCGACCCGCGGCAACGAGGACTGCCACGCCATCCTGCGCGGCGGCAAGGAGCCCAACTTCGACGCCGACGGCGTCGAGGCCGCCAGCGGCGAGCTCGCCGCGGCCGGGGTGTGCAACAAGGTCATGGTCGACTTCTCCCACGGCAACAGCCGCAAGCAGCACCGCCTGCAGATCGAGGTGGCGAAGAACGTCGCCGCCCAGCTCGCCGCGGGCGACGACCGCATCATGGGCGTGATGGTCGAGTCCCACCTCAAGGAAGGCCGCCAGGACCTCGTCCCGGGCAAGGACCTCGAGTACGGCAAGAGCGTCACCGACGCCTGCATCGGCTGGGAAGACAGCATCGACGTGCTCGACATCCTCGCCGAGGGCGTGCGCCAGCGCCGCGTCAAGCGCGCCGCCGAGTTCTGAGCGCCGACGCCACTCCACCCGGCCTGCCCGCGGCAGGCCCGTTCGCCCCTCACGCCTCACCGCCGACACCTCCCGCGCGCGAGCGCATGCGCAAGATCATCCACTGCGATTGCGACTGCTTCTACGCGTCGGTCGAGATGCGCGACGACCCGACCCTGCGCGGCAGGCCGGTCGCGGTGGGCGGGCGCGCCGAGACGCGCGGGGTGATCGCCACCTGCAACTACGAGGCGCGCGCCTTCGGCGTGCATTCGGCGATGCCTACCGCGCGCGCGCTGCAGCTGTGCCCACAACTTGTCCTGCTGGCGCCCGACTTCGAGCGCTACCGCGAGGCCTCGCGCCGCATCCTGGCGATCTACCACGACTATACGGCGCTGGTGGAGCCGCTCTCGCTCGACGAAGCCTACCTCGACGTGACCGGGGTCGAGCGCTGCCGCGGCTCGGCCTCGCTGATGGCGCAGGAGATCCGCGCGCGCATCCGCGCCGAGGTCGGCATCACCGCCTCGGCCGGCATCGCGCCCAACAAGTTCATCGCCAAGGTGGCGAGCGACTGGAACAAGCCCGACGGCCAGTTCGTGGTGCGCCCGCAGGACGTCGACGCCTTCGTCGCCGCGCTGCCGGTGAAGAAGATCTTCGGCGTCGGCAAGGTCACCGCGGCGAAGCTCAACCGTCTCGGTGTGAACACCTGCGCCGACCTGCGCGCCTGGAGCGTGGCCGAGCTCACCCGCGAGTTCGGCAGCTTCGGCGCCAGCCTGCACCACCTGTGCCGCGGCGTCGACGAGCGCGCGGTGCAGCCCGACCGCGTGCGCAAGTCGCTGTCGGTGGAGACCACCTACACCCCCGACCTGCACGACCTCGCCGCCTGCCGCGCCGGCCTGCTCGCGCTGCTGGAGGACTTCCACCGTCGCTTCGAGCGCGCGCGCGACCGCCCGCCGGTGCACAAGGCCTTCGTCAAGGTGCGCTTCTCCGATTTCAGCCGCACCACCGCCGAGTGCGTCGCCAGCGCGCCCGACGAGGCCACCTGGCTGCGCCTGCTCGACGAGGCGCACGCGCGCAAGGCGCTGCCGGTACGCCTGCTCGGCGTCGGCGTGCGCTTCGCCGAGGAGGAGGGCGGCGAGCGGCCGGCGCAGATCCCGCTCTTCGAACCCGAGCCCGAACTCGACCCCGATCCCGCGCACGACGCGGCGGAACCCCACTGACGCGGAGCCCGCGATGTCCGACCTCGAAACCCACGCCGCCGCGGCCGAGCCGCCGCCCGCGCCGCAGCCGCCCGCGGCCGCCGACGAG
>NZ_AMXF01000251.1 GCF_000310225.1 Thauera phenylacetica B4P
CCCCGGTGGCCGCGACACCGGTCGAGCCCTCCGGCTTCGGTTTCCATGAGCCGATGTATTTCCTCATCGGCGGCCGCGATCCGGTGTCGGCGCGCTTCCAGTTCAGCTTCCGCTACCGCATCTTCGACGAGCAGGGCGTGGTGGCGGAGAACATCCCGGTGGCGAGCGGGCTCTACTTCGGCTTCACCCAGACCTCGCTGTGGGACCTGCAGGCCGAGTCCAAGCCCTTCCGCGACTCGAGCTTCCGCCCCTCGCTGTTCTATCGCTTCGCCCTCGACGACCCCGACAAGCGCGGCTCGCTCGCCCTCTCCGGCGGCTACGAGCACGAGTCCAACGGCAAGGAGGACATGCCCTCGCGCAGCATCGACACGCTCTTCGTGCGCGCCGACGCGCGCCTGCGGCTGGACGAATCCGGCGCCTACCTCGGCGTCGTGCCCAAGGCGTGGACCTACCTCGACCGCGAGGACAACCCCGACATCGCGCGCTACCGCGGCCACGCCGAGCTTGGCCTGCGCCTCGGCCGCGACGACGGCTGGCTGTTGTCCACGCTGATCCGGCGCGGCACCGAGGGCAAGATGGGCACCCAGTACGACCTGTCCTACCCCATCCGGCGCAGCGTGTTTTCCGGAGTGGGGGCCTTCGTGCATCTGCAGGCCTTCAAGGGCTACGGCGAGACCCTGCTCGAGTACGACGAGAACAAGGAAGCGCAGTACCGCATCGGCGTCTCGCTGGTACGCTAGCCCTCCCCGATCGCCCTACCCACACAATCACAAGGAGAGTCCCATGCCCCACGCGATCCGAATCCACCGCACCGGCGGTCCCGAAGTGCTGCAGTGGGAGGCCGTCGAGCTGCCGCCGCCCGCGGCCGGCGAGGTGCGCCTTCGCCACCACGCGGTAGGGCTCAACTTCATCGACACCTACCACCGCAGCGGCCTCTACCCGCTGCCCTTGCCCTCCGGGCTGGGCATGGAGGGGGCGGGGGTGGTCGAGGCGGTGGGCGAGGGCGTCGCCGACCTGAAGGCGGGCGACCGCGTGGCCTACACCAGCGGCCCGCTCGACGCCTATTCCGAGGCGCGCAACATCGAGGCGCGCCATCTCGTGGCCTTGCCGGACGACATCTCCTTCGAGCAGGGCGCGGCGATGATGCTGCAGGGCATCACCGCGCAATACTTGCTGCACGCCACCTACCCGGTGAAGGCGGGCGAGACCATCCTGGTGCATGCGGCGGCGGGCGGGGTCGGCTCGATCCTGGTGCAGTGGGCCAAGCTGCTCGGCGCCACCGTGATCGGCACCGTGGGCAACGACGACAAGGCGCAGCGCGCGCGCGCGCTCGGCTGCGACCACGTCATCGTGTACTCGCGCGAGAAATTCCCCGAGCGCGTGCGCGAGCTCACCGGTGGTATGGGCGTCGCGGTGGTCTACGACTCGGTGGGGCGCGACACCTTCCTCGACTCGGTGGCCTGCCTGCGTCGGCGCGGCACCATGGTGAGCTACGGCAACGCCACCGGCCCGGTCGCACCCTTCGACTGCGCGCTGCTGCACAAGGCGGGGTCGGTCTATGTCACCCGTCCCGGCCTGCCCGACTACATCGCCAGCCGCGCGGAGCTGCTCGAACGTGCGGCCTCGCTGTTCGAGGTGGTGCGCAGCGGCCAGGTGAAGATCGAGGTCCTGCAGCGCTACGCGCTCACGGACGCCGCGCAGGCCCACCGCGACCTCGAGGCGCGCAAGACCACCGGCTCGACGGTGCTGCTGCCCTGATCGCGGCCGTGCGGCTGCGCCGGGTGGCGAGGCGGCCCGGCGCCCGCTGTCCTAGTCGAGCAGCACGTAGCGACCGTCGCGGATCCGGGTGAAGTACACCGTCCGCGGCGTGTCGCCGTTGGCGTCGAAGGCGATCTGCTGCTGCAGCCCCTGGAAGGGGGCGTGGCGCACCAGGGCCTGCTTGAGCGTCTCGTCGGCCGTGCGCTGTTCCATCGCTTCGAAGAGCGCGGTCGCCGCGTCGTAGGCCAGCACCGAGCTGTAGCCCGGCTCGCGCTGGAAGCGCTTGAAGTAGGCGCTGCGGAAGGCCTGGTAGCGCGCCGAGCGGTCGTCGCGGTCGAAGGCCTGCACGATCACCAGCCCTTCCAGCGCCTTGCCGCCGAGCTCGATCAGTTTCTCGCTCGCCGCCCACTCCGCCGCCGCGATCGGCAGCTGCGGCGCCTGCAGCGTGGCGTGCTGGCACAGCCGGGTGAGGTCGATCGCCGCGGCGAGGAACATCAGCCCGTCCGGCTCGGCGGCGAGCATCGCGCGCACCACCTCGCCGAAGTCGGCGTCGGGCCGGGACTCGAAGGTCACCGCGACGACGGTCTTGCCGCCGAGGCCGCTGAATGCGGACTCGAACTCCCTGAACCACGATTCGGTGAACGAGCGGTTGCGCAGGTCGTAGGCCACCGCCACCCTGCGCTGGCCCTGCGCGAACAGCCGCCTGGCGTAGTCGTGGGCGTTGTCGCGGGTGGTCCGGTTGATGCGGAAGAGATAGTCGTCGTTGCCGTAGAAATCCATCGAGGCGATGGTCGGGCTCACCATCACCACGCGGTTGCGGTTGATGTGCGGCAGCGCCGCCGCCGCCATCGCGCTCGCGAACGGACCGACGATGGCCTCGACCTTCGCCTCGATCAGCTCCGCCGCGCCCTTCGCGGCGATCTCCCGCGTCTGCGCGTCGTCGCGCACCAGCAGTTCGAGCGGCCGGCCGCGGATGCCGCCCGCGGCGTTGCGCTCTTCCAGTGCGAGCTGCACGCCGTTGCGTCCGGCCTCGCCGACATCGGAGGCGCGATCGCTCAGCCCGCCGAGGAAGCCGATTCGGATGGGCTCGGGGGGCTGGCAGCCGAGCAGGGCGAGAGCGGCGAGGGCGGTGGCGAGGAGGCGGCGGATCATCGGAGGCTTTGGCAGGCGGGGTGCGGGCAGTGTTCGGAGCGGAAAGTTTATAATCGGCAATATAATCTGAAACGCCAAAAACATCACAAGTCAAAGAGATCAGGGCCTTTATCTTGTCGACTCAGTCTGAAATATCACACCTACATGTCGCCGCGCCCCCTCCGGGGCGCACCCGCCTGCCCAGCCTGGATCGAGAGATGGACCTCTTCCCGACCGCCTTCGACCCCTTCCCTCCGCACCATTCCCCGATCCCGCCAGGCCGCGTGGCCGCGCAGGCCGCGCAGGTCGACGCCCGCCGGAGCGGCGAACGATGAGCCGGCGCGCGCGTGCGCCGGCGCGCGCGGGCTGGTCGATCCGTGCGCGCCTGCTGGTGATCGGGCTGACCCCGCTGCTGCTGGGATTTCCGCTGATCATGGCGGTCCTGGTGTTGTGGGGCGGCTCGTACTTCGAGCGCATCGTCGTCGCCAACGCCGGGAGCCACCTCGCCGGTAACGAACGCTATCTCGAGAACGTGCGCCGCGAGGCCGAGGAGCGCGTGGGCCAGCTTGCCGAGTCCCGGCCGATGCGACGCCTGCTCGACGATGCGGGCCCTGCCGAAGAGACCGCGGCCATCCTCGCGAGCCGGGCGGAGACCGCCGGGCTGGATTTCCTCGTGCTCGCCACGGCCGAGGGCGAGGTGCTGGTCGGCGCCACGGGGCGGCCGCTCGGCGGTCGCCTGCCGCGCAGCTTCGCGCTCCGCCAGGCGCGCCAAGGCCTGGCGGCGGCCGCCTTCGAGCGCCTCGACCCGAACCAGCTCGCCGCGATCGATCCGGACCTGCCTGCACGGGTGCGCGTGTACACCCTGCCGGGGCAGGCCCGCCCCGGCCTCGCCGGCGTCGAGGAGCACGGCCTGCTGCTGACGGTGGCCGCACCCATCGCGTTGGCCGCGGGCGGGCCGGATCTGGTCCTTTTCGGAGGGCTCGCGCTGAGCGGCAACGAGGGCCTCGTCGAGCGCATGCGCGACATCGTCTTCCCGGCCGGCACCCTCCCGGACGGCACCGAGGGCCAGACCAGCCTGCTGCTGGGCAGCCGGCGCGTCGCCACCACCTTGCGCCTGCCCGGCGGCGAGCGCGCGGTGGGGAGCTTCGCGCAGCCCGAGGTGGTCGCCCATGTGTTCGAGCAGGGCAACATCTGGCTGGCGCGTGCGGACGTGCTCGGCGAGTCCATGATCGCGGGCTACGCGCCCATCCACGATGGCGACGGCGAGCGCATCGGCATGCTCTTCTCGGGTTTCCCCGAGGCGCCCTACCAGCGCGAGAAGCTGCAGATCTTCGCGGTGGTGGGCGGGCTCTTCCTGCTGCTGGCGCTGCTGTTGTCCGCGCTCTACATGTGGTGGGCGCGCCGCATCACCGCGCCGCTGACGCACATCATGGGCACCATGAGCGCCGCGGCGGCGGGTGACCTGTCCGCCCGCGTCGGCGCGCCCGAACGCGACGACGAGGTCGGCCGCCTCGGCATGCAGCTCGACACCATGCTCGACGCCCTCACCGCCGAGACCGCACGCCGCGAGGCCCTCTTCGACAACATGCGCGATGGCCTGGTGCTGATCGACGGCAGCGGCGCGGTGCGCGACTGCAACCGCCGGTTCGCCGCCATGCTCGGCTACACCCGCGAGGAAGCGCGCGGGCTGCACGTGTGGGACTGGGATCGCGGCATCGAGCGTGCCGCGCTGCTGGACATGCTGCAGCGCACCGACGGCCTGCAGAACCTGTTCGAAACCCTGCAGGAACGCAAGGACGGCAGCCGCTTCATCGCCGAGGTCTCGTGCAGCCGGGTCGAGTGGGGCGGCGAGACCTACGCGCTCGCGATGCAGCGCGACATCGGCGCGCGCAAGCGGGTCGAGGCCGAGCTCGAGCGCCATCGCGACCACCTCGAGGCCATGGTGCGCGAGCGCACCGCGGCGCTCGCCGAGGCGCGCGACCAGGCCGAGGCGGCCAGCCGCGCCAAGAGCGCCTTCCTGGCCAACATGAGCCACGAGATCCGCACGCCGATGAACGCCATCATCGGCCTGTCGGAGCTGCTGCTGCGCGAGGGCGTCGACGCGCGCAGCCACGATCGCCTCGGCAAGATCAAGGGCGCAGCCCATCACCTGCTCGGCATCATCGACGATATCCTCGACCTGTCGAAGATCGAGGCCGGCAAGCTCGGGATCGAGCGCGTCGAGTTCGTCCTCCCCGACCTGGTGGACAGGGCGGTGGTGCTGGTGCGCGAGCGCGCCCGCGAGAAGGGCCTGCGCCTGCGCAGCGAGATCGACCCGGCGCTGCCGTGCACGCTCGCAGGCGATCCGGTGCGCCTCACCCAGATTCTGGTGAACTTCCTCTCCAACGCGGTGAAGTTCTCCGAGCACGGCGAGGTCGTCGTGCGCGCCCGCCAACTCGCCGCGGAGCGGGGGGTGGTGCAAGTGCGCCTGGAGGTGGTCGACCAGGGGATCGGGATCGAGCCCGCGGAACAGGCGCGTGTCTTCAAGGCCTTCGAGCAGGCCGACGGCTCGGTGACGAGACGGTACGGCGGCACCGGGCTCGGGCTCGCGATCAGCAAGCGCCTGGCCAAGCTGATGGGCGGGGAGATCGGCGTCGACAGCCAGCCCGGGCGCGGCAGCACCTTCTGGATCCGGCTCCCGCTCGCGGTCGTGCACGCGCCGGCCACGCCGGCCACGCCGGCCACGCCGCCCGCGCCGAAGACGGGCGCGGTGCCGAGCGCCCACCAGCG
>NZ_AMXF01000252.1 GCF_000310225.1 Thauera phenylacetica B4P
TCGGCGAGGCGCGCGTCCGCGCCGAGCGCCGGCGCGCGCTCGCGGCGCTGCACGACAGCGAGGCGGTGCTGCGCGAGGCGCAACGCATCGGTGGGGTCGGGCAGTGGCGCAGGGACCTGCCGGGCGGCGCGCTGTGGTGCTCGGACACCTTGTTCGGGCTCTTCGGCATGGTCCCGGTGGCGGGAGAGGATGCGCTCGACGCCCTGCTCACCCGCGTGCACCCCGACGACCTCGGGCGCCTGCTGCAGGCCCACCGCGCGCTCGCCGACGGCAGCGAGCGCGTGGAGCTGGAGTACCGCATCATCCATGCCGACGGCAGCCTGCGCTACGTGCTCGAGTGCGCGGCCCGCAGCCGCGGCGCCGAGGCCGCGACGCCGCGCTTGATCGGTACGGTGCACGACGTCTCCGCGCAGCGCGCCGCGGCCGAGGCCTTGCGCACCGCCAACGCGCGCCTGCGCCAGATGTCGCTGCGCGTGCTCGACGCCCAGGAGGCCGAGCGCCGCGCGGTGGCCTACGAGCTGCACGACCAGATCGGCCAGGCGCTGACCGCGGTCAAGCTCGACCTGCAGGCGATGACCCCGCATCTGGACGCCGGCCCGGCGGTAGCGCGCCTGGCCGCGGCCATCCACACCACCGAGGAGGCGCTCGCGCAGGTGCGCGGCCTGTCGCTCAACCTGCGCCCGCCGCAGCTCGACTACATGGGGCTGGAGGCCTCGCTGCGCTGGCACGCCGAGCGCGAATGCGCGCGCGCCGGGCTGGCGCTCGAGTTCGATGGCGGACTGGGCGAATTCAAGGCCGAGGAGCGCTGCGCGATCGTGTGCTTCCGGCTGCTGCAGGAGGCGCTCACCAACGTCGTCCGCCATGCCGGGGCGAAGCGGGTGCGCATCGCGCTGGCGGCCGCGGACGGCCGCGTGGATCTGGAGATTGCCGACGACGGCCGCGGCTTCGACCTCGCGCGCGCGCCGGCGCATGCTCGAAGGCGCCAGCGTGGGCCTGCTCGGCATGGAGGAGCGCGCGGCGCTGATCGGCGGCGAGGTGCGCATCGACGCCGCGCCCGGCGCGGGCACCCGCATCCGGGTAAGCCTGCCCTGTACCGCGCACATCACACCGGCGTAGGATTCGGTCATGGAAGGAATGCGAGTTCTGCTGGTGGACGATCACAGCCTGGTGCGCGCGGGCATTCGCGCGCTGCTCGGCTCGATCGCGGGCGTGGCCGGCATCGAGGAGGCGAGCAGCGGCCGCCAGGCGGTCGAGCTGGCGGCGACGATGCAGCCCGACCTGGTGCTGATGGACATCGCGATGGACGACATGGACGGCCTCGCCGCCACGCGCGCGATCTCCGCGGCGCATCCGCACATCAAGGTGGTGATCCTGTCGATGCACGACACCGGCGACTTCTTCGAGCAGGCGCTGCGCTGCGGCGCGCGCGGCTACCTGCTCAAGGACGCCGCGGTGGCCGAGCTCGAGATGGCGATCGCGGCGGTGATGCGCGGCGACGTCTACCTGAGCCCTGCGGTGTCGCGCCACCTGGTGGGCAACATGCTCGCGCGCGCCCCCGAGGACGAGCGCGCGGCGAGCGTGCTGACTCCGCGCCAGACCGAGATCCTCGAGCTCATCGGCAGCGGCCTCGGCACCAAGGAGATCGCCCGCCGGCTCGACCTCAGCGTCAAGACCGTGGAGGCGCACCGCGCCCAGATCATGGAGCGCCTGGGCGTGCGCGACATCGCCAACCTGCTGCTGGAGGCCGCGCGCCGCGGCCTCATCACGCTCGGCAAGCGCTCCACCCCCCTAGACGCGCCTCGGTAATCCACGGGATTGTCGTCGCGCCCCGGCGGCCTATCATGGCGGCATGGACCGGAGTGCCGGAGTGCGATTCCGGCCGCACACCGCTAAGGAAGGACAAGCATGGGCGAGAACATCGATCTGCTGATCGTCGAGGACAACGAATCCGATGCCGCGCTGGTGGTGCGCCAGCTCGAGCGCGCCGGCTACACGGTGGCGACCGCGCGCCGGGTCGATCGCGCCGCGGAGTTCCAGGTCGCCCTCGGGGCCTGCGCGTGGTCGGCGGTGCTGTGCGACTACGCCCTGCCCGGCTTCAGCCCCGAGGAGGCGCTCGCCCAGGTGCAGGCGAGCGGGCTCGACCTGCCCTTCGTGGTCGTCTCGGCCTCGCTGAGCGACGAGGAGGCCAGCCGCCTGATGGCGCTCGGCGCTCACGACTACGTGCACAAGCACGATCTCGCGCGCCTCGCCCCCGCGCTCTCGCGCAGCCTGGCCGAGGCCCGGGGCCGGCAGGCCCGCCGCGACGCCGAGGACGGCCTGCGCGCCCGCGATGCCCACCTGCGCATCTGGAGCGAGGTGGTCGAAGGCCTGCACGAGGGCATCGTGGTGACCAGCCTCGCCGGCGACATCCTCGACTGCAACCCGGCCTTCGAGCGCATCACCGGCTACGCCCGCGCCGAGGTCCTGGGGCTGAACCCGCGCGTCCTCAAGTCCGGCCGCCACGACGCGGCCTTCTACGCGGGGCTGTGGGACGCGCTGGTGACCCGCGGATCCTGGACCGGCGAGGTGTGGAACCGGCGCAAGAGCGGCGAGATCTACCCCGAGCGCCTGGCCTTGCGTGCGGTGCGCGGCGCCGACGGCCTGCCCTCGCACTACGTGGGCATGTTCAGCGACATCAGCCGCGAGAAGCAGGACCAGGCCCGGCTCGACTACCTGACCCACCACGACCCCCTCACCGGCTTCGCCAACCGCCAGCTGTTCATGGAGCGCCTGGAGCAGGCGCTCGAGCGCGCCGCCGCCGGCGAGGGCAAGGCCGCGGTGCTGCTGCTCGACCTCGACCGCTTCCGGCGGGTGAACGAGAGCCTCGGCCAGGACGCCGGCGACCGCCTGCTGCAGGTGATGGGCGAGCGCATCGCCGGCTGCCTGAAGCGACGCAGCAGCCTCGCCCGCCTCGGCAGCGACGAGTTCCTCCTGCTGATCACCGAGTTCGCCGATGCCGACGCGCTGGCCGCGCTCGCGCGGCGCATCCTCGACGAGCTCGCCCGTCCGGTGACGATCGGCGGGCAGACCCTGCACATGAGCGCGAGCCTGGGCATCAGCGTGTATCCGGACGATGGCGGCGACGCCGAGCACCTGCTGCATGCGGCGGAGGCCGCGCGCGCGCAGATCCGCCACGGCCTGGGCAACCGCCTGCACTTCTTCACGCCCGGCATGGACACCCGGGCGCGGCGCTGGATCGCGGTGGAGAGCGAGCTGCGCCACGCGCTCGCGCGCGGCGAGCTGCAGCTTTACTACCAGCCGATGGTCTGCGTGCGCGACGGCCGCGTGCGCACCGTGGAGGCGCTGCTGCGCTGGAACAGCCCGGAGCTGGGCTGGGTGTCGCCGGCGGAGTTCATCCCGGTGGCCGAGGAGAGCGAGCTGATCGTGGCGATCGGCGACTGGGTGCTCGAGACCGCCTGCCGCCAGGTCCGCCACTGGCAGGACACCGGGCTGCCGCCGATCCGCGTGGCGGTAAACGTCTCCGCACACCAGCTCGCCGGCGGCCGCCTGCCCGAGCGCGTGCGCGAGGTCCTCGAACGCAGCGGCATCGCCCCCGGCCAGCTCGAGATCGAGCTCACCGAGAGCGCGATGATGAGCGACAGCGAGCACAGCGCACGCCAGGTCGAGGCGATCAGCCGCATGGGCGTGAGCGTCTCGCTCGACGACTTCGGCACCGGCTACTCCTCGCTCGCCTACCTGAGCCGCTTCGCCCTCACCAAGCTGAAGATCGACCGCAGCTTCGTCGACGGCCTGACGCGCGACCCGAAGAGCTCGATCATCGTGGATGCCACCCTGGGCCTGGCGCGCGGGCTGGGCCTGCGCGTGGTCGCCGAGGGCGTGGAGACGGAGGCGCAGCGCGAGCTGCTCGCCGCCGCCGGCTGCGATGCGCTGCAGGGCTACCTGTTCAGCCCGCCGGTGGCGCCGGCCGCCCTCGGCGCGCTCATCGACCGCTTCGCGCCGGCCGAGCGCTACGCGAAGCCGAGGGTGTTCGCCGTCAGCGCCTGATCGGGGCGCCCTCGCCGCTCAGCGCGGCGGCGCGCTCCTGGCCTGGCGCAGCGACCACAGGCTGACCAGCGCGAGCGCGCCGACGATCAGCGCCATGCCGGCGAACTCCACCGGCGTCGGGCGCTCACCGAGCTCGATCCAGCCCGCGAGCGCGCCCACCATCGGGATGCCGAGCGCGGACAGCCCGGCCACGCCGGTGGACAAGCGCTGCAGCACGAACAACCACAGCAGCCAGGCCAGGCCGGTGGCGAGCACGGCGTTGAACACCAGCGCGCCCCAGAAATACGGCGTCGGGTCGATCGGCCGCGACGGATGCAGCAGCGCCAGCACGCACAGCGCGATCGCACCGAACAGCATCTGCCAGGCGGTGAGCGAGAGCAGGTCGAAGTCGTGCGCGCGTCGCATGCGCTTGGCCTGCACCGAGGCCGCCGCCCAGGTCACCCCGCCGGCGACCGCGAGCAGGTTGCTGAAGGCGCTGCCGCCCATCGCCCAGGGCTCGAGCACCAGCACCAGGCCGCAGGCGGCGATGGCGTTGGCCACCCACTGCATGCCGCGCACGCGCTCGCCGAGCACGAACCAGGCCATCGGCACCACCCAGAACGGCATCGTATACACCAGCACCGCGGTCTTGCCCGCACCGCCGGCGACCAGCGCCCACTGGATCAGCGCGGTGAAGGCGCCGGTCTGCAGCACGCCGAGCAGCGCCACCTCGCGCACCGCCTTGAGGCCGAGCGGGCGGCGCAGCGCCACCAGCACGACGAAGAGCGTGGCGGCGCCGAGCACGGTGCGGATCGCCGAGAAGTCGAAGGGATCGACATACTGGATGACCTGCTTCATGACCACCCAGTTGTAGCCCCAGATCAGCGACAGGAGCGCGAGCGCGAACACCGCCAGGCGCGGCGAGCCGGATGCGGACATCGGACCTCCAAAAGGAAAACGCCGCGGCGCCCCGGGAGGGGGCCGCGGCCGAAGGGGTGCCGCCGGGGAGGCGGCGGCGGGCAACAGTGCGGGACGGATTATGCCCCGGCCTGCGGGCGGCGACCTATGCCGGCGCGGATACGCATTATCCGCGCCGGCAATGCAGCGGGTGCGGCGCGACCCGCGCCGACCCCCCTTTCAGCCCGTTCCGGCGACGACACCCTCACGCCCCCTTCACCGTGCAGATCATGGAGCGCCCCCCGCGCGCCTCCCAGGCCTTCGTGCCGATGTCGGGCAGGCCCTAGCTGGTGGTGGTGGCACCCGCCGGTGCGGCACCCAGGGGGGAAGACCTGCAGGTGTTCCTCGCCCGCGGCGACCAGGGCGTCCATTACGCCACCGGCGTCTGGCACCACCCGCTGCTCGCGCTCGACGGGGTGATCGAGGGGCGGTGATCGCCGCGGAGGCGCCGTGTTCGCGGCTTGCGCCGCTCCTACACGGGCCGGGGCGGTCTGGCGCGCCGTGTTCGCGGCTTGCGCCGCTCCTACACGGGCCGGGGCGGTCTGGCGCGGCCTGTTCGCTCGACGGGGTGATCGAGGGGCGGTGATCGCCGCGGAGGCGCCGTGTTCGCGGCTTGCGCCGCTCCTACACAGGCCGGGGCGGTCTGGTGCAATGTAGGAGCGGCG
>NZ_AMXF01000253.1 GCF_000310225.1 Thauera phenylacetica B4P
CTCGCCGCCCCCGACCGCCCCGGGCGCGCGAGCGCCGACGCCGGCCGGCGCGCCGAAGCGCGCCGCCTGCTCGAGCAGGTGGTCGCGAAGCTGGCGCAAGGCGCGCAGTAAGGGTCCAATATGCGGATCAACGCAGCGCCCATGAATGCAGGGAACACGAGGGAGGGAAGGGATGCGCATCCTGCTCGTCGAGGATGATGCCGCGCTCGGCGAGGGGATCCGCGTCGCGCTCAAGCCGGAGGCGTACACGGTCGACTGGGTGCAGGACGGCGCGGGCGCGCTGCACGCGCTCACCCACGAGGACTTCGCGCTCGCCGTGCTCGACCTCGGCCTGCCGCGCATGGACGGGCTCGAGGTGCTGCAGCGCCTGCGCGCCGCCGCCAACGCGGTGCCGGTGCTGGTCCTCACCGCGCGCGACGCCACCAGCGACCGCATCGCCGGGCTGGATGCGGGCGCGGACGACTACCTGGTCAAGCCCTTCGACGTCGACGAGCTGAAGGCCCGCATCCGCGCGCTGCTGCGCCGCAGCGCCAATCGCGCGCAGCCGGTGCTGCACCACCGCGAGGTGCTCCTCGACCCGGTGAACCAGCAGGTGCGCTACCGTGGCCAGCCTGTGGCCCTGCAGCGCAAGGAGTTCCTGCTGCTGCACGAGCTGCTCGCCCAGCCCGGCCGCGTGCTGACCCGCGACCGCCTGCAGCAGGCCTTGTACGGTTGGGGAGAGGAGGCCGAGAGCAATACGCTCGAGGTGCACATCCACCACCTGCGGCGCAAGCTCTTTCCCGAGCTGATCCGCACCGTGCGCGGGGTGGGCTATCTGGTGGACAAGGTCTGATGGGCTCGATCCGTCGCCGCACCTTGCTGCTCGTGCTCGGCCTGCTCGGCATCGCGCTCGGCGGAATCTCCTTCCTCGGCTATCGCGACGCCCGCCACGAGATCCAGGAGCTCTTCGACGCCCGCCTCGCCCAGCAGGCGCGCCTGCTGGCGGGGATGATCCCGGGCGGGATGGCGCCGGACGCGCGCAACGCGCTGCAGGAAGCGCTCGATGCAGGGGGCCTCGGTGCCGCGGCGGGGAAGGAGACGGACGCCGAGCGCGAGGACGACGACGAGGCGCTCGCCCTGGGCCACGAGTACGAGGGCAAGCTCGGCTTCGTGGTGGTGGACGAGCAGGGCCGGGTCCTGCTGCAGTCCGCAGCGGCGCCGCTCGGGGCGCTCGACATGCTGCTCGCCGCACGCTCCGGGGGCACCGCGCCGCGGCGTCTCGCCGAGGCGGGAGAGGCGCTTGCGGGCTATCACACGGTGAGTCTGCACAATGGCGCCTGGCGGCTGTTCCTGCTACGGGATGTGCGCGATCGCCAGTGGATCCTGGTCGGCGAGCGCGAGGACGTGCGTGGCGAGCTCGTCGGCAAGGTCACCTTGCGCAGTCTGCTGCCCGATCTCGTGGGGCTGCCGCTGGTCGCCCTGCTGGTGTGGCTGGCGATCGGCTGGGGGCTGCGCCCGCTCGCGCGCATCGCCGAGTCGCTGCAGGCGCGCGGCCCGGACGACCTCTCGGCGCTCGCGCTGCAGGATGTGCCACAGGAGCTCGATCCGGTGGTGGCCTCGCTCGACCGCCTGCTGCAGCAGGTCAACGCGCTGCTCGAACGCGAGCGCCGCTTCCTCGCCTACGCCGCGCACGAGCTGCGCACCCCGCTGGCCGTGCTGCGCATTCATGCGCAGAACGCGCTGCAGGCGCCCGATCCGGCGGATCGCGACGAGGCGCTTCGACTGATGGGCACGGGCATCGAGCGGGCCACCCGGGTGGTGGCGCAGTTGCTGACACTGGCCCGCCTCGAACCCGACGCGAGCCGGCCGAAGAGGCTGGTGATCGACCTGCTCGCGCTTGTCCGCGAGCAACTCGCCGAGCTCACCCCGCTCGCCGACGAACATGGTCAGGACCTCGCCCTCGAGGCGGACGAGGGGGCCGACTTCCATCTCGAGGGCGACGCCGGCAGCCTGGCCATCCTGATGCAGAACCTGGTGGGCAACGCGGTGCAGCACACGCCGCCCGACGGCTGCATCCGCGTGCTGCTGGAGGCCTCGCCTGCGGCCATCGTGCTGCGCGTGCAGGACAGCGGCCACGGCGTGCCGCCGGCGCTGCGCGAGAAGGTGTTCGAGCGCTTCTTCCGCGCCAGTGGCGGGGAGGGCGCGGGCCTCGGCCTGGCGATCGTCGCGCGCATCGTCGAGTTGCATGGCGGGACGATCTCGCTCGACGACGGTGCGCTCGGCGGCCTGGAGGTGCGGGTAGTGCTGCCGCGGAACGCCACCGCGCCGCGCCGGGGGCAGGGCGATGGAGAGGCTGTGTCGCGCACCATGTCCGGCGGAGCGGCCCGCCCTTAAGCCTCGCTTAAGACAGCTCCCTTACCGTGAACATGCGCTCCGGGTCGGAGCGTGCGCCGGGTGCGGAGCGGCCCTCCGGCCGTCACCGATCGTCCGGCGCGAACCTGGGAGCGGGGACGGGAAGATGCCATCGAACGACGATTTCCATGCCGGGGAGCGCGCCCTGCAGCGGCGCTGGGGCACCTCGACGCTTTGGGATGCGGCGCGCCGGGAGCGGTTGCTGTGGGATCACCTCCCGGACTGGGTGCAGCCGCGGATCGCGGCGGCACCGTTCTTCTTTCTCGCCACCAGCGATGCGACGGGGCGTTGCGATTGTTCCTTCAAGGGCGGTGGCCCCGGTCTGGTGCGCATCCTCGACGCGCGCCGCTTCACCTTTCCGGATTTCGACGGCAACGGCGCGTTCATGAGCCTGGGCAACCTGCAGCAGAACCCGCAGGTCGGTTGTCTGTTCATCGACTTCGGCGACGGCGCGCGGCTGCGCGTCAATGGCCGGGCGACGCTGCTCGAGGGCGAGGCGGCGGACCGGCTTTTCCCCGGGCAAGACCGTGCCGTGGTGGTGGATGTGGAGCTGGTCGTGCCCAACTGCGCCCGCCACATCCCCGCGCTGCGCCCTGCCGCGGCCGAGTCGTGGGGTGCTGCATGAACATTCCCTACCGCATCGCCGCCAACGTCGAGTGGACCAGCAAGTGCAACGCCGCGTGCGCGATGTGTCCGCGCGATGCCATCGAACGGCCGCAATCGATGAGCTTGGCGACCTGGCGCCAGGTGCTCGCCCGCCTGGCTCCGGACGAGATTTTCCGGGTCGTGCTGGCCGGGTACGGCGAGCCGACCACGCACCCCCGCTTCTTCGAGTTCATCGACGAGCTGCGCCCGCATCCGGTGCGCTTCGACATGGTCAGCAACGGCCACCTGCTCGACCTCGAGCGCCTGCGCCATCTCGACGGGGCGATCGACCTGCTGATGGTCTCGTTCTCCAGCATCGACCCGGACGTCTATGCCCGCGTTCACGTGAATCTAGACCAGCGCCGCGTGATGGAGAACCTGCAGGCGGCGAGCCGAACCCTGCGCCGGACCCGGCTCGCGATCAGCCTCACGCCGATGCCCGAGTGCCTGCCCGCGCTCGGCGACACCATCGCGTGGTTGCGCGCGCACGGCATCGAGCGGCTGACCATGTCGCCCACCCTCTACAACCGCGGCGGCAAGCTCGAGGACCATCGCCTGGCGAGCGCGGAGTTGCGGCGGATGATCCGCCTGCACGGGCTGTGCTCGCAGGAGCTCGACTTCGTACCGAGCGCGGCCGAGATCTTCCGTCAGTGGCAGCGCAATCGCTTCGGCTGCATCCCGCGCAACGTGGACCTGTTCGTTGCCGCGAGCGGTGACTATCTTTACTGCTACAACGATGTCGCGCACCGTCATCCGGTCGGCCATGTCGGGGCGGATGCGGTGGCCGCGGTGCTGCGGCGCCGGGAGGGTATGGCGGCCGCCGCGGCCTTGTGCGAGGCCTGCAACATGCGCCACCGCTATGGCCCCTTGGAGCTGCTGGGTGCCGGGCTCGGTCTCGCCCGAGCGCGCTTGCGGGAGGGGTGACGGGACGTGGGGGAGGTGTCGTCGCCGTGATGTGTCGACTGCCTTGCCGACGATACACGTCGGTACACACGAGCACCGGCGGGAAGACTAGATTCAATTCGGATGAGTTCGAGATGTGCCATGCCGCGAGCGGGTGGCCGAACGATGACCAATGTCGACAAGGAGAAGACCATGATGACGCGTACGCTGATGGCAACGGCAATAGGTGTCCTGTTCGCAGGGCTGACCTTCGCCCAGCAACCGGCCGCGGCGCCGGGGGAGGATGCGCCCGTCTTCGGCGCCCAGATCATGACCGAGCAGGAGCGCGCCGAGCACCGCGAGCGCATGCGTGCGGCGGGCACGCCCGAGGAGCGCGAGCAGGTCCGCCTGGAGCATCACAAGCAGATGGTCGAGCGCGCCCGCGAGCGCGGCGTGACCCTGCCCGAGGAGCCGCCGATGCGCGGCGGCATGGGGCTGGGGGCAGGAAAGGGTCTCGGCGCCGGCATGGGGCCGGGCGCAGGCCGCGGACCGGGAGCCGGAATGGGGAGCGGCGCGGGTCCGGGCTCGGGCATGGGGCCGGGCTCGGGCATGGGGCCGGGCGGAGGCATGGGCCCGGGCGGAGGCATGGGGCCGGGCGGAGGCATGGGGCCGGGCGGAGGCATGGGTCCAGGCGGAGGCATGGGCCCGCAGACCGGTGAAGGGCCGCGTGGAGGTACCGGTCCCGGCGGAGGGCGTTGAGTCGCGCTGCGGACCCGTGTCGTAACGGTGGCGGAAAGCTTCCGGGGGGTGCCGCGGCGCCTCCGGCGCTCGTGTGATCACTTCTTGTCGCGTTTGACCTCGACCCCCAGGATCTCGCCGCTGTGCGCGTCGACCTTGACCTCGACGCGGCGGCCCTGCGGGTCGAGTGCCTTCACCTCGTACTTATTGCGCTCGCGCTCGATCTTCTCGAAGTCGCGATAGCCGTCGGCTTCCAGCCGGGCCTGGACCTGCTGCAGGTTCAGGGTCCGGCTTCTGCCGTAGCCGTGGTTTGCGTCGCCGCGGGGGACTGGTCCTGCGCGAAGGCGGGGACGAGCAGCGCGCCGCCGCCGAGCAGGCCGGCGCCGAGGGCGAGGGTGGCGATGAGGGTGTTCGTGCGCATGATGTTTCTCCTTGGGGCTTGTGCGGTCGCGCTTCGACCGTGGGTGCATCCTGCGCGTCGGCGGTTGAAGCCTCGCTGAAGGGGGGCAGGGACTTTTCAGCTGCGCCGGGTGGGTGACGCGGCTCGATCGCCGCATTCGCGCCTGCCGGCGCTCCTACATGAACCAGCGCGCACCTGGCGTGTTCGCGCCCTTCGCCGCCGCACACGAACCGACACGCCCCTGGCGTTCCCGCCCCTCGACGCCCGACGCGAACCGCCGCCCCCTGTAGGAGCGGCGGCAGCCGCGAATTCGGCGATCGAGCGACCGACGTGCTTCGCAATCCCGCACGCCGCATTCGCGCCTGCGGGCGCTCCTACATGAACCAGCGCGCGCCCGGCGTGTTCGCGCCCTTCGACGCCGCCCACGAACCGACACGCCCCTGGCGTTCCCGCCCCTCGACGCCCGACGCGAACCGCCGCCCTCTGTAGGAGCGGCGGCAGCCGCGAATTCGGCGATCGAGCGACCGACGTGCTTCCCAATCCCGCACGCCGCATTCGCGCCTGCCG
>NZ_AMXF01000254.1 GCF_000310225.1 Thauera phenylacetica B4P
GAGGACGTGCAGCGCGCTGCGCGCGTGCTCGCCGAGGCCGGCCCCGCCGAGCCGCTGCGCGGCGTGCGCCGGGCGATGGCGCAGAACATGAGCCTGGCGCAGAGCGAGGTCGCCGGCGCCACGGTGATCGACGATGCGGTGATCCACGCCTGGGCGCCGGGCACCGACGTCACCGTGCGCCTCATCCGCGCCCTGGTCGCCGGCTGCCGCGCCGCGCCGGCGCTCAACGCCTGGTACGAGAGCCACGCGATGGCGCGCCGGCTGGTACCGCAGGTGCATGTGGGCATCGCGGTCGACCTGCCCGACGGCCTCTTCGTGCCGGTGCTGCGCGACGTCGCCAACCGCAGCCCGGACGACCTGCGCCAGGGCCTGGAGCGCATGCGCGCCGACGTCAAGGCGAGGAAGATCCCGCCCGAGGAGATGCGCGGCCACACGATCACGCTGTCCAACTTCGGCATGATCGGCGGCAAGTACGCCTCGCCGCTGGTGGTGCCGCCCACGGTGGCCATCCTCGGCGCAGGGCGGGTGCATGAGCAGGTGCGCGCGGTCGACGGCGCCCCGGCGGTACGCCGCGTGCTGCCGCTGAGCCTGTCCTTCGACCACCGCGTGGTCACCGGCGGCGAGGCGGCGCGCTTCCTGACAGCGGTGATCGAGGATCTCGAACGCGCCGACTGAGGCCTGCTCAGCACAGCGCCTGTGTCGCTCGGGCGTCGAGGAAGTCCTCCAGCGCGGCGATCGGCCGCGGGGCGCTGAAGAGGTAGCCCTGATAGGCGGAGCAGCCGTTTCCGGCAAGGAACTCGCGCTGCTCCGCGGTCTCCACGCCCTCCGCGATCACGCGCAGGCCGAGGTTCTCCGCCAGCACGATGATCATGCGCGCGATCGCGGCGTCGTTCGGATCCACCAGGATGTCGCGCACGAAGCTGCGGTCGATCTTCAGCTGGTCGAGCGGCAGGCGCTTGAGGTAGGCGAGCGAGGAATAGCCGGTCCCGAAATCGTCCAGCGAGAAGCCCACGCCGCGCGCCTTGAGCGCTTCCATCTTCGCGCTCACCTTGTCGATGTCGGTCACGAGGGAGCTCTCGGTGAGCTCCAGGTCGAGCCGGCGGGGATCGGCTCCCGCATGCTCGAGCGCGGCGACCACGCCGGCGACGAAGTCCTCGTGCAGGAACTGGCGCGCGCTGACATTGACCGAGATCACCAACCGGCTGCGCTGCGGGTGGTCCGCCCACGCCGCCAGCTGCGCGCAGGCGGCCTCGAGCACCCAGCGTCCGAGCGGAAGGATCAAGCCGCACTCCTCGGCGAGCGCAATGAACTCGTCCGGCGGCACCAGGCCACGCACGGGGTGATGCCAGCGTACCAGCGCCTCCAGGCCGAGCACCGTCCCGTCCGCAGCGACCTGTGGCTGGTAATGCAACACGAACTGGCGCTGCTCCAGCGCGACCCACAGCCCGGCCTCGACGTCGGCGCGCGCGTGCACGTCGGCCTGCATCGAGGGGTCGAAGAAGCACACCGCGTTGCGTCCGCCGAGCTTGGCCCGGTACATCGCCATGTCGGCGCGTCGGAGGGGCTCGTCGATCGGCTCGTCGGCCAGCTCGCCGAAAAGGCTCACGCCGATGCTCACCGAGGTGCGATGTTCCGAGCTGCCGAGCTGGAAACGCTGGTTCAGCGCCGCGAGGATCTTGTTGCCCACCGCCGCCGCCTGCTCCGCCGCCTCGCGCCCCTCCCCGGCCAGCGCCTCCAGCATGACGATGAACTCGTCGCCACCGAGCCGGGCCACGGTGTCGTCCTTGCGCACGCAGCGCGCGAGGATCGAGGCGACCTGCACGAGCAGCCGGTCGCCCTCCTGATGGCCGACGGTGTCGTTGACCGCCTTGAAGTTGTCGAGGTCGATGAAGAGCAAGGCGCCGACCGTACCGTCCCGCGCGCAGCTCGCCTGTGCACGCTCCAGCCTCTCCATCAGCAGCCGCCGGTTGGGCAGCCCGGTGAGGAAGTCGAAGTAGGCCAGCTTCCTCACCTCGGCCTCCACCGACTTGCGCGCGGAGATGTCGCGCGCCGAGTTGAACAGCACCGTCCGGCCGTCCACCTCGAGCGGGAACGAGGTCACCTCGACCGGGTACGCGCTCCCGTCCTTGCGGCGATGCGCCGTCTCGAAGGTGTGCACTTCGCTCGACGCGAACAGCTCGCTCATCCGCGCGCGTAGCGCGTCCTCCGAATGGCAGGCATCCCAGCTCCCGACCTGCATGCCGACGACCTCGCTGCGCGATCGCCCGAGCATGCGGCAGAAGGCGTCGCTGGCCTCGATGACGGCGCCGTCGACATCGGTGATGTGAATGCCGTCGCTGGCGTTCTGCAGCAGGATGCGGCTGCGTTCGTTGGCACGGTCGTTCGCGGCGACCAGCCGGTAGAGGAGCCACGCCGCGAGCCCGGTCACACCAAGGAAGAGCACCCACAGCAGCATCGCCTTGCCGACGTCCTCCCGCCACTGGGCGAGGTAGTCCTTCTCGCCCCAGCCGACGACGACGAAGGCCGGCAGGCGCTCGAGCCGGCGGTAGGCGTTGATCCGCGCCACGCCATCGGCCGTTCGGGCACTGTAGAAGGACTGCGCGCGGACCTCGGAGGCGACGATCTCGCTCAGCTCGAGGGAGCCGCCGCGCCCGCCGATCACCCCGGCCGGGGCATCGAGACGCGGCCAGCGCGCGACCAGCGTCATGTCGAGGTCCCGCACCAGGGCAATACCGTGCGGCCCGAGCTGCAGGCCCGAGAGCAGACGCTGGAAGTGATCGGCCGGCACGGCTGCGGTGACGATGCCGGCGAAGCCGCCCTCGGGCGTGTTGTAGCGGCGCGAGAACACGACGATCCAGGTGTTGGCGATGCGCCCGTGCAGCAGCTTGCTCGCCCGGGTCTCGCCATCGTCCACCGCGCGATGATCGAGAAAGAACGGACGGTCTGCATAACTCGTGCGCGTCTCGGACGTGACCCGGTCGCCGAGCACAACGGTTCCCGCGGAGTCGCTCACGCGCACCTGGGCCGTCTGCGACAGCCCGTCACGATGCAGGACGATCGCCGAATCGAAATTGTCGCGCTGCAGCCGCCCCTTTTCGCGCAACTCGCGCTCGAGCCGAAGCTGGACCCCGCGCAGCATCAGATCGATCTCGCGCACCGAGGAGCTGACACTCTGGTCGAGCAGCAGGGCCAGGTTCTCGACCGTGGTGCGCACCTCGCGTTCCTTGCGGGATTTCGCCTCCAGCATCGCATAACCCAGCAGTCCCGCGACGAACAGGTTGAGCGCCAGCACCGTGGCGATCAGGCCCCCGAGGATCTTCCCGCTGTCGTGCTGCATGTGTCCGCCTGACGATTTCCTCGAGCATTCGCCGAGTGGATGACGGCATGCCGCCCCGTATTGGGGCGTGATTGTAATCGTCCCGCCTGCGCCTGCTCCACCCCGGGCACCGTCGACGAGCTGCGAGCCCCGCAGCTTCGCGGCGGCGACGAAGCCGCTTGTCGATGAAGCTCTCCTGCAGCTGACGGGTTCGCGGCGGTATAATGCGCGGTTTTCCAGATTCCGCCGGAGCCTCGCATGGAAGCCGAACGCCAGAACGCCATTGCCGAAAAACTCGCCGACCTCGCCGCCCGCGGTCGCGAACTACGGAGGTATCTTTGACTACGATGAGAAAGCATCGAAGCTCGAAGAGGTAAACCGCGCACTGGAAGACCCGGCAGTGTGGAACAACGCCGAGCGCGCGCAGGAGCTCGGCAAGGAGAAGCGCCAGCTCGAGGACGTGGTGCTGACGCTGCAAAAGATCGACGCGCAGTCGCGCGACCTCAAGGACCTCTTTGAACTCGCCGAGGCCGAGGACGACGACGACACCTTCGAGGCGGTCGAGGGCGACCTCGTCGAGCTGCAGGGCGCGATCGAGACGCTCGAGTTCCGCCGCATGTTCAGCAACCCGATGGACCCGAACAACTGCTTCATCGAGATCCAGGCCGGCGCCGGCGGCACCGAGGCGCAGGACTGGGCGGGCATGCTCGAGCGCATGTACCTGCGCTACGGCGAAAAGAAAGGCTTCACCGTCGAGCTGATGGAAGAGACCGAGGGCGAGGTCGCGGGCATCAAGAACTGCACGATCAAGTTCTCCGGCGAGTACGCGTACGGCTACCTGCGCACCGAGACCGGCATCCACCGCCTGGTACGCAAGTCGCCCTTCGACTCCAACGCGCGCCGCCACACCAGCTTCACCTCGGTGTTCGTGTTCCCCGAGGTCGACGACTCGATCGAGATCGAGATCAACCCCGCCGACCTGCGCATCGACACCTACCGCGCCTCGGGCGCCGGCGGCCAGCACATCAACAAGACCGACTCCGCGGTGCGCATCACCCACGAGCCCACCGGCATCGTCGTGCAGTGCCAGAACGACCGCTCGCAGCACAAGAACAAGGCCGAGGCCATGTCGATGCTGAAGGCGCGCCTGTACGAGGCCGAGCTGCGCAAGCGCCAGTCCGAGCAGCAGAAGCTGGAAGACTCCAAGAGCGACATCGGCTGGGGCCACCAGATCCGCAGCTATGTGCTCGACCAGTCGCGCATCAAGGACCTGCGCACCAACTATGAGGTCGGCAACACCCAGGCCGTGCTCGACGGCGACCTCGACGACTTCATCGGCGCCAGCCTCAAGCAGGGCGTCTGAGTGCCCGACGCCGGCCGGGTCCGGCCGGTGATCGCGCCTCCTCTCCACCGATGACGGATCCCTTCCTCTCCGACTTCCTCGCCGCGGGCGTGGACGCCGACGAAGTGCCCGAGCTCGCGGCGCTGAACGCCGCGCGCCCGCTGCTCGACGCCTTCATCACGCTGTTCCGCGGCACCGAGGCCGAGGTGCTGATGCGCCTCCTGGTGCTGCGCGAGATCGGCCGCGAGGCCGACGCGCCGCGCTGGGCGCCCGAGGCGCTGCGCGCACGCTTCACCTACCTCGACGCGGTCAAGCTCGAGACGGTGCTGAAGCGCCTGCGCGACAACGGCCTGCTCGCGATCGGCGAGGACGGCCACTACGCGCTCTCCGACCACGGCCGCAACGCGGTGGCGGCGATCGCCATGCTGCTGCGCTTCGGCGAGGAGGAGGACGCCGAGCTCGGCTTCCTCACCGCCCAGCTCGCCGGCCTGCAGGCGGTGGGCGGCATCACCGCCGAGTCGCTCGGCCACCTGCTCTCCAAGCTCAACGACCTCACCTGGCACTTCGAGGAGGCGATCGCCTCCGGCTCCGAGTTCCGCATCCTCGACGCCCGCCGCCGCCTGTCGGCCAACGGGCGCTGGCTGGAGCGCGGCACCGAGCTGCTCAACAGGCTGCTCGCCGACCCCGAGGTCGACTTCGACATCGCCCGCATCGCGCAGCGCATCGGGCTGGCGCAGTCGCGCCTGGCGCGCGCCGACGCCTCCTTCCAGCGCGCGCTCAACAAGATCGAGGCGCAGCGCGTGACGCTGGGCGCCTCGGGCATCTCGTCCTCGGACGTCGCCGCCTGGCTGCGCGGGCTCGGCGCGGCGGCGCTCGCCACGCTGGCGGCCGAGGCCTGCGCGAGCGTGCCCGAGCTGCCGCT
>NZ_AMXF01000255.1 GCF_000310225.1 Thauera phenylacetica B4P
GGCTGGCGGGCGGGTCGCGCCCGCCGGCCGGCCGCGCCTCCGCGCCCGAGCGGGACTCCCGGCGCCGTGCTGCGGTGCGATAATGGTCGCCTCACAGCATCCTGGAGTCCTTCGTGATGAAGTCCCTTGCGGCATTCCAGCCGTCCCGCGGCGCGCTTTCCGCCACGCTGCTCGCGCTCGGCCTCGCCTTGCCCGGCGTGGCCGCGGCCGAGACCGTGGGCCACGTCGACACCGCCTTCAAGCTCATCGGCCGCAACCACCAGGTGGTGGTCGAGGCCTTCGACGACCCCTCCGTCAGGGGCGTGTCCTGCTACGTCTCGCGTGCCCGCACCGGCGGCCTCAAGGGCACCTTCGGCCTCGCCGAGGACACCGCCGACGCGTCGGTCGCCTGTCGCCAGGTCGGCGACATCTCCTTCTCCAGCCCGCTGCGCGAGCAGGAAGAGGTGTTCTCGCAGAGCGCCTCGATCCTGTTCAAGAAGGTGCGCATCGTGCGCATGGTCGACCCCAAGCGCAACACGCTGGTCTATCTCGTCTACAGCGACAAGCTCATCGAGGGCAGCCCGCAGAATAGCGTCACCGCGGTGCCGGTGCCGGCCTCGATCCCCATCCCGCTGCGCTGATCCGCTGCATTCCTCGTAGCGCCTCCTTCCGCCCGCAGGCGGGAGCGGGCGCGCTTTTTCTTTTTCTTCGATCATGAACCAGTCCATCGCAAGTCCCGTCTCCCGCTTCTTCTTCCGGACCAGCCTCGTGGCGCAGATCGCCATCGGCCTCGCCTGCGGCATCGCGCTCGCCCTCGTCGCGCCCGAGCTCGCGCGTGCCGCCGGCCTGCTCGGCGACGTGTTCATCTCCGCGCTCAAGGCGGTGGCGCCGGTGCTGGTCTTCGTTCTCGTCGCCTCCGCGGTCGCGAGCCACCGCCACGGTAGCGAGACCCACGTGCGCCCGATCCTGATGCTGTACCTGATCGGCACCTTCGGCGCGGCCCTGGTCGGCGTGCTCGCCAGCTTTGCCTTTCCCACCGCGCTGGTGCTGGACGCGCCCCAGGTCGCGGGCACGCCGCCGGGCGGCATCGTCGGGGTGCTGAAGAACCTGCTGCTGAACGCGGTCTCGAACCCGGTGCGCGCGCTGATGGAGGCCAACTTCATCGGCATCCTGGCGTGGGCGATCGCGCTCGGCGCCGCGCTGCGCCACGCCGGCGCCGGCACGCGGGCGGCGGTGGCCGACCTCGCCGAGGCGGTGTCGAAGATCGTGCGCGTGGTCATCCGCTTCGCCCCCTTCGGCATCTTCGGGCTCGTCGGCGCGACGCTCACCGAATCCGGCCTCGGCGCGCTGCTCGGCTACGGCCGGCTGCTGCTGGTGATCGTGGGCAGCATGCTCTTCGTCGCCTTCGTCATGAACCCGCTGCTGGTGTTCTGGAAGATCCGCCGCAATCCCTTCCCGCTGGTGTTCACCTGCCTGCGCGAGAGCGCCGTGACCGCCTTCTTCACGCGCAGCTCGGCGGCCAACATCCTGGTCAACCTCGAGCTCTGCCGCCGCCTCGAGCTGCACGAGGACACCTACTCGATCTCGATCCCGCTCGGGGCGACGATCAACATGGCGGGCGCGGCGATCACGATCGCGGTGATGAGCCTCGCCGCCGCGCACACGGTGGGGATCGTGGTGGACCTGCCCACCGCGCTGCTGCTGTCCGTGGTGGCGGCGCTCGGCGCCTGCGGCGCGTCCGGTGTCGCGGGCGGCTCGCTGCTGCTGATCCCGATGGCCTGCAACCTGTTCGGCATCCCCACCGACGTCGCCATGCAGGTGGTGGCGATCGGCTTCATCATCGGGGTCGTGCAGGACTCGGTGGAGACCGCGCTCAACTCCTCGACCGACGTGCTGTTTACCGCCGCGGCCTGCCGGGCCGCGGCTCCGTCCACGGCCTGATCCGGCGCCCGAATCGCCCACGGTCGGCGGGTGCTTGATCGCGATCAAGCACCCGCTGTGCGAAATGCATTCAGAAACAGGCACATGGCATGAGGTTGACGGCGGTCAAAGTTAGCCCGTGGCGACCTGCCAGAGTGCGTCACCTTTTCCAATCACGAGGGTGACAACAACATGATTCCAGCGACGCTTTTCAAGTGGGCCGCCGTTCCCGTCCTCGCGCTCGCGATGCAGGCCGCATTTGCCGAAGCTCCCGCCGGCCACGGCGATGCAGCGCTCAAGGAATACCAGGCCGGCGGTTCGCCGATGGCCGACGTGCCCATGCACCACGACATAAACCCGCTCGCGCCGCGCATGTCCGAACCCGAGTTCGAGAAGGCCAAGCGCATCTTCTTCGAGCGCTGCGCGGGCTGCCACGGCGTGCTGCGCAAGGGCGCCACCGGCAAGGCGCTGACTCCCGACCTCACCCTGGAGAAGGGCCTCGAATACCTCAAGGTCTTCATCAAGTTCGGCTCCCCCGGCGGCATGCCCAACTGGGGCACCTCGGGCGTGCTCAACGACGAAGAGGTCGACCTGATGGCGCGCTACATCCAGCAGACCCCGCCGGCGCCGCCCGAGTACGGCCTCAAGGAGATGGAAGCCTCGTGGAAGGTCGTCGTCCCGGTCGAGCAGCGGCCGACCAAGAAGATGAACGACCTCGACCTCGAGAACCTGTTCTCGGTGACGCTGCGCGACGACGGCAAGATCGCGCTCATCGACGGCGCAAGCAAGAAGATCGTCAGCATCCTCGAAACCGGCTACGCGGTGCACATCTCGCGCATGTCGGCCTCCGGGCGTTACCTGTTCGTGATCGGCCGCGACGCCAAGATCAACCTGGTCGACCTGTGGATGGAGAAGCCCGACACCGTCGCCGAGATCAAGGTCGGCCTCGAGGCGCGCTCGGTCGAGAGCTCCAAGGCCGAGGGCTGGGAAGACAAGTACGCCATCGCCGGCACCTACTGGCCGCCCCAGTTCGTGATCATGGACGGCGACACGCTCAAGCCGCGCAAGATCGTCTCCACCCGCGGCATGGTCACCGGCACCCAGGACTACCACCCCGAGCCGCGCGTGGCCGCGATCGTGTCCTCGCACTTCAACCCGGAATTCTTCGTGAACGTGAAGGAGACCGGGATGGTGTATTCGGTGGACTACCGCGACCTCGAGAACCTCAAGCTGAAGATGATCGAGGCCGCGCCTTTCCTGCACGACGGCGGCTTCGAGTCGAAGCACCGCTACTTCATGGACGCGGCCAACGCCTCGGACAAGATCGCGGTCATCGACACCAAGGAAGGCAAGCTCGAGAAGCTGGTCAGCGTCGGAAAGGTGCCGCACCCGGGCCGCGGCGCCAACTTCGTCGATCCGCAGTTCGGCCCGGTGTGGGCGACCGGCCACCTCGGCGACGAGACCATCTCGCTGATCGGCACCGACCCCGAGAAGCACCCCGACAACGCCTGGAAGGTCGTGCGCACGCTCAAGGGCCTGGGTGGCGGCTCGCTGTTCCTCAAGACCCATCCGCAGTCGAAGAACCTTTGGGTCGATACCACGCTCAATCCGGAGGAAAATGTCTCCCAGTCGGTGGCGGTGTGGGACATCGACAACATCGACAAGGGCTACGAGCTGATCCCGATCGGCGAGTGGTCGGGCGTCAAGGAAGGTCCGAAGCGCGTGGTGCAGCCGGAGTACAACAAGGCTGGGGATGAGGTATGGTTCTCGGTCTGGAACGGTGCGGACCAGGAATCGGCCATCGTGGTGGTCGATGACAAGACCCGCAAGCTAAAGGCCGTCATCCGCGACCCGAAGCTGATCACCCCGACCGGCAAGTTCAACGTCTACAACACGCAGCACGACGTCTACTGACGCGACCCGCGCTCGGGCGGCCTCTTGCCGCCCGAGCCCGGCCAGCGGCGGCGGGCGCGAGGTCGAATCGATTGACGGAGCCACACGGCAGACGCCGCCCGGCGCAGCGCGACTTCCTGTCGCGCTGCGCGCTTTTTTCCAGCCTGCGCGCGGAGCAGCTCGACGAGCTCGCCGCGAGCGGGCGCATTCTCGAGCTCCCGGCACACGCGGTGCTGCATCGTCCGGGAGAGCCGCTGCGCCAGGCCTTCGTGCTGTGCAGCGGCAGCGTGCTGCGCTACCGCCTGCTCGCCGGCGAGGTGCGCAAGGTGATCGAGCTGGTGCACCGGCCGCAGCTGCTGGCGCCGGGCGAGGTGTTCGGCGCGCGGGAGCACGAGTCGGTGTGCGAGGTCGTCGCTCCGGCGATCGTCACCGCGCTCGACGTGCGCGTGCTGCGCCGCAGGGTGCGCGAGGACCTCGGCTTCAGCGGCCGCGTCGTCGAGGCGCTCGCGCACAGCCTGCATGCGGTCGAGTTCGACGTCGCCGGCCATCACGCCGGGCTCACCGGCGCGCAGCGCATCCTCGACTACCTCGTCGAGCTCGCCGGGGGCAAGCTGCCGCTGGCCGGCGAGACCACGGTCGAACTCGGCGCCAAGAAGAAGATCGTCGCCGAGCGCATCGGCATGACCCCGGAGGCGTTCTCGCGCAGCCTGCGCGAGCTCGCCGACAAGGGGCTGATCGTCGTCGAGCGCAACCGCATCCACATCCAGAACGCGGCCTTGCTCGACACCAACGCCGGGGCGGCAAGCGAGCCGCGCCGGCTGAGCTTCGCGCGCAAGCTGCGCGGGCGCGAGGAGGGCGAGCTGTCGCCGGGCGAGCGCATCAATCTGGCCGGTCGCCTGCGGGTGCTGAGCCAGCGCCTGGCGATCGCGTGGGCGCTGGCTGCGCATGGTATCGGGGCCACGGATGCGCGCGCGCAGCTGCGCCAGCTCAGCGCCGAGCTCGAGCGCGCGCTCGCGCGCCTGCAGGCCATCCGCATGGGCGCCGAGCCCGCCGCCTTGCTCGCGGCGGTCGGCCGCGCCTGGGCGCTGTATCGCGCGGCGCTGTCCGCCGAGGAGTCCCAGGCGGTGCGGACGCTGGAGACGAGCGAGGACTTCCTCGCCGCCGCCGATGCGCTCACCGCCTACGCCGAGCGCATGGGCGGGCTGCAGTCGGCGCACCACGTCAATGTCGCCGGCCGCAACCGCATGCTGTCGCAGCGCATCGTCAAGCTCTTCCTCTTCGAGGATCTCGCCACCGGCTGCGAGATCGCCGCGCTGATCGAGCGCTCGGCTGCCGAGTTCGAGGCCAACCTCGCCGAGCTCCTGCGCGACGGCCGCGCGTTGCCCGAGGTCGTCGCCCAGCTCGAGGAGGTGGCGCAGCAGTGGCGGCGCCTGCTCGGCGCGCTGGCGCCGAGCGTGGACCGGCCACGCCGCAGCCAGCAGGTACGCCTGGTGACGGCCGAGGGCAAGCGCCTGCTGCGCTGCGTCGATACCATGGTGAAGCTCTACGAGCGCCTCACCCGCGAGCCCTGAACGCCGCTCGCAGGCACGACGCTGCGGGCAAGGCGGCGGCGCGGTCCGGGCGAGCTGCAGGAGCGGCGCACGGCGCGAATCAGGCAGCGACGTGGGAGCGCCGGCTGCGGCGCGGACTCGGCTGCCGCAGCCTCAGCCGCCGCCCGGCTGCGACAGCCGGCG
>NZ_AMXF01000256.1 GCF_000310225.1 Thauera phenylacetica B4P
GGCCCCGCGCCGAGGTGCGCTGAAGCGGGCGAGCGGACGGCGCGGGCGAACTTGCCCGCGTCCGGCGCGGTCTCACGCCGCATGCCCGCCCGTCCGCTCCGCCGCCTCGTCCTCATCGCCTGCAGCGCGCTGCTGCTCGCCGGCTGCGGCCTGCGCTTCGCCTATTCGCAGCTCGACTGGCTGCTGCCGTGGTATCTGCGCGACTACGTCACGCTGAACGCCGGCCAGCGCAGCGAGCTGGATGTGCGCCTGACCGGCCTGCTCGACTGGCACTGCCGTAGCCATCTGCCCGAATACGTCGCCCTGCTGCGCGCGGCGAACACGACGCTGGCGAGCGAGCGCGTCGAGGCGGCACAGCTCGAACCCTTCCTCGAGCGCGGCGAGGCGCTCTGGCGCGAGATCGTCGTCGAGCTCGAACCCGAGCTGCGCGTGCTGCTGGCCGGCCTGAGCGCCGAGCAGGTGGAAGAGCTCGCCACGTCCTTCGCCCGCCGCGGCGAGGAGGCGCGCGCGGAGTTCCTCTCCGGCGACGCGGCCGCGCAGCACGCCGCCCGCGTCGAGCGCATGGAGGAGCGCCTGCGGCGCTGGTTCGGCCGCATGACGCCGGCCCAGCGCGAGCGCATCGCGGCGTGGAGCCGGGCGCTGCAGCCCACCACCGAAGCCTGGCTGGAGGATCGCATGCGCTGGCAGGGCGAGCTGCTCGACGCCTTGCGCGTGCGCGCGGATGCCGCCGCCTTCACCCCGCGCCTGGCGCTGGTGCTGGCGCCGCGCGAGACGCTCTGGACTGCGCAGCACCGCGCGGCGGTCGCGTACAACCGGGCGCGCACGCTGGAGCTGCTCGCCGACCTGCACGCCCTGGCCGGCGAGGCCCAGCGCCGCCGCCTGCAGGGCGAGATCGACGCGCTCGCCGGCCAGTTCTCGGGCATGGCCTGCACCGAACCGGCTCGCGTTTCCGCGGCCGGCGGCCGATAATCGCGCCCTTCGCCTCCCACCCGCCCGCGCTCCCGCGCCGGCTCTCCCGCATGCACAAGACCGAACTCGACCGCCTCGCCATCGGCCTCATGGTGGTGCTGTGCTCCATCTGGGGCCTCCAGCAGGTCGCCATCAAGCTCGCCAGCGCCGGCATCTCGCCGGTGTGGCAGGCGGGCCTGCGCTCGATCGGCGCCACGGTGATCGTCGTCGTCTGGGCGCTGCTGCGCGGGGTGAAGCTCTTCGAGCGCGACCGCAGCCTCGCGCCCGGCCTGCTCGCGGGCGCGCTGTTCGCCGGCGAGTTCGCGATGATCTTCCTCGGCCTGCAGCACACCACCGCCTCGCGCGGGGTGATCTTCCTGTACACCGCGCCCTTCGTCGTCGCCCTCGGCGCGGTCTGGCTGCTGCCGCAGGAGCACATGCGACGCCGGCAATGGATGGGCATGGCGCTCGCCTTCGCCGGCGTGCTGGCGCTGTTCGGCGAGAACCTCTTCTCGGCGGCCGAGGGCGCATGGGTGGGCGACCTGATGCTGCTCGGTGCCGCGGTGCTGTGGGCGGCGACCACGCTGACCGTGAAGGCGAGCGCGCTGGCGCGAGCGTCGGCCGAGAAGACGCTGCTCTACCAGCTCGGCGTGTCGGCGCTGGTGCTGCCGGCGCTCTCGCTGGCGATGGGCGAGCCGGGCGTGTTCGCGCCCACGCCCATGGTATGGGCCAACCTGTTCTTCCAGGCCGCGATCGTCGCCGGCGTGTCCTACCTCGCCTGGTTCTGGCTGGTGCGCGAGTATCCGGCCACGCGCCTGTCCTCGTTCTCCTTCCTGACCCCGGTGATGGGCGTGCTCGCCGGCGGGCTGATCCTCGGCGAGCCGCTCACGCCCGCGGTGTACGCCGCGCTCGTGCTCGTCGGCAGCGGTATCTGGGTGGCGAACCGGTCGTAGCGCGAAGGGAGACCCGGCCGCGCGCGCGGGTGTGGCGCCGGGGGCAATCGCACGAAGGCCTGTGGGAGCGGGCTTGCCCGCGAATGTGCACGGATCCTTTCGCGGGCAAGCCCGCTCCCACGAGCGCTGCCCAAGCTAGCCCACCCGTTCGTACGATCGCCCTGGAGTGGTGCCCCGTGGGGGGGCGAGGAGCGTGGCGAGCGCTTCAGCCTGCGGTGTCGCTTGTTCGTCGGGGTAGCCCTGTGCTGGTGGTCTCCCAAGATGATTTCGTCAGGACGCCCTTCCTCAAGGTCGGAGCGTCGGCCGGGTTGGCAAACACGCACTTCCATGCTTTTGCAACGTTTGGTAATCGCGCACCGCTCGAATGGTCCGCCTTTGCAGCACGTGCAACCTGGATGATCCGGAGCGTGGCCGTCGGAGAATCCGTGTGCGATTTCCGGGATGTCGTATGGCCGATTTCCCCTCGCGATCAATGCGCCGAGGTCCCGTTCCCGCCCGTCCCGCGCCGTGCCTGCATGCTCCCTCGTAGTCGGAGATCGATAACGAGCGGGCGGCGGAGCAGGGCAGGATCATGTCAGGTCCCGGCTGAGAAAATCCTCCAGTGCCTGCGCCACCTGTTCTGGCTGGTCGTGCTGAAGGTTGTGGCCGGCGTCGGCCACAGTGATCACGCGGACATCGGTGAAGCAATCGAGGTGGTGGCGCAACTCCTCCGGCTTTTCGCCGAAACGCGCCTGCACATACCCTTTTTCCGAGAATAGCATCAGTACGGACGCGCGCACTCGGCGCCAGTTCGCCATCGCGTCCTCGATACGGTACACGAACGGTGCGGGGACTTTGTGCCACGGATCGCAGGCCATCTCGACGGAACCATCGGCACGCAAGCACGACAGGTGGCGCGCGAGAAAGCGCGCGCGCGGGTCAGGCGAGGGTTGAGCGCGCACAGCCTGCCCGCAAGCGCATCATGATCGGCGTAGCGTAGCGCCGCGCCCGCGGTGGCTCTGCCTGAGCGTCGAGCCATCGCCCGAGTAAGGTTGGCGAGTCGGCGTCGGCCGGTGGCTTGAGGCCGAGAAAGTCGAGGATCGCCAGTTGCATTACGCGCTCTGGGCGCAGCCCGGCGTAGGTGCCGGCGATGTTCGCGCCCATGCTGTGGCCGACCAAGCGCACCGGGCCATCCGGCGCATAGTGCGCGAGCAGCGCATCGAGATCGGCGTAGTAGTCGGGAAACCAATACGGGCGATGTAGCCAAGTGCTCTTGCCGTAGCCGCGCCAGTCGGGGGCGAGGACTTGCCAGTCGTGGCGCAGCGCATCGATCACGAACTGGAAGGTGGCCGAGGCGTCCATCCAGCCGTGCAGAAGGAACAACCTCGGCGCATCGACCGGGCCCCAGCGGCGTACGTTGTACTTGAGACCGCGGATGGTGACCCGCTCGGTGGTAGAGGGCTTGAGGACGGTATATGCCATGCGTTCGGATGAGTGTACCCAGGATGATCACGCCTGATCCTGGGCGGGATTTCTCGTGTGCCGCGGTAAGAATCCGTTTCTCTGGAGGAGCAAGTGGCCTCACATCCCCTGGTAGATCGGCCCTTCGCCGCCTTGCGGCACGACCCAGTTGATGTTCTGGGTCGGGTCCTTGATGTCGCAGGTCTTGCAGTGGATGCAGTTCTGCGCGTTGATCTGCAGGCGCGGGCCGGCCTCTTCCTGGACGATCTCGTACACGCCGGCCGGGCAGTAGCGCTGCTCGGGGGCGTCGTAGCGGGCGAGGTTGACCGAGATGGCGACCGACGGGTCCTTGAGTTGCAGGTGGCAGGGCTGCTCTTCCTCGTGGTTGGTGTTCGACAGGAAGACCGAGGACAGACGGTCGAAGGTGAGCACGCCGTCGGGCTTCGGGTAGTCGATCTTCGCGCACTCGGAGGCCGGCTTGAGCTTGTCGTGGTCGGACGAGTTGTGCAGCGTCCAAGGCGCCTTGCCGCGGAACAGCATCTGGTCCATGCCGAACAGGAAGGAGCCCATCCACAGGCCCTTCTTCATCAGCGGCTTGAAGTTGCGGTACTTGTGCAGCTCGGTGTACAGCCAGGACTCGCGGAAGGCGGCCGGGTAGGCGGTGAGCGCGTCGCGCTGGCGGTTGGCGGCGAGGGCCTCGAAGGCCGCCTCGGCGGCGAGCATGCCCGACTTGATCGCGGCGTGGACACCCTTGATGCGCGCGGCGTTGAGGAAGCCGGCGTCGTCGCCGATGAGGCCGCCGCCCGGGAAGATCAGCCGCGGCAGGCTCTGCAGGTTGCCGGTGGCGATGGCGCGCGCGCCGTAGGCGAGGCGCTTGCCACCCTCGATGTGCTTGCGCACCTCGGTGTGGGTCTTCCAGCGCTGCATCTCGTCGAAGGGCGACAGGTGCGGGTTCTCGTAGTTGAGGCCGACCACGAAGCCGAGCGCGACGAGGTTGTCCTCGAGGTGGTAGATGAAGCCGCCGCCATAGGTGCGGTTGTCCATCGGCCAGCCGGCGGTGTGCACGACCAGACCCGGACGGTGCATCTCGGGCTTGACCTCCCACAGCTCCTTGATGCCGATGCCGAAGGTCTGCGGGTCGACGCCCTCGCGCAGGTTGAACTTCGCCTCGAGCTGCTTGCCGAGGTGGCCGCGACAGCCTTCGGCGAACAGGGTGTACTTGGCGTGCAGCTCCATGCCCGGCTGGTGGTGCGGGCCGGGGGTGCCGTCGCGGTTGAGGCCCATGTCGCCGGTGGCGACGCCCTTCACCGCGCCGGATTCGTCGTAGAGGATCTCGGCCGCGGCGAAGCCGGGATAGACCTCGATGCCGGCAGCCTCGGCCTGCTCGCCCATCCACTTGACGAGGTTGCCCAGGCGCACGATGTAGTTGCCGTGGTTCTCGAAGCAGTCGGGGGTGAGCGCGGCCGGGACGCGGCGTACGCCGGTCTCGGACAGGAACACCACCTGGTCCTCGGTGACCGCGGTGGTGAGCGGGGCGCCCTTGTCCTTCCAGTCGGGGATCAGCTCGTTCAGCGAACGCGGATCGATGACCGCGCCCGACAGGGTGTGGGCGCCGATCTCCGCGCCCTTCTCGATCAGGCACACCGAGAGCTCGCTGCCCTTCGCCGCGGCGAGCTGCTTCAGGCGGATCGCCGCGGCCAGGCCTGCGGGGCCGCCACCGACGATCAGCACATCGAATTCCATCGATTCACGCGTCATGATTGCCTCGGATGAAGTGCCTCATTGCGGGGATCGGCCCGCTATAGCGACATGAGGAGACCACGAAAAAACCGGCTCGGCGAACAAGGCGTCGCCGAGCCGGCACAAGTCCGGCAAGGCCGGAGAGCAGGGGAGATCGAACAACTATGCAAGAAGGCCGGAAACGTTCGACGCTCGGGAGCGTCAGTCGAGCTTCGCCGCCATCTCCGGCACCACCTGGAACAGATCGCCCACGAGGCCGTAGTCTGCGACCTGGAAGATCGGCGCTTCGGGGTCCTTGTTGATCGCCACGATCACCTTGGAGTCCTTCATGCCGGCCAGGTGCTGGATCGCGCCCGAGATGCCGACCGCGATGTAG
>NZ_AMXF01000257.1 GCF_000310225.1 Thauera phenylacetica B4P
CTGGTTATATTGACCATGCCGCTTTTCTTGGCACGATTAACCCTGATACCAATAAAATCCCTAAGCATTTGTTTCAGGGTTATTTGAATATCTATAACAACTATTTTAAAGCGCCGTGGATGCCTGACCGTACCGAGGCTAACCCTAATGAGCTTAATCAAGATGATGCTCGTTATGGTTTCCGTTGCTGCCATCTCAAAAACATTTGGACTGCTCCGCTTCCTCCTGAGACTGAGCTTTCTCGCCAAATGACGACTTCTACCACATCTATTGACATTATGGGTCTGCAAGCTGCTTATGCTAATTTGCATACTGACCAAGAACGTGATTACTTCATGCAGCGTTACCATGATGTTATTTCTTCATTTGGAGGTAAAACCTCTTATGACGCTGACAACCGTCCTTTACTTGTCATGCGCTCTAATCTCTGGGCATCTGGCTATGATGTTGATGGAACTGACCAAACGTCGTTAGGCCAGTTTTCTGGTCGTGTTCAACAGACCTATAAACATTCTGTGCCGCGTTTCTTTGTTCCTGAGCATGGCACTATGTTTACTCTTGCGCTTGTTCGTTTTCCGCCTACTGCGACTAAAGAGATTCAGTACCTTAACGCTAAAGGTGCTTTGACTTATACCGATATTGCTGGCGACCCTGTTTTGTATGGCAACTTGCCGCCGCGTGAAATTTCTATGAAGGATGTTTTCCGTTCTGGTGATTCGTCTAAGAAGTTTAAGATTGCTGAGGGTCAGTGGTATCGTTATGCGCCTTCGTATGTTTCTCCTGCTTATCACCTTCTTGAAGGCTTCCCATTCATTCAGGAACCGCCTTCTGGTGATTTGCAAGAACGCGTACTTATTCGCCACCATGATTATGACCAGTGTTTCCAGTCCGTTCAGTTGTTGCAGTGGAATAGTCAGGTTAAATTTAATGTGACCGTTTATCGCAATCTGCCGACCACTCGCGATTCAATCATGACTTCGTGATAAAAGATTGAGTGTGAGGTTATAACGCCGAAGCGGTAAAAATTTTAATTTTTGCCGCTGAGGGGTTGACCAAGCGAAGCGCGGTAGGTTTTCTGCTTAGGAGTTTAATCATGTTTCAGACTTTTATTTCTCGCCATAATTCAAACTTTTTTTCTGATAAGCTGGTTCTCACTTCTGTTACTCCAGCTTCTTCGGCACCTGTTTTACAGACACCTAAAGCTACATCGTCAACGTTATATTTTGATAGTTTGACGGTTAATGCTGGTAATGGTGGTTTTCTTCATTGCATTCAGATGGATACATCTGTCAACGCCGCTAATCAGGTTGTTTCTGTTGGTGCTGATATTGCTTTTGATGCCGACCCTAAATTTTTTGCCTGTTTGGTTCGCTTTGAGTCTTCTTCGGTTCCGACTACCCTCCCGACTGCCTATGATGTTTATCCTTTGGATGGTCGCCATGATGGTGGTTATTATACCGTCAAGGACTGTGTGACTATTGACGTCCTTCCCCGTACGCCGGGCAATAATGTTTATGTTGGTTTCATGGTTTGGTCTAACTTTACCGCTACTAAATGCCGCGGATTGGTTTCGCTGAATCAGGTTATTAAAGAGATTATTTGTCTCCAGCCACTTAAGTGAGGTGATTTATGTTTGGTGCTATTGCTGGCGGTATTGCTTCTGCTCTTGCTGGTGGCGCCATGTCTAAATTGTTTGGAGGCGGTCAAAAAGCCGCCTCCGGTGGCATTCAAGGTGATGTGCTTGCTACCGATAACAATACTGTAGGCATGGGTGATGCTGGTATTAAATCTGCCATTCAAGGCTCTAATGTTCCTAACCCTGATGAGGCCGTCCCTAGTTTTGTTTCTGGTGCTATGGCTAAAGCTGGTAAAGGACTTCTTGAAGGTACGTTGCAGGCTGGCACTTCTGCCGTTTCTGATAAGTTGCTTGATTTGGTTGGACTTGGTGGCAAGTCTGCCGCTGATAAAGGAAAGGATACTCGTGATTATCTTGCTGCTGCATTTCCTGAGCTTAATGCTTGGGAGCGTGCTGGTGCTGATGCTTCCTCTGCTGGTATGGTTGACGCCGGATTTGAGAATCAAAAAGAGCTTACTAAAATGCAACTGGACAATCAGAAAGAGATTGCCGAGATGCAAAATGAGACTCAAAAAGAGATTGCTGGCATTCAGTCGGCGACTTCACGCCAGAATACGAAAGACCAGGTATATGCACAAAATGAGATGCTTGCTTATCAACAGAAGGAGTCTACTGCTCGCGTTGCGTCTATTATGGAAAACACCAATCTTTCCAAGCAACAGCAGGTTTCCGAGATTATGCGCCAAATGCTTACTCAAGCTCAAACGGCTGGTCAGTATTTTACCAATGACCAAATCAAAGAAATGACTCGCAAGGTTAGTGCTGAGGTTGACTTAGTTCATCAGCAAACGCAGAATCAGCGGTATGGCTCTTCTCATATTGGCGCTACTGCAAAGGATATTTCTAATGTCGTCACTGATGCTGCTTCTGGTGTGGTTGATATTTTTCATGGTATTGATAAAGCTGTTGCCGATACTTGGAACAATTTCTGGAAAGACGGTAAAGCTGATGGTATTGGCTCTAATTTGTCTAGGAAATAACCGTCAGGATTGACACCCTCCCAATTGTATGTTTTCATGCCTCCAAATCTTGGAGGCTTTTTTATGGTTCGTTCTTATTACCCTTCTGAATGTCACGCTGATTATTTTGACTTTGAGCGTATCGAGGCTCTTAAACCTGCTATTGAGGCTTGTGGCATTTCTACTCTTTCTCAATCCCCAATGCTTGGCTTCCATAAGCAGATGGATAACCGCATCAAGCTCTTGGAAGAGATTCTGTCTTTTCGTATGCAGGGCGTTGAGTTCGATAATGGTGATATGTATGTTGACGGCCATAAGGCTGCTTCTGACGTTCGTGATGAGTTTGTATCTGTTACTGAGAAGTTAATGGATGAATTGGCACAATGCTACAATGTGCTCCCCCAACTTGATATTAATAACACTATAGACCACCGCCCCGAAGGGGACGAAAAATGGTTTTTAGAGAACGAGAAGACGGTTACGCAGTTTTGCCGCAAGCTGGCTGCTGAACGCCCTCTTAAGGATATTCGCGATGAGTATAATTACCCCAAAAAGAAAGGTATTAAGGATGAGTGTTCAAGATTGCTGGAGGCCTCCACTATGAAATCGCGTAGAGGCTTTGCTATTCAGCGTTTGATGAATGCAATGCGACAGGCTCATGCTGATGGTTGGTTTATCGTTTTTGACACTCTCACGTTGGCTGACGACCGATTAGAGGCGTTTTATGATAATCCCAATGCTTTGCGTGACTATTTTCGTGATATTGGTCGTATGGTTCTTGCTGCCGAGGGTCGCAAGGCTAATGATTCACACGCCGACTGCTATCAGTATTTTTGTGTGCCTGAGTATGGTACAGCTAATGGCCGTCTTCATTTCCATGCGGTGCACTTTATGCGGACACTTCCTACAGGTAGCGTTGACCCTAATTTTGGTCGTCGGGTACGCAATCGCCGCCAGTTAAATAGCTTGCAAAATACGTGGCCTTATGGTTACAGTATGCCCATCGCAGTTCGCTACACGCAGGACGCTTTTTCACGTTCTGGTTGGTTGTGGCCTGTTGATGCTAAAGGTGAGCCGCTTAAAGCTACCAGTTATATGGCTGTTGGTTTCTATGTGGCTAAATACGTTAACAAAAAGTCAGATATGGACCTTGCTGCTAAAGGTCTAGGAGCTAAAGAATGGAACAACTCACTAAAAACCAAGCTGTCGCTACTTCCCAAGAAGCTGTTCAGAATCAGAATGAGCCGCAACTTCGGGATGAAAATGCTCACAATGACAAATCTGTCCACGGAGTGCTTAATCCAACTTACCAAGCTGGGTTACGACGCGACGCCGTTCAACCAGATATTGAAGCAGAACGCAAAAAGAGAGATGAGATTGAGGCTGGGAAAAGTTACTGTAGCCGACGTTTTGGCGGCGCAACCTGTGACGACAAATCTGCTCAAATTTATGCGCGCTTCGATAAAAATGATTGGCGTATCCAACCTGCAGAGTTTTATCGCTTCCATGACGCAGAAGTTAACACTTTCGGATATTTCTGATGAGTCGAAAAATTATCTTGATAAAGCAGGAATTACTACTGCTTGTTTACGAATTAAATCGAAGTGGACTGCTGGCGGAAAATGAGAAAATTCGACCTATCCTTGCGCAGCTCGAGAAGCTCTTACTTTGCGACCTTTCGCCATCAACTAACGATTCTGTCAAAAACTGACGCGTTGGATGAGGAGAAGTGGCTTAATATGCTTGGCACGTTCGTCAAGGACTGGTTTAGATATGAGTCACATTTTGTTCATGGTAGAGATTCTCTTGTTGACATTTTAAAAGAGCGTGGATTACTATCTGAGTCCGATGCTGTTCAACCACTAATAGGTAAGAAATCATGAGTCAAGTTACTGAACAATCCGTACGTTTCCAGACCGCTTTGGCCTCTATTAAGCTCATTCAGGCTTCTGCCGTTTTGGATTTAACCGAAGATGATTTCGATTTTCTGACGAGTAACAAAGTTTGGATTGCTACTGACCGCTCTCGTGCTCGTCGCTGCGTTGAGGCTTGCGTTTATGGTACGCTGGACTTTGTAGGATACCCTCGCTTTCCTGCTCCTGTTGAGTTTATTGCTGCCGTCATTGCTTATTATGTTCATCCCGTCAACATTCAAACGGCCTGTCTCATCATGGAAGGCGCTGAATTTACGGAAAACATTATTAATGGCGTCGAGCGTCCGGTTAAAGCCGCTGAATTGTTCGCGTTTACCTTGCGTGTACGCGCAGGAAACACTGACGTTCTTACTGACGCAGAAGAAAACGTGCGTCAAAAATTACGTGCAGAAGGAGTGATGTAATGTCTAAAGGTAAAAAACGTTCTGGCGCTCGCCCTGGTCGTCCGCAGCCGTTGCGAGGTACTAAAGGCAAGCGTAAAGGCGCTCGTCTTTGGTATGTAGGTGGTCAACAATTTTAATTGCAGGGGCTTCGGCCCCTTACTTGAGGATAAATTATGTCTAATATTCAAACTGGCGCCGAGCGTATGCCGCATGACCTTTCCCATCTTGGCTTCCTTGCTGGTCAGATTGGTCGTCTTATTACCATTTCAACTACTCCGGTTATCGCTGGCGACTCCTTCGAGATGGACGCCGTTGGCGCTCTCCGTCTTTCTCCATTGCGTCGTGGCCTTGCTATTGACTCTACTGTAGACATTTTTACTTTTTATGTCCCTCATCGTCACGTTTATGGTGAACAGTGGATTAAGTTCATGAAGGATGGTGTTAATGCCACTCCTCTCCCGACTGTTAACACT
>NZ_AMXF01000258.1 GCF_000310225.1 Thauera phenylacetica B4P
CAGGCGCCCGCGCAGGCGGCCGAGTCGCTGCGGGAAGCCGAGCCCGAGCCGCGCCGCGAACCCGCGAGCGAGCCGCTCGCCGCGATCGAGCCCGTTCAGGCGCGTGTGGCAGCGCTGGAGCCGGAGCCCGAGCCGACGACCGAGCTCGTCGCCGAGGCCGCTGGAGCGGCCGAGGTCCGATCGGAAGCCGAGACCGAAGCCGAGGGCCAATCGGAAGCGGAACTCGAGCCCGAAGCCGAACCCGAGCCGCAGCGGCCGGCCGCCGCCGCGGTCGCGAAGAAGTCGTGGACCGAGCGCCTCAAGGCCGGGCTCGCGCGCACCCGCAGCCAGATCGGCGGCGGGCTGGCGAGCCTGTTCGGGCTGCGCAAGATCGACGAGGACCTGCTCGAGGAGCTCGAGTCCACCCTGCTGATGGCCGACTGCGGCGTCGACGCCACCCAGCACCTCATCGACGACCTGCGCCGGCGCTGGAAGCGCGACCGCCTGGAGACCGCCGACCAGCTGCAGAAGGCGCTCGCCGACGGCCTGCACGAGATCATCGCCCCGCTCGAGGCGCCGCTCGACGTCGCCGGCCATCGCCCCTTCATCATCATGATCGCGGGCGTCAACGGTTCCGGAAAGACGACCTCGATCGGCAAGCTGGCGAAATACTTCCAGGCCCACGGCAAGAGCGTGCTGCTGGCCGCCGGCGACACCTTCCGCGCCGCCGCGCGCGAGCAGCTGATGACCTGGGGCGAGCGCAACAACGTCACCGTGGTGGCGCAGGACAGCGGCGACGCCGCGGCGGTGATCTTCGACGCCATCAACGCCGCGCGGGCGCGCAAGATCGACGTCGTGCTCGCCGACACCGCCGGCCGCCTGCCCACCCAGCTCCACCTCATGGAAGAGATCGCCAAGGTGCGCCGGGTGATCGCCAAGGCCGACCCGAGCGGTCCGCACGAGGTGCTGCTGGTGCTCGACGCCAACATCGGCCAGAACGCGCTCGCGCAGGTGAAGGCCTTCGACAAGGCGATCGGCGTCACCGGCCTGGTGGTGACCAAGCTCGACGGCACCGCCAAGGGCGGCGTGCTGGCGGCGATCGCGCGCCAGTGCCCGAAGCCGCTGCGCTTCATCGGCGTCGGCGAGGGCATCGACGACCTGCAGCCCTTCAAGGCGCGCGAGTTCGTCGATGCGTTGTTCGAGCCGGGCGCCGGCGCGGTCAAGGCAGGAGCGGAAGCGCGCAGATGATCGTCTTCGAGGACGTGGCCAAGCGCTATGCGGGTGGCTACACGGCGCTGGCGGGCGTCAGCTTCGAGATCCGCCACGGCGAGCTGGTCGTGCTCTCCGGCCATTCCGGCGCGGGCAAGAGCACGCTGTTCAAGCTCATCCCGGTGATCGAGCGCCCCACCGCCGGTCGCGTGCTGATCAACGGCCAGGACGTCTCGCACCTGCCGAAGACGGCCATCCCCTACCTGCGCCGCAACCTCGGCCTGGTGCTGCAGGAGAGCCGCCTGCTGTTCGACCGCAACGTCTACGACAACGTGATGCTGCCGCTGGTGATCACCAGCCATCCCGCCGCCGATGCCGCGAAGCGGGTGGCGGCGGCGCTCGAGCGCGTCGGTCTCGACGGTCGCGGCAAGGAGATGCCGGCGGGCCTGTCGGGCGGCGAGCAGCAGCGCGTGGCGATCGCGCGCGCGATCGTCAACCGGCCGTCGATCCTGATCGCCGACGAGCCCACCGCCCACCTCGACCCCGCCTACGCCGCCGACATCGCGGCGCTGTTCCGCTCCTTCAACCAGGCCGGGGTCACCGTGCTCGTGTCCACCCACGACGCCAGCCTGTTCGCCGCCAGCCGGCCGCGCCGGCTGGTGCTGGCCAAGGGGCTGCTGGTGGAGGATTCGCGCCCGGGCGGACGGCCGGCGCAGGAGGCCGCGGCATGATCAACTGGTTCTACCTGCACCTGCGCGCGCTCGGCCACGCCCTGCGCCGACTGGTGGCGCAGCCGCTCGGTACCCTGCTGTCGGCGCTGGTGGTCGGCATCGCGCTGTCGCTGCCGGGCGGCGGCTACCTGCTGCTCGACAACGTCGGCTCGCTGGCGCGCGGGGTCTCCGGCACGCCCGAGATCAGCCTGTTCCTCGCCATGGACGCCGGCGCGGCCGACGTCGCCGCGATCGAGCAGCGCCTGAAGGGCGAGAACGAGCTCGCCAGCTACCGCTTCGTGCCGCGCGACGAGGGCCTGCGCCAGCTCGAGGCTGCCGGCCTGGGCGACGTGCTCGGCGGGCTCAAGGCCAACCCGCTGCCGGACGCCTTCGTGCTCGCGCCGCGGCGCGAGGACCCCGCGCTGTTCGAGCGCATGGCCGAGCGCATGCGCACCTGGCCCAAGGTCGCGCACGTGCAGCTCGACTCGGCCTGGGTCGAGCGCCTGCACGCGCTGCTCGCCCTCGGGCGCTCGGCGGTGCTGATGCTCGCCGGCCTGCTCGGCTTCGCGCTGGTGGTGGTCACCTTCAACACCATCCGCCTGCAGATCCTCACCCAGCGCCAGGAGATCGCGGTGAGCCGGCTGCTCGGCGCCACCGACCCCTTCATCCGCCGCCCCTTCTACTGGTTCGGCAGCCTGCAGGGCGCGCTCGGCGGCCTGGTGGCCTTGGGCACCATGGCGCTCGGGGTCGAGGCGCTCGCCGCCCCGGTGGCGCGGCTGGCCGAGACCTACGGCGCGGTCTTCGCGCTGAGCGGGCCCGACCTCGAGGCCAGCCTGGCGATCGTCGCCTTCGCGGCCTTCCTCGGCTGGCTGGGCGCGGCGATCTCGGTGCGGCGACATCTCGCCGGGGCTTGAATTTTCGTCATCCGGCCCCAGCTACACTGGGTCGTCGCGCGTTTCACCGGCCCGCACCCGTCGGGGCAGTCGCAGCGTGATCGGCAACCGCTTCCGCCAATCGGGATCCGATAGGGATTTCCAATCGCCTGGATCTCGATAATCAATTAGAGCAATTCAAGGAACGGGTCTAAACTTTGCTCCATCGAGTTTCGCAACACCGTTCAAACAACCCTTCCGGAGGATTACAGATGTCGCTGATCAACACCCAGGTTCAACCGTTCAAAGCCCAGGCCTTCCTCAACGGCAAGTTCGTCGAAGTCTCCGACGAGAGCATGAAGGGCAAGTGGTCCGTGGTGATCTTCATGCCGGCCGCCTTCACCTTCAACTGCCCGACCGAGATCGAGGACGCGGCCGAGCACTACGCCGAGTTCCAGAAGGCTGGCGCCGAGGTGTACATCGTCACCACCGACACCCACTTCTCGCACAAGGTCTGGCACGAGACCTCGCCGGCCGTCGGCAAGGCCAGGTTCCCGCTCGTCGGCGACCCCACCCACCAGCTGACCCGCGCCTTCGGCGTGCATATCGAGGAAGCCGGCCTGGCCCTGCGCGGCACCTTCGTGATCGACCCGGACGGCGTCATCAAGACGATGGAAGTGCACGACAACGCCATCGCCCGTGACGTCACCGAGACCGTTCGCAAGCTCAAGGCCGCGCAGTACGTCGCCTCGCACCCGAACGAAGTGTGCCCGGCGAAGTGGAAGGAAGGCGAAGCCACGCTGGCCCCGTCGATCGACCTGGTCGGCAAGATCTAAGCTACTGCTGCACATCCCCCCGGGCCACCGCGGTCCCGGGGCGCAAGCACCGCAGCCGGCCACGCGCCGGCTGCGTCGCATCCGGACTGCCGTAAACAGCGGCGGTCGCAAAACAGAAAGGGAGTGACCATCATGCTGGACGCCAACATCAAGACTCAACTGAAAGCCTACCTGGAGCGGGTGACGCAGCCGATCGAGATCGTGGCGTCGCTGGATGATGGTCCGAAGTCGAAGGAGCTGCTCGAGCTGCTGCACGACGTCGCCGAGCAGTCGAAGCTGATCACCCTGGTCGAGCGTCGCGACGACGATGAACGCAAGCCCTCCTTCTCGGTCGGCCCGCGCGGCGGCGAGGCGCGCGTGCGCTTCGCCGGCCTGCCCATGGGCCACGAGTTCACCTCGCTGATCCTCGCCCTGCTGCAGGCCGGCGGCTACCCGCCCAAGGTCGAGGCCGACGTGATCGAGCAGATCAAGAACCTCGACGTCGAGCTCAACTTCGAGACCTACATCTCGTTGTCCTGCCACAACTGCCCGGACGTGGTGCAGGCGCTCAACCTGATGGCGGTGCTGAACCCGAAGATCCGCCACACCATGATCGACGGCGCGCTGTTCCAGAAGGAGGTCGAGGAGCGCCAGATCATGGCGGTGCCGACGGTGTACCTGAACGGCGAGGAGTTCGACCAGGGGCGCCTCGAGCTCGGCCAGATCCTCGCCAAGGTCGACACCGGCGCCGCAGCGCGCGACGCGAAGAAGCTCTCCGAGAAGCCGGCCTTCGACGTGCTCGTCGTGGGCGGCGGCCCGGCCGGCGCGGCGGCGGCGATCTACGCCGCCCGCAAGGGCATCCGCACCGGCGTGGTGGCCGAGCGCTTCGGCGGCCAGGTCATGGACACCATGGCGATCGAGAACTTCATCTCGGTGAAGTACACCGAAGGTCCCAAGCTGGTCGCCAGCCTGGAGGAGCACGTCAAGGAATACGAGGTCGACGTCATGAACCTGCAGCGCGTTGCCGGCGTGGTGCCGGGCGAGAACCTGCACGAGGTGAGGATGGAGAACGGCGCCAGCCTCAAGGCCAAGACCGTGATCGTCGCCACCGGCGCGCGCTGGCGCGAGATGAACGTGCCCGGCGAGAAGGAGTTCCGCGGCAAGGGCGTGGCCTACTGCCCGCACTGCGACGGTCCGCTGTTCAAGGGCAAGCGCGTGGCGGTGATCGGCGGCGGCAACTCCGGCGTCGAGGCCGCGATCGACCTCGCCGGCGTGGTCGCCCACGTGACCCTGCTCGAGTTCGCCGACGATCTGCGTGCCGACGCGGTGCTGCAGAAGAAGCTCTACAGCCTGCCCAACGTAGCGGTGATCAAGAGCGCGCAGACCACCCGGGTCACCGGCACCGAGAAGGTCGATGGCCTGGTGTACAAGGACCGCAACACGAACGCCGAACATCGCGTCGAGCTCGAGGGCATCTTCGTGCAGATCGGCCTGCTGCCCAACACCGATTTCCTCAAGGGCACGGTCGAGCTGTCGCGCTTCGGCGAGGTGATCGTCGACGCCAAGGGCCAGACCTCGGTCCCGGGCATCTTCTCCGCCGGCGACTGCACCACGGTGCCGTACAAGCAGATCATCATCGCCATGGGCGAAGGCGCCAAGGCCTCGCTGTCGGCCTTCGACCACCTGATCCGCAGCAGCGCGCCGACGATGTAAGCCCGGCCCGCCGCCCCGCAGGAGCGGCGGCTGCCGCGAACGCCGCCCCGCCTCCGCATGGAGCGGCGGTGGCCGCGGACCTTGC
>NZ_AMXF01000259.1 GCF_000310225.1 Thauera phenylacetica B4P
TGGCGGCCGAGGCCTGCGCGAGCGTGCCCGAGCTGCCGCTGCTCGCCGGCGGCCACGAGCTGCTCGACCGCGCCGAGGCCTTGCTCGAAGGCGGCGGCAGCGCCACCCCGGCCGACACCACCCTGCCCCCGGCCGACGAGGCCGCGACCGGCTTCGCACCCCAGGCCGAGGATCTGCGCCTGCTCGAGCACTTCACCCATCGCCTCGAGGCCCTGCCCGCGCCGCAGCCGCTGCACCGCATCATCGCGGGCGGCGGCTTCGCACCGGCGAGCTACCGCCTGTCGCTGCTCGCCCTGCTCGCCGACGGCGCCGAGAGCGGTCCCGAGGAGGGCCCCGTGGGCAGCTTCATGCGCCTGCCGCTGGAGGTCGAGTTCGGCGACACGCTGACCGCCGTCGGCGAGGACGAGATCGCCGCGATGACGCTCGGCGAGGTACGCCCGCGCACCGCCACCCCGGCCTGAGCCACCAGGATTTCCATGGAACACGAACTCAAGACCCTCACCGCGCGCCTGCTCGCGCAGCGCTGGCTGCCGCGCAGCGACCGCCTGGTGCGGCGCGCGCTGGTGGACGAGACCTTCCGCCTCGAGCTCGACCGGCGCCTCGCCGACGTCGGCCTGCGCCTGCTCGACAACCCCTACGCCGCCCACGTCGGCGTCGCGCTGCAGCCCGATCTGGCCGAGCCGGTGTTCGGCGCCGGGCGCGAGTACGCCGCCAGCAACCTGGGCCTCGGCCGCGACGAGATCGCCCTGCTGGTCATCCTCTGGGCGCTGATCGTGCTGCCCAAGCGCGAGCGCCAGGTCACCCGGCGCGAGCTGGTCGACGACGGCCAGACCGACCTCTTCGGCGGCGACAAGCCGGTGGCACACGGCGACGCGGTCTCGGGCACGCTCACCGAGGCCTCGCTGATCGCCGACTTCGGCCCGCGCCTGGGTGGCCGCACCAAGGTGCGCAACTTCATGCTCGGCAAGCTCGCCCGCCTCGGCTTCATCGAGCGCCGCAACGGCCTCATCACCGAGGGCCCGCTGCTCGACCTCGCCCTCGACTACCGCGTGATGGCCGACCGCATCATCCACGGCACCCTGGGCGAGATCCTCGACGCCGCCGGCCACCCGCCGCCCGCGCACAACGCCTTCGAGCTCGCCGAGGTCCTGCCCGACGAGGCCGAAGCCCTCGACGAGGAAGACTGAGCCCATGCCCCTGCCCCACATCGACCCCACGCGCTACGAGGACCAGCTCGCCGCCAAGCTCGACCGCTACCGCGCCGACTTCGCCGAGTTCGACCTGCCCGAGCCCGCGGTCTTCCGCTCCACGCCCCTGCATTACCGCCTGCGCGCCGAGTTCCGCCTGTGGCACCACGAGGGCCGCATCGACTACGCGATGTTCGATAGCGCCGACCCGAAGCAGCCCATCCTGCTCGAGACCTTCCCCGCCGCCGCCGAACCCATCGCCACCCTGATGCCGCGGCTGCGCGACGCGCTCCAGGCGAGCGAGCCGCTGCGGCGCAAGATCTTCCAGGTCGACTTTCTCGCCACCCTGAGCGGCGAGTGCCTGGTGAGCCTGGTCTACCACCGCCCCCTGGACGAGGCGTGGGAAGCCGCGGCAGGCACGCTCGCCGCGGAACTGAACATCCAGCTCATCGGCCGCAGCCGCAAGCAGAAGATCGTGCTAGGGCGCGACTGGGTACAGGAGGTGCTTGACGTCGACGGCCAGGCCCTTCGCTACCAGCAGTTCGAAGGCAGCTTCACCCAGCCCAACGGCGGGGTGAACCAGCACATGCTGGGCTGGACGCGCGCGCAGGCGAAGATCGTGGGCGCGGCCCCGCAAGGCCCGGGCGACCTGCTCGAGCTCTACTGCGGCAACGGCAACTTCACCGTCGCGCTGGCGCCCTTGTTCGGCCGCGTGCTCGCCACCGAGATGAGCAAGACCTCGGTGACTGCCGCGCACACCAACCTCGCCGACAACCATGTAGCCAACGTGACCATGGTGCGCATGGCGAGCGAGGAGATCAGCGACGCGCTCGCCGGGGGGCGCGAATACCGCCGCATGGCGGGCGTGGACCTGGCCGGCTACCGCTTCTCCACGCTATTCGTCGACCCGCCGCGTGCCGGCCTCGACGACGGCACGATCGCGCTGGCGAAGGGCTTCGACCACATCCTCTACATCTCCTGCAACCCGGAGACCTTGCGCGCCAACGTCGCCGCCCTCGCCGCCACCCACCGCATCGCCGCGGCGGCCGCCTTCGACCAGTTCCCCTACACCCACCACCTCGAGTGCGGGCTGCTGCTGCAGCGGCGCTGAGCCTCACCGCGACCCCGGCCCATGTTCCACATCAAGACCCTCGAGCTCGTCCACTGGGACTTCTGGCGGCGCTTCGCGCTGCCGCTGGACGCGCAGATCATCACCATTGTCGGCCCCAACGGCTCGGGCAAGACCACGCTGCTCGACGCCCTGCGCACGCTGTTCGCGCTGCGCTGCTCGGGCAAGCGCGACTTCCGCCGCTACGTGCGCCGCGCCGACCGCAGCTTCGCGTGGATCCGCGCGGTGGTCGCCAACCTGCCCGGCCACACCGGCAAGCGGCCCTTCTTCCCCTGCCTCTCCGACGAGGTCACGCTCGCCTGCCGCATCCGCAAGGCCGGCGGCGACTGGATCCGCGACTACACCATCGTCGACGGCAACCTGACGATCGAGGCGCTGGAGAGCTCCAACGACTGGATCGGCCTGCGCGACTACCAGCACCGCCTCGCCTGGGGCGGCCTGACCCCGGCGATCACCAAGGTGCTGGCGCTCGAGCAGGGCGACACCGACAAGCTGTGCGAATACTCGCCCAAGGCGCTGCTCGAGCTCGTCTTCGACGTCTTCGGCGACAAGGAGGTGCTGGACAACTACCAGGCCGCGCGCGAGGAGCAGAAGTCCGCCGAGCGCGAGCTCGGCGAGCTCGGCATCGACCTCGACCGCCTCAAGACCCAGGCCGAGGAGAAGAAGGCCGAGGCCAACCGCTACCTGGAGTGGAAGCAGCTCGCCGACGAGATCCACGCGCTGGAAGCCGAGATCGTGCCGCGCCTGGAGGTCGCCGAGCTCGAGCGCGAGCTCGCCGCCGAGCGCGAGGCCCTGTACCGCGTCGGCCACGAGCGCGCCGACAAGCTCGTCGAGCAGCGCGAGTCGCGCCAGCGCCTGGAGATCGTGCGCGCCGAGCAGGAGGCGGCGCAGGCCGAGCGCAAGCGCCTGAAGGACGACGACCGCGCTTCCGAGCAGCGCTACCTCGCCGCCCACGACCGCGTGCGCGACCTCGACCGCCTGTTGGAAGAGCGCGACATGCTGCGCGCCCAGCTCGCCAGCGAGCACGGCGCCGACGCCGTGGCGCTGGAGAAGGAGCACGAGGAGGCCGACGCCGCGCTCGCCGCGCTGCGGCGCAAGGAGCGCGAGCTGGTCGCCGCCTTCGAAGAGCGCAGCGAGACCCTGCGCGGCGAGCGCAACCGCGCCGGCGCGCCGGGCGACGCCGAGGTCGCGCGCTTCCGCGTCAGGCTGAGCGCCGAGGGCATCGCCCACCGCAGCCTCGCCGAGGTGGTGGAGGTCACCGACCCCGCCTGGCAGGCCGCGCTCGAAGCCATCCTGCGCCCCTACCGCCACCTCGTCCTGCTCGAACGCGAATCCGACCGCCACGCCGCCTGGGCGCTCGGCGAGCGCGAGCGCTTCCGCCACTTCATCGTGGCCGAGCGCGAGTCCGCCCCGCCGCCGCGCCCGATGAGCCTGGCCGAGGTGGTGGAGTTCGGCGCGCCGGTGCCGCGCTGGCTCTCCGATCTGCTCAACCGCATCCGCCGCGTCGACGACGCCGAGGCCGCGCGCGCGCTGCCGCGCGAGCAGGAGTGGATCACCCGCGACGGCTACCACCGCGAGCGCCGCGGCGCCCGCCACCTCGGCCGGCCGCAGGAGTTCCACTTCGGCGAGCTCGCGCGCCAGTCGCGCATCGCCGTGTTGCAGGACGAGATCGGCGGCCTCGACAGGCAGCTCCAGGCCCTGCGCCCGAAGCTCGACGCCGCCAGCGCCCGCCTCACCACGCTGCGCCAGCGCCTGCTCGGCCTGCAGTCGGCGCAGCTGCTCGCCGCCCGCGCCGAAGCCTACGCCAGCGCCGAGGCCGAGCTGCCCGCCGCGCGCAAGGCGCTCACCGAGGCGATCGCCGAACGCAGCGACACCCGCGGTGAGATCGACCGTCTCGCCGAGAAGGTCAACGGCATCCAGATCGAGCTCGACCGCCGCAACCGCGAACTCAAGGCCATCGAGCTGCGCCTGGCCGACATCGCGCGCGAGCACGGCCCGCGCCGCCACGCCCAGGCCGAGCGCATCCTCGCCCTGCGCCGGCGCCGGCGCGGCATGCCGGCGCACTGGCTGGACGCCGCCGAGCTCGCCCTGCTGGCCGAGAAATACGGCGACGCACGCGGCGCCCGCCTGCAGCTCGAGCGCCTGCGCCGCCACCTCGACGAGGGCGAGTGGATCACCGACCCCGCGGTGCTGGTGGTGCGCGACCGCCTCGGCGCCGACGTCGCGCTGCGCGAGCGCGACTACCTCAACCGCCAGGGCTACTGCGCGACCGCGCGCCTGCACACCGACAACGCCCGCGCCGCCTACATCGCCAAGCTGCGCGCCACGGTGCGCCAGTACGCGAAGAACCTCAAGGCGCTCGGCGAGCTCGCCAACCTCAGCGTGGACTGCCCCACCCCGCACCTCGAGAACGACGACCTCTCGCTCGCCCAGGCCGGGCTCGAGGTGCGCTTCGACTTCGACCGCAAGGGCGCAGTGGGCCTCAACGACGGCGAGGCCTCGGGCGGCCAGCAGGTCATGAAGTCGCTGATCCTCCTGATCGGCCTGCTGATGGACGAGTCCCGCCCCGGCGGCTTCGTCTTCATCGACGAGCCCTTCGCGCACCTGGACGTCGCCAACATCGACCGCGTCGGCACCTTCCTGCGCGCCACCCGCGCGCAATACCTGATCACCACCCCGGTCACCCACAACGCCAACGTCTTCGCCCCGGCCCAGCTCACGCTGGTCACGCGCAAGAAGCCGCCCGGCACCGACTGGGCACCGCCGATCGGGGTGCTGCAGCGGGCGGTGGACTGAGGGTCGAGCCCGTCGCAAACTCCACCGCCCGCCCCAGCCGCCCCGAGCCGCGAGGTTTCATGTAGGAGCGCCGGCAGGCGCGAAAGCGGCGCTGCAGCGGGCGGTGGACTGAGGGTCGAGGCCGTCGCAAGCACCACCGCCCGCCCCAGCCACCCCGAGCCGCGAGGTTTCATGTAGGAGCGCCGGCAGGCGCGAAAGCGGCGCGCGGAAATTCGACGTCGGCGGGTACACCCGCGGCCGCATTCGCGCCTGCCGGC
>NZ_AMXF01000260.1 GCF_000310225.1 Thauera phenylacetica B4P
CGGGCGGTCGCCCGGCTTGCCGGGCAGCGCCGCCGGCCCCTGCTCGGCCGGCGCCTGCACGCGCGGCGCGACCGGCGCGGCCTGGAAGGGATTGCTGCGGGTGAAGTACCACGCCGCCCCGGCGGCGATCAGCGCGCCGAAGACGAGGCCGATGAAGATCCCGATCAGCGTCCCGCCGGCGCTCCTGGCCGGTGCGCGCGCCGGCTTGCGGGCCGGCCTGCGATCTCGACTCACGATTGCACCCCCCGCCATCACATCGACTCGGGCGCGGACACGCCCAGCATCTTCAGGCCGGTGACCAGCACCTGGCGCACCGCGGCGGCGAGCGCGAGGCGGGCGAGCTTGACCGCCTCGTCCTCGACCAGCATGCGCTCGGCGTTGTACCAGCTGTGGAAGTCGGCGGCGAGGTCCTTGAGGTAGAAGGCGACCTGGTGCGGCGCATAGCCTGCCGCCGCGTCCTGCACCAGCTCGGCGAAGCTCGCCAGGCGGGCGCACAGCGCCAGCTCGCGCTCGTTGTGCAGCAGGCCGAGCTCGGCTTCGGCCAGCTCGGAAGCCTCGCCGCCCCACTGGTTCAGGACCGAGCACACGCGGGCGTGCGCGTACTGCACGTAATACACCGGGTTCTCGTTGCTCTGGCTCTTGGCGAGGTCGAGGTCGAAGTCGAGGTGCTGGTCGGACTTGCGCAGCACATAGAAGAAGCGACAGGCGTCGTTGCCCACCTCGCGGCGCAGCTCGCGCAGGGTGACGAATTCGCCCGAGCGCGTGGACATCGAGGTCTTCTGGCCGTCGCGGTAGAGCACCGCGAACTGCACCAGGGCCACGTCCAGGCGCGCGGGGTCGAGCCCGAGCGCGGCGATCGCACCCTTCACGCGCGGGATGTAGCCGTGGTGGTCGGCGCCCCAGATGTCGATCATGCGGTCGAAGCCGCGCTCGTACTTGTTGAGGTGGTAGGCGATGTCCGAGGCGAAGTAGGTGTAGAGGCCGTTCTCGCGCTGCACGACGCGGTCCTTCTCGTCGCCGAAGGCGGTGGAGCGGAACCACTTGGCGCCGTCCTGCAGGTAGATGTGGCCGTGCTGCTCGAGCTGGCCCACCGCGCGCTCGACGAGGCCGGTGTCGAACAGGCTCTGCTCCGAGAACCACTTGTCGAAGCGCACGCCGAACTCACCGAGGTCGTCGCGACCATCGCCGAGCTGCTCGTTGAGGGCAAAGCCATGCACCCAGCCGTAGTCGTCGCCGAGCAGGCGCTTGGCGTTGGCGATCAGCGCGTCGAGGTGTTCCTCGCGCTGCTGCTTCGATTCGTCGTCCTTGCGGTCGGCCTGGGGCAGGCCGGGCGTGCCGGCGAGCACCTGCTCGCGCGTGACCTGGGCGAAGCGGTCCTGATGGGCATCGCGCATGTCGCGGCCCATGTCGATCACGTAGTCGCCCTGGTAGGCGTTGGGCGGGAAGGGCACCTCGATGCCGAAGAAGGCGAGGTAGCGCAGCCAGGTCGACAGCGCCAGGATGTCCATCTGGCGGCCGGCGTCGTTCACGTAGTATTCGCGGCTGACCTCGAAGCCGGCGAAGGCGAGCACGTCCGCCAGCGACGCGCCGTAGGCCGCGCCGCGGCCGTGGCCGACGTGCAGCGGACCGGTGGGGTTGGCGGAGACGAACTCCACCTGCACCTTGACGCCCTTGGCGAGGCCGCGGCCGAAGTCCGCCCCCTTGGCCAGCACCTCGCGCACCACCGCGGTCTTGGCGTCGGCGGCGAGCGTGAAGTTGATGAAGCCGGCGCCCGCGACCTCGGCCCTGGCGACCAGCTTGGAGGGCGGCAGCTCGGCCAGCAGCAGGCCGGCGAGCTCGCGCGGGTTGCGCTTGAGCGGCTTGGCGAGCTGCAGCGCGAGGTTGGTGGCGAAGTCGCCGTGGCTCGCCTGCTTGGGGCGCTCCAGCAGGATGGGGGTGTCGGCGAGATCCGGCGCGACGCTCTTCAGCGCGGTCTGGAGCAGGTCGGTCAGCAGGACTTTGGGGTCGGCGCTCATGGCACTCGGAATGAATTCGAAACGCGCGATTATAGCGGATCGGCGCAGCCCGCCCCGGCGAGGATGTGAGCGCAGGTTGCATGCCGGTGGCGCGCGGACGCGTCCCCGCCCGTTCCCCCGCTGCCGCTTTCGGGCTACAGTCCAGGGTTTGCGTCTGCCCGGCCCTCCATCGTGCGCCTCTTCCGTCTCGCCAAGATCGTCTCCGTCAGCCTGCGCTTCGGCCTCGACCGCATGGTGCTCGACGCCGACAGCAGCGGCCGCCTCGCGCACGTCTGGCACAAGGTCTTCTTCTGGCGCACCTACACCGAGTCGCGCGGCGCACGCCTGCGCCAGGCGCTGGAGTCGCTCGGGCCGATCTTCGTCAAGTTCGGCCAGATGCTGTCGACCCGCCGCGACCTGCTGCCGCCCGACCTCGCCGAAGAGCTCGCGCTGCTGCAGGACCGCGTGCCGCCCTTCCCCACCGAGCAGGCGCTCGCGGTGCTCGAAGGCTTCTACGGCAAGCCGATCGACACGGTTTTCGATGATTTCGAGCGCACGCCGGTGGCTTCGGCCTCGGTGGCGCAGGTGCACTTCGCGCGCCTGCCCGACGGCACCGACGTCGCCGTCAAGGTGCTGCGCCCGGGCATCGAGCGCGTGATCGAGCACGACCTCGCGCTGCTCGAGGTGGCCGCGGTGCTGCTGGAGAAGGTGTGGCCGGAGGGCCGGCGCCTGAAGCCGCGCGAGGTGGTCGCCGAGTTCAGCAAGTACCTGCACGACGAGCTGGACCTCATGCGCGAGGCCGCCAACTGCTCGCAGCTGCGGCGCAACTTCAAGGACTCGTCGCTCCTGATCGTGCCCGAGGTCTATTGGGACTGGTGCGGGCGCAAGGTCATGGTGATGGAGCGCATGCGCGGCGTGCCGATCTCGCAGACGCCGGCGCTGCTCGCCCAGGGCACCGACCTGAAGGCGCTGTCGCGCGCGGGCGTGGAGATCTTCTTCACGCAGGTCTTCCGCGACGGCTTCTTCCACGCCGACATGCACCCGGGCAACATCTTCGTGCACTCCGACGGGCGCTACATCGCGCTCGACTTCGGCATCATGGGCACCCTCAACGAGGTGGACAAGAACTACCTCGCGACCAACTTCCTCGCCTTCTTCCAGCGCGACTACCGGCGCGTGGCGCTGGCCCACATCGAGGCCGGCTGGGTGCCGGCGAAGACGCGGGTGGACGAGTTCGAGGCGGCGATCCGCACCGTGTGCGAGCCGATCTTCGACAAGCCCTTGAAGGACATCTCCTTCGGCAAGACCCTGCTGCGCCTGTTCCAGACCGCGCGCCGCTTCGAGATGGAGGTGCAGCCCCAGCTCGTGCTGCTGCAGAAGACCCTGCTCAACATCGAGGGCCTGGGCCGCCAGCTCGACCCCGAGCTCGACCTGTGGAAGACCGCCAAGCCCTTCCTCGAGCGCTGGATGGACGAGCGCATGGGCGTGCGCGCGCTGGTGCGCGGCGTCAAGGAAGAGGCCCCGGCCTGGGCCGGCACGCTGCCGCAGCTGCCGCGCCTGGTGCATCACGCCCTCACCGAATCCACCCGCCACCAGAGCGCGCAGCAGCAACGCCTCGACGAGCTCGCCGCCGGGCAGCGCACCCAGGGCCGCCTGCTGCTCTTCATCGGCGCCGTCGCCATGGGCCTGCTCGGCCTGGAGCTGTACCGCCTGTTCGGCTGACGCACCCTGCCGCCTGGCGGCGGCGTTGCGCTCACGCAATAAAGCGCGAACGATCAAGCCCTTGGCGCGTAGATCCCGCCCCCCGCGGGGCCGTTCTGTTGCTAAACTCGCGCCCTCTTTTTTCGCTCACCGCGCGCGGACGCGCCAACACGAAGGGCCCAACCATGCTGCTCTGGCTTGTCGTCGCCTATCTGGTCGTCTCCATCGGCATCGGCCTGTATGCCGCCACCCGGGTGCACAACGCGCGCGACTACATCACCGCGGGGCGCAACCTGCCGATGATCGTCGTGCTGGCGATGGTGTTCGCCACCTGGTTCGGCGCCGAGACCGTGCTCGGCATCTCGGCGACCTTCATTGAGGAAGGCTTCAGCGGGCTGATCTCCGACCCGCTCGGCGCCTCGGCCTGCCTGGTGCTGTTCGGCCTCATCTTCGCGCGCCCGCTGTACCGCATGAACCTGCTCACGCTGGGCGACTTCTTCCGCATGCGCTACAACCGCACGACCGAGCTCGTGCTGTCGATCTGCATCGTGCTGTCGTACCTCGGCTGGGTGGCGGCGCAGGTGACCGCGCTCGGGCTGGTGTTCAACGTGCTGTCGGGCGAACTGGTGAGCATGAACCAGGGCATGCTGATCGGCGCCGGCGTGGTGCTGGTCTACACGCTGTTCGGCGGCATGTGGTCGGTGGCGATGACCACCTTCGTGCAGATGATCGTGATCGTCATCGGCCTGGTCTGGGTGAGCGCGATCGCCGGCGACATGGCGGGCGGCTTCGACAACGTGATCTCCAAGGCCGCCGCCGAGGGCAAGTTCGAGTTCCTGCCCTCCCTGGATGCGGTCGAGATCATCGCCTGGTTCGCCGCCTTCGCCACCATGGCGCTCGGCTCGATCCCGCAGCAGGACGTGTTCCAGCGCGTCAATTCCTCGAAGAACGAGACCGTCGCGGTGTGGGGCACCACGCTCGGCGGCGTGAGCTACTTCTTCTTCGCCGCGGTGCCGCTGTTCCTCGCCTACACCGCCAACATCATCGACCCCGGCATGGTCGAGCGCCTGATGGAGCAGGACTCGCAGCTCATCCTGCCGACGCTGATCCTGCAGTACATGCCCTTCTACGCCCAGGTGATCTTCTTCGGCGCGCTGCTGTCGGTGATCATGTCGACCGCCTCCGGCACCCTGCTCGCGCCCTCGGTGACCTTCTCCGAGAACGTGCTGCGCGGCTTCTTCCCCGGCATGAGCGACCGCGCCTTCCTGCTCAGCACGCGCGTCACCGTGGTGCTGTTCACCGCCTTCGTCACCTGGTACGCGACCAGCACCGAGTCCTCGATCCACGAGATGGTCGAGAACGCCTACCGCGTGACGCTGGCCGGCGCCTTCGTGCCGCTCGCGGCGGGCCTGTTCTGGAAGCGCGCCAACAACCTCGGCGCGGCGCTGTCGATCATCCTCGGCCTGTCGACCTGGATCCTCTTCGAGCTCTTCGTGCCCGAAGGCGACATCGAGCCCCAGCTCTACGGCCTGGCGGCGAGCGCGCTCGGCATGCTGGCGGGCGGCCTGATCGGCCGGCAGCCGCACCACCGCCCGCACATGGGCGGCCACCACGCCGCGGCGGGCACCTACCACACGCACCGCTGACCGGGTGCGCCCGCCCCGGGCGCACCC
>NZ_AMXF01000261.1 GCF_000310225.1 Thauera phenylacetica B4P
GCCTGCCGGCGCTCCTACATGGGGCGGAAGCCGCGGCGGCTCCTGTAGGAGCGCCGGCAGGCGCGAAGGCGGCGGTGGCATCCGGGACGCGCGTCGAGCACCGGACCGCCGGGTTCGCGGCTGCCGCAGCGCCAACAGGGGGTCCGGGACGCGTGGGGTTCCTGTAGGAGCGCCGGCAGGCGCGAAGACTGCCGGCGAGATGCGCCACCGCCTCAGGCCGTCCCGCCCACCGTCAGCCCGTCGATGCGCAGCGTCGGCTGGCCGACGCCCACCGGCACGCTCTGCCCGTCCTTGCCGCAAGTCCCCACGCCCGGATCCAGGCGCATGTCGTTGCCGATCATCTTCACGCGGGTCAGCACGTCCGGGCCGTTGCCGATCAGGGTGGCGCCCTTGACCGGGCGGGTGACCTTGCCGTTCTCGATCAGGTAGGCCTCGGCGGTCGAGAACACGAACTTGCCCGAGGTGATGTCCACCTGCCCGCCACCGAAGTTCACCGCATACAAGCCCTTCTTGACCGACTTGATGATCTCCTCCGGGTCCTTGTCGCCGTCGAGCATGTAGGTGTTGGTCATGCGCGGCAGCGGCAGGTGGGCGAAGGACTCGCGGCGGCCGTTGCCGGTGATCGGCATGCCCATCAGGCGCGCGTTCATCATGTCCTGCATGTAGCCGGTGAGGATGCCGTCCTCGATCAGCACCGTGCGCTCGGTCGGGTTGCCCTCGTCGTCGATCGACAGCGAGCCGCGGCGGTCGGGCAGCGTGCCGTCATCCACCACGGTGACGCCCCTGGCCGCGACCTGCTGGCCGATGCGCCCGGAGAACGCCGAGCTGCCCTTGCGGTTGAAGTCGCCTTCGAGGCCATGCCCGATCGCCTCGTGCAGCAGGATGCCCGGCCAGCCGGGCCCGAGCACGACCGGCATGGTGCCCGCCGGCGCCGGGTCGGCGCCGAGGTTCACGCGCGCCTGATGCACCGCCTGGCGGGCATAGTCGTGCAGGCGGTCGTCGCAGAACCAGCCGTAGTCGTAGCGCCCGCCGCCGCCGGCGCTGCCCTGCTCGCGGCGGCCGTCCTCCTCCATGATCACGGTGATCGACACACGCACCAGCGGGCGCACGTCGGCGGCCTGGTGGCCGTCGCTGCGCACCACCATGACCACCTCCCAGGAGCCGGCGATGTGCGCCATCACCTGGGTGACGCGCGCATCCTCGGCGCGCGCGAAGCTCTCCAGGCGCTCGAGCAGCTTCACCTTGGCGGTGTCGTCGAGCGAGTCGAGCGGGTCGTCGGCGCGGTACAGGCGGGTCCTGAGCTTGTGCGGGACGATGCCGACGCGGCGGCGCTCGCCCGCCGCGGCGATCGCGCGCGTGGCGGTGGCGGCGCCGACCAGGGCGTCGAGCGAGATGTCGTCGGAGTAGGCGAAGGCGGTCTTCTCGCCGCTGATCGCGCGCACGCCCACGCCCTGCTCGATGTCGAAGCTGCCCGACTTGACGATGCCCTCCTCCAGGCTCCAGGCCTCGGAGCGCTGGTACTGGAAGTAGAGGTCGGCGAAGTCGATGTCGTGGCGCATCAGCTTGCGGAAGGTCTTCTCGAGTTCCGCCTCGCCCAGGCCGTAGGGCGACAGCAGGTAACGGTCGGCGACCTTGAGGGGATTCTGGCTCTTGCTCATCGGTAAATCCTTGGCGGGGGATGGCGGTTGGACCGGCATCGGGCAAAAACGATCGGTGCGGGGCGAGAGGATACGACGACGCGACGAGCCCCCGGGACGCGCCGCGTGGGGTCCGTCGCGCCCCCGGCGCTCAGGCCAGGCAGCGGTGACGCAGCGCGGGCAGGCTCTCGCGCACCGCGGCCAGGCGCGCATGGTCGATCTCGGCGAGCACCACGCCGGGACCTTCGTCGCGGCAGGCGAGGATCTCGCCCCAGGGATCGACGATCATGGTGTGCCCCCAGGTCACCCGCCCGCTCTCGTGGCGCCCGCCCTGAGCCGGCGCCATCAGGTAGCACTGGTTCTCGATCGCGCGCGCGCGCAGCAGCACCTCCCAGTGCGCGCGCCCGGTGGTCCAGGTGAAGGCGGCCGGCAGCACGATCAGGTCCACCTCGCCCATGGCGCGGAAGAGCTCGGGGAAGCGCAGGTCGTAGCACACCGACAGGCCGGTGCGCCCGGCCGGCGAGTCGAAGCAGGCGACGGTGCTGCCCGGCTCGATGGTGGCCGCCTCGTCGTAGCGCTCCTCGCCGCGCTGGAAGCCGAACAGGTGGATCTTGTCGTAGCGCGCCACGCGTCGCCCCTGGTCGTCGTAGACCAGGGTCGAGTTGCGCACCTTGTCGTCGGCCTCGGCGACCAGCGGGAGGGTGCCACCGATCAGCCACACGCCATGACGGCGCGCCTCGCCGGCGAGAAAATCCTGCAACGGCCCGGCGCCCTCGGGCTCGCGGATGCGTACCTTGGCGGCCTCGTCCTTGCTGATCAGGGGAAAGTACTCCGGCAGCGCGACCAGGCGGGCGCCGGCCGCCGCGGCCTCGGCGATCAGGCGGGCGGCGGTCTCCAGGTTGGCGGCGACGTCGGGGCCGGAGACGGTCTGGATGGCGGCGATGCGCACCGGGGCGGAGGGCGAGGTTTCGGTCATGTCGGCAAGCTTGGGGCGGAGGACTGCACGGTCGGCAAAGCCCCCGCGGAGGTTGGGCAAGGAAGGGCGCACGCCCCGGGCTCAGCGCGACTCCGGCACGGCGGCGGCGCCGCGCTTGGCGACCTGGGGGTCGGACCACGCGCCGGTCACCGCGTACTCGAAGGCGAAGAGCTTCTCGATCGGGTCGCTGAGCAGCTTCTGTGCAAGATAGGTGACCACCCCGGCGACCGGGTTCACCAGGCCCGCCGCGGCGCCGATCGCCACCGACTCGGACAGCGTCGGCTGCACCAGCACGCGCAGGTCCTGGGTCTCCGAGACCACGTCGGCGCTGCCGCTCATGGCGACGCGCGCCGCCGGCCCGCGGATTTCCAGGTCCTCGCTGCGCAGCACGCCGCGGGCGAGGTCGATGCTACCGGAAATGCGGTCGAAGGCGAATCCTTCGGAGAACACGTCGCGGAAGTCGAGCGTGATCCGGCGCGGCAGCGACTGCAGGCTGAGGATGCCGAGCAGGCGGCCGACACCGGGCTCGAGCTTGTTGAACTGGCCGGCACCGGTCTCCAGCCGCAGCCTGCCCGACAGGCTGGGATAGTCGATCCGCGTCGGCGCTCCCCGCCAGGCGAGCTGGCCGGCAAGGCTGGCGGCGCCGCCGCGCACCACGTCGGGGTAGCCGAGGCGGTGGATCAGCGCACCCATCGCTGCGGTCTCCAGGCTGAAATCGAGCTCCGTGCGCTGGCGGATGCCTGCCCGCCACTGCCCCCTGCCGGCGAGCCGTCCATCGGCGTTCTCGAGTGCGAAGCGGTCGAGCTGCCAGAGGCTGCCGCGGTTGCGCGCGAGGACCTCGAGGCGGCCGAGGTCGAGCTCGTTGATCTCGAAGCGCTCGGCGACCACGTCGAGCGCGGGCAGGCGCTGCGGCGGATCCTCCGGCGGCGGCTCCTCGACTGCGGGCTCGCCCTCGCCTGGGGACTCTCCATTGCCTGCCTCGCGCGCCAGGCGCAGGTGGCGGAAGCGCGCGGCGAGCGTGCCCTTGCCCGCCTCGCGCCAGTCGAACTCGCCGTCCGCGCGGTCGCTCTCCAGGCGTGCCTTCCAGCCGCCCGGGTCGGCACGGGCACGCAGGTCGACCGCCTTGAAGGTCTGGCCGAACACGCCCACCTCGTCGGCGGCGAGCGCGAACTCCGCCACGGTGGCGAGCGCTGCCCCATTGGCGGCCTCACTGTCCTGCCCGGCCGCGTCCGCCACCGGCGCGGCACGCTCCAGCACCGCGCGCCAGGCATCCAGGTCGAGCCGGTCGAGCACCGCGGCGACCCGCACGCCGGATCCTGAAGGCGGCGGCGCATCCGCGCTCGCGCGCCCGAGCGCGACGCCCCCGCGCACCACCCCACCATCGGGCCGCAGCAGCTCGGCGCGCAGGCGGTCGCCGACCGTCAGCGCGACGTGTGCCCCGCTGCCGTCTCCCGCATGCTCGAACACCAGCTTCGCCGGCCAGGCCTCGCCGGCCGACTTGCCGAAGGGCGGTGGCAGGCTGCAGGCGAAGCCGGTGAGATCCGAGACCACCTCGACCCGGGTGCCGCGCCGCCCGATACGGACTTCGGCCGACCACTCCGCGGTGCCGGCGAGCTCATCGAGCAGTGGCAGCTCCCAGGCGGCCGCCAGCGCCGCAGCGTCCGCACGCCCCGCGGCCCGAAAGCGCACCGCGCCGTCTTCGCCGGTCTGCGCGGAGAGGCGCAGCGGATTGCCGAACAGGCGCGCCTGCGCCTCGGGGAGGCTCAGGGTGTCCGCGGTGAAGCGCAGTCGCCCACGCGCCGCCTCGAGCGGCGGCAAGGCCTCGAGCAGCGTGATGCGATTGTCGGTGAAGCGGTATTCGCCCTGCACCCGCGAGTCGATCGTGGTGCGCAAGGGCATCACCAGCTGCAGCTCCAGCTCGCCGCGCCCCTCGGCCACCATGCCGTCGGTGAAGCCGTCGATGCGGCGCGACACCGGGCTCGCCGACACGAAGCGCAGGAACTCGGCGGTGGGGCCGCGCGCGCGGCCGGTGATGGTCATGATCTCGCTCGGGCGCTGGTCGAGGTCGGGCACCTCCGCCAGCACATCGACCAGCTCCACCCCGAAGATGCGTCCGTGTGGCGCCAGGATGCGCAGGCCCGGGCCCTCGAAGCGCACCTCGCCGTCGATGCCCTCGATGCCCGGCCAGCCGGGGGCGTAGTCGAGCGTGGCATCGGCGACCTGCACGCTGACCAGGAAGCGCCCCTTGCCGTCGCGGAAGGGGAAGTCGTCGAGCGCCCCCTTCAGCTCCAGGCGCGCCTCGGGCACCTTCGCCGCGCGGATCCCGCTGCGCAGCCAGTTGCGCGTGTCGTCGTTGACCACCCTCGGGAGGTAACGCCACACCGCGGTCGCCTCGGCGCGGACGAGGCGCACCTGCAGGTCGATCTCGCCCGCCCCGGTCGGCGCCGGCCAGTAGCGGCCCGCGGCGGTGCCGGCGGCGTCGGCGTTCTCGAAGGCGGCCTCGTCGAGCACGATCGCCAGCCGCTCCTCCTGCCGCTGCCAGCCGCCGCGCGCCTGCAAGCGCGAGAAGACCAGCGGGCCGGGCTCGAACACCTCCGGCAGGTCGAGCCGGAGGTCCTCGCTGTCGATCCGGAAGCGCCCGCCCTGGTGGTCGCCGTCCACGCTGCCAGAGAGCCCGGCGAGGCCGGGCAGGCCTTCGCGCGCCGCCAGCCCGAGCCCGGCGAAGCGCGCCGCCAGCGCCCAGCGCTCGGG
>NZ_AMXF01000262.1 GCF_000310225.1 Thauera phenylacetica B4P
CGCGGTGCTGGCCGCGGTCGCCGGCGCGGCGGCCGGCGCCGGCGCGATGTTCGCGCGCAACCTCGGCAAGCAGCACGCCGCCGCCGATACCGCGGCGAAGCCCGCCCAACACGAGGACGCCTGACATGAATGGCCGGCGCGAATTCCTCCGCCGCACCCTCGCGGGCGGTGCCGCCGTGGCCGGCACCGCCGCATGCCCCTCGGCGCATGCGCGCGGCAATGCCGAGATCCCGCCCGAGGCGATCGGGCTGCTGTTCGACTCCACGCTGTGCATCGGCTGCAAGGCCTGCGTCGCCGCCTGCAAGGCGGCCAACGACCTGCCCCTCGACTACAACAGCCCGGTCGACGCGCTGTGGGACATGCCGCTCGACACCACCGCGCGCACCTACAACGTGATCAAGGCCTGGCAGTCCGGCACCGGCACGCAGCGCAACCAGCAGACCGACGGCTACGCCTTCATGAAGTCGTCCTGCCTGCACTGCATCGACCCGAGCTGCGTCTCGGCCTGCCCGGTGTCGGCGATGACCAAGGACCCGGCGACCGGCATCGTGCAGTACGACGCCGACGCCTGCATCGGCTGCCGGTACTGCGTCGCCGCCTGCCCCTTCGGCATCCCCAAGTACGACTACGACTCGCCCACCGGCAGGATCGGCAAGTGCGAGCTGTGCCGCCACCTGCTGCCCGAGGGCAAGTACGCCGCCTGCGCCGAGGTGTGCCCGACCGGCGCCACGCTGTTCGGCAAGGTCTCCGCGCTGAAGGCCGAGGCGCACCGCCGCCTGGCGCTGCAGGAAGGCGCGCCGACCACCTGGCCGCGCGGCAACCTCGACACCGCCGACCAGCCCGCCTGGGAGGGCCCGGCGCCGCGCTACGTGCAGCACGTCTACGGCGAGAAGGAGGTCGGCGGCACGCAGATGCTCAAGCTCGCCGCGGTGCCCTTCGAGCAGCTCGGCCACAAGCCGCTGCCCGAGCGCTCGTTCTCGTCGCAGTCCGAGACCCTGCAGCACACCCTCTACGGCGGCCTGGTGCTGCCGCTGGCGGTGCTCGGCGTGATGAGCTGGGTGGCCAGGCGCAACGTGAAGCACGACGACGAAACCGACTCGCAGGACGCGCACGCCGGGGAGAAGCGCCATGACTGAGCACATCCACGCCGCGCCGGCGCCGGTCGGCGGCCGCCTGCTGACCCCGGTCACCTTCACCTGCGGCGTGCTGATCCTCGCCGCGCTCGCCATCCTCGCGGTGCGCTTCGTCCTCGGCCTGGGCGCGGTGACCCATCTCAACGACGGCTACCCCTGGGGCATCTGGGTGGTCGCCGACGTGGTGATCGGCTCGGCCTTCGCCTGCGGCGGCTTCTCGATCGCGATGCTGGTGTACATCTTCAACAAGGGCGAATACCACCCGCTGGTGCGCCCGGCGCTGCTCGCCAGCCTGTTCGGCTACACCCTGGCCGGCGTCGGCGTGATCTTCGACCTCGGGCGCTGGTGGAACTTCTGGCACATCCTCAGCCCGGCCTACGCCTCGCCCAACTCGGTGATGTTCGAGGTGGCGCTGTGCATCTCGCTCTACATCGTGGTGATGTGGATCGAGTTCTCGCCGACCTTCATGGAGAAGTGGGGCATGCGGGACGCGCGCCGCAAGCTGAACAAGGTGATGTTCTTCTTCATCGCCCTCGGCACGGTGCTGCCGATGATGCACCAGAGCTCGCTCGGCTCGCTGCTGATCGTGTTCGGCACGCAGATCCACCCGCTGTGGCAGACCATGCTGCTGCCGCTGATCTTCCTGCTGTCGGCGATCACGATCGGCTACGCGGTGGTGCTGTTCGAGTCCTGCCTGGCCGCCGCCGGCTACCGGCGCTCGATCGAGATGCACCTGCTCACCCCGCTGGCGAAGGTCATGCTCGGCGTGCTGGCGGTGTTCATGCTCGTGCGCTTCGGCGACCTGCTCTGGCGCGGCGCGCTCGGCCACGCCTTCGCGGCCAACCTGCAGGCCTTCATGTTCTGGCTGGAGACGGCCTGCTTCCTGTCGCCCTTCGTGCTGCTGCGCAGCGAGCGCCAGCGCCGCAACCCGGCGCGGCTCTTCGTCGGCGGCGCGCTGCTGATGCTGGGCGGCGTGTTGCTGCGCATCAACGCCTTTCTGGTCGGCTACGACACCGGCAGCGGCTGGTCCTACTTCCCCTCGGTGCCCGAGCTGCTGGTGACCATCGGCATGTTCGCGATCGAGGTGCTCGGCTACATCGTCATCACCCGCCGCTTCCCGGTGCTGCCGCGCGAGGACGCGCCCCCCACCGCCACCCCTGCGGCACTGCGCGCCGCCACCCGCTGAGGAGTCCCCCCATGAGCCAACGTATCGTCATCGACCCCGTCACCCGCATCGAGGGCCACCTGCGGGTGGACGTGGAGGTCGCCGACGGCCGCGTCGCCAAGGCCTGGGCCTCGGGCCAGATGTGGCGCGGCGTCGAGAACATCCTGGTCGGCCGCGACCCGCGCGACGCGTGGGCGATCACCCAGCGCATCTGCGGCGTGTGCACCACGGTGCACGCGATCTGCTCGGTGCGCGCGGTGGAGAACGCGCTGAAGCTGGAGATCCCGCTCAACGCCAACTACATCCGCAACCTGATCATCCTCGCCCACGCCATCCACGACCACATCGTGCACTTCTATCACCTGTCGGCGCTCGACTGGGTGGACGTGACCAGCGCGCTGAAGGCCGACCCCGCCAAGGCGGCGGCGCTCGCCGAGAGCCTGTCGAGCTGGTCGGGCAACTCCAGGCACGAGTTCGCCAAGGTCAAGGAGCGCCTGTCGGGCTTCGTCGGCACCGGCCAGCTCGGCATCTTCACCAACGGCTACTGGGGCCACCCGGCGATGAAGCTGCCGCCCGAGGTGAACCTGATCGCGGTGTCGCACTACCTGCAGGCGCTGGAGGTGCAGCGCTACGCCAACAAGATCGTCTCCATCCTCGGCTCCAAGACTCCGCACATCCAGAACGTGGCGGTGGGCGGGGTGGCCAACCCGCTCGCGGTCGATGCGCAGTCGGTGCTGACCGTCGAGCGCCTGATGGCGATCAAGGGCTGGATCGACAAGCTGGAGGACTTCGTCAAGAACGTCTACCTGGTCGACGTCGGCGTGATCGGCGCCTTCTACCCCGAATGGACGCAGATCGGCCGCGGCATCGTCGACTACCTCGCCGCCCCCGACATCCCGCTCGACGGCAAGGGCGAGACCTTCGCGCTGCCCGGCGGCCACATCGCCGACGGCGACCTCGGCAAGTTCACCCGGATCCGCAGCTTCGCCGACGACTACCTGCTGAAGGGCGTCAGCGAGGCGGTCAAGCACTCGTGGTACGAGTACAAGGCCGGCGACGCGGCCAGCCTGCACCCCTACGAGGGCGAGACCGCGCCCAGGTACACCGACTTCCAGGACGAGGGCAAGTATTCCTGGCTGAAGTCGCCGACCCTGTACGGCAAGCCGATGCAGGTGGGGCCGCTGGCGCGCGTGCTCACCATGCTGGCCGCCGGCCACGAGCCGACCAAGAAGTACGCCACCGAGACGCTCGCGCGCGTGTCCTCGATCGCCGGCATCGAGGTCGGGCTCGACGCGATGCACTCCACCATCGGCCGCCACGCCGCGCGCGCGGTGTCGTGCGCGGTGCAGGTCGACGAGCTCGCGAGACAGTGGGACCTGCTGCTCGCCAACATGGCCAAGGGCGACCTCGACACCTTCAACGCCCCCAGCTTCCCGCGCGGCGAGCAGCGCGGCATGGGCTTCCACGAGGCGCCGCGCGGAATCCTGTCGCACTGGGTGGTGATCGAGGACGGCAAGATCCGCAACTACCAGTGCGTGGTGCCGACGACCTGGAACGCCGCCCCGCGCAACGAGCACGACGTCCCCGGCGCCTACGAGGCCTGCCTGGTCGACACCCCGGTCGCGGTGCCCGAGCAGCCGCTGGAGGTTCTACGCACGGTGCACTCCTTCGACCCCTGCCTGGCCTGCGCGGTGCACGTGCTCGACACCGAGCAGGCCGAGGTGGTCCGGGCCAAGGCGGCCTGAGGCGCAGGCGATGAACACCCCCCTGCTCCCGGCCCACGACACCGAAGCCAAGCCGCGACGCGCGGTGCTGCTCGGCGTCGGCAACATCCTGCTCTCCGACGAAGGCGTCGGCGTGCGCCTGGTCGAGCGCATCCTCGACCGCCAACGCCTGCCCGCCGGCGTCGCGGTGCTCGATGGCGGCACCTGCGCGATGGAGATGCTCGAAGATCTGGAACACCTCGACCTGCTGGTGATCGCCGACTGCGTGCGCAGCGGCCGCACGCCGGGCAGCGTGGTGGTGCTGCGCGACGACGAGGTGCCCGCCTTCTTCCGCACCAAGCTCTCGCCGCACCAGGTCGGCCTCGCCGACGTGCTCGCCACCCTGCGCTTCCTCGGGCGCGCGCCGCGATGCACCGTGGTGGTCGGCGTCGAGCCGCAGTCGCTCGCCACCGGCATGAGCCTGTCGTCCGCGGTGCGCGCCGCCCTGCCGCTGGCCGAGGAGGCGCTGCTGGACGCGCTCGCCGGCGGGGGCTGCGCGCTCGCGGCGCTGCAGGAGGCCGCCTGATGTGCCTGTCGGTGCCGATGAAGGTGCTCGCGCTGGAGGCCGGCGGCGACCTCGCCGTGGTCGGCCGCGGCGAACGTCGCGAGCGCGTGAACATGCTGCTGGTCGGGCCGCAGCCGGTCGGCACCTGGGTGCTGGTCGCGCTCGGCTTCGCCAAGGAGGTGGTGTCGCAGGACGAGCTGGAGCTGATCGAGGAGGCCCTCGGTGCGCTCGCCGCCTCGCTCGACGGCGACTACGACGCGCGCGAGCACTTCGCCGACCTCGAACGCGGCCGCGAACGCATCACCACGCCGGCGCCCGTGGGAGGCGTCCGATGATGCCGCTGCGCCGACCGGCACGCACGCCCGCGCCGCCACGCCGGGCCGAGGCCTGGGCGGGTTCGCCCGCGCCAGCGGTGGCGCGCTGGTTCGAGCACCTGCTCGCCGAGCGCATGCGCGGCCTGCCCTTCCTGAACCCGGCGCTGTCCGTGCAGGCCTTGGACTTCCGCCGGGTCGACGGCGACTGGCTGGGCGGCGTGACCACCCCCTGGAGCGTGCAGCTCATGCTGCTGCCTGGGGGCGGCTCGCTCTGGGTCGACACCTCGCCCGGCGAACGCAGCATGGTGGCGCTACCCGTCGGCAGGCTCACCTTCATCGCCGACGAGGGCGACCACGCGCTGCCCGCCTTCCAGTACCTGCCGCTGGTGAACGCCACCGCCGCGCTCGCCGGCGACGACGCGGCGCGCGCCTTCGTGCGCGACGCGCTCGCCACCGCGCTGCGGCCGCCCGCCGTGGCGGT
>NZ_AMXF01000263.1 GCF_000310225.1 Thauera phenylacetica B4P
CGCCTACGGCGCCGAATCGCCCGCCGCGCTCGCGCTCGGCGGGCGCTACGACCGCGTCGGCGAAGCCTTCGGGCGCGCCCGGCCGGCCACCGGCTTCAGCCTCGACCTGCGCGAGCTCGCCTGGCACCTGCCCACGCCGGCGGCGCCTGCAGGGGCGGTGCTGGCGCCGCCGGGCGACGATGCGGCGCTCGCCGCCGAGATCTCCGCGCTGCGCGCGCGCGGCGAGATCGTCGTGGTCGAGCTGCCCGGACATGAAGGAACTTGGAACGAAGCCGGCTGCGACCGGCAACTGGTGAAGCGGGGCGATCGCTGGGCGATCGTGCCGTTACAGGGAGAGTAAAGAAATGGCAAAGAACGTCGTCGTCGTCGGTACCCAGTGGGGGGATGAAGGCAAGGGCAAGATCGTCGACTGGCTCACCGACCACGCCAAGGGCGTGGTGCGGTTCCAGGGCGGCCACAACGCGGGCCACACGCTGGTGATCGGCAAGACCGAATACAAGCTCAACCTCGTGCCCTCGGGCATCGTCCGCGAGGGCGTGGCCTGTTTCATCGGCAATGGCGTGGTGCTCGACGCGCACCACCTGCTGTCCGAGATCCGCACCCTCGAAGCCGGCGGCATCAAGGTGCGCGACCGCCTGCGCGTGAGCCCGGGCTGCCCGCTGATCCTCGGCTATCACGCCGCGCTCGACCGCGCGCGCGAGGCCGCCAAGTCCGCCGGCGACAAGATCGGCACTACCGGAAAGGGCATCGGCCCCACCTACGAGGACAAGGTTGCCCGCCGCGCGCTGCGCGTGTACGACCTCTTCGACCGCGAGCGCTTCGCCGCCAAGCTGAAGGCCAACCTCGAATACCACAACTTCGTGCTCACCCAGCACCTCGGAGCCGAGCCGGTCGACTTCCAGAGCGTGTTCGACCAGGCCATGGCCGACGCCGACGAGCTGTTGCCGATGGTGGCCGACGTTTCCGCCGAGCTCTACGCGATCAACAAGTCGGGCGGCTCGCTGCTGTTCGAAGGCGCGCAGGGCACCCTGCTCGACATCGACCACGGCACCTATCCCTTCGTAACCTCGAGCAACTGCGTCGCCGGCCAGGCCGCGGCCGGCTCGGGCGTCGGCCCCGGCCGCCTGCACTACGTGCTCGGCATCACCAAGGCCTACTGCACCCGCGTCGGCGGCGGGCCCTTCCCGACCGAGCTCGACATCGAGACCAAGGGCGTGCCCGGCGAGCAGATGTCAACCAAGGGCCGCGAGTTCGGCACCGTCACCGGGCGCAAGCGCCGCTGCGGCTGGCTCGACCTGGCCGCGCTCAAGCGCTCGATCATCATCAACGGCGTCACCGGCCTGTGCATCACCAAGCTCGACGTGCTCGACGGGCTCGAGGAACTCAAGCTGTGCACCGGCTACATGCTCGACGGCAAGCGCATCGACCTGCTGCCGATGGGCTCGGAAGAGGTCACGCGCTGCGAACCGATCTACGAGACCATGAAGGGCTGGAGCGGCACCACCTTCGGCGCGCAGAGCTGGGACGCCCTGCCGCAGGAGGCGCGCACCTACCTGCACCGCATCGAGGAAATCTGCGAGATCCCGATCGACGTGATCTCCACCGGCCCCGAGCGCGACGAAACCATCCTCCGCCGCCACCCCTTTGGCGCCTGAGCACCCGTCGCACCCCGCGCGGCCGCAATTCGCGCCTGCCGGCGCTCCTACAGTGGAACTCCTCGCAGCCCCGGCCGGCCGTCCTGTAGGGGCGGCGGCCGCCGCGAACGGGCCGTCGAGCCCTCGCCAGCCGCATTCCCGCGCCCAACCGTCATTCGCGCCTGCCGGCGCTCCTACAGGGGATTGCCGCGCAGACCCTGCAGGCCGTCCTGTAGGAGCGGCAGCCGCCGCGAACGGGCCGTCGAGCGCGTGCCAGCCCTGTCCGCCCGCGTCGCGGCGGCGCAAAAACAAAAAAGCCGCTCCGAGGAGCGGCTTTCCTGTGAAACTGGTGCCCAGAAGAGGACTCGAACCTCCACGCCTCTCAGCGCTAGTACCTGAAACTAGTGCGTCTACCAATTCCGCCATCTGGGCAGGGACGCGCATAATAGCAAGCGCTTTCACTATCGCAAAGGCTTTTTTGCATCGCTTGGCTCAGACTGAGTATGTTGCTCCCGTGCAGCGTCCATTCGCGCCTGCCGGCGCTCCTACAGGGGAACGCGCCGCAGGCCCAGCCGGCCGTCATGTAGGAGCGGCGGCCGCCGCGAATGGGTCGTCGAGAGTGCGCCGGGCGCATTCCCCCGCCCAAGCGCAATTCGCGCCTGCCGGCGCTCCTGCAGGGGAACGCCTCGCAGGCCCCGCCGGCCATCCTGTGGGAGCGGCGGCGGCCGCGAACGCTGCGTCGAGCGCGCGCCAGCCTCATCCACTCGCATCGCGGCGGCACAAAAACAAAAAAGCCGCTCCGAAGAGCGGCTTTCCTGTGAAACTGGTGCCCAGAAGAGGACTCGAACCTCCACGCCTCGCGGCGCTAGTACCTGAAACTAGTGCGTCTACCAATTCCGCCATCTGGGCAAGAAGACGCGCATTATAAGCACGAAAAGAAGATTGTCAATGACTCGCAAAACCAAAAAAACCGATAAGCAGCGCTCCGGCACCTCCGCCCGCAACACCCCGGCGGCACAGCAGAATTCCGCGCGCGTCAATCCGTCCGCCCGCAGCACCCGGCGGGGCGCATCTGCCGCGTCCGGCGCCCGCGGTAACGCCGTGTCCGAAGCGGCTGCCCGCGGCACCCCCCATAACGCCGCCGATCACACCGGCGCCCCCGTTCGTGGCCCCGGTCGCAGCCGCGCCGCGCACAAGGCCGCGGCGGCGCAGGCCAGCGCCGTGCGCCTGGCCGATCCCTTCTACGAGCGCGAGACCCAGCAGTACGACAACCCGCTGCCCAGCCGCGAGTACGTGCTGCAGATCCTCGCCGAGCGCGGCGTGCCGATGCCCTTCTCCGAGCTCTCCGGCGCGCTCGACATCGCGCCGCACGAGCTCGACTTCTTCGACCGCCGCCTGCGCGCGATGGAGCGCGATGGGCAGGTCGTGCGCAATCGCCGCGAGGCCTACCTGCTGCCGGCCAAGGCCGACCTGATCAAGGGCCGCGTCGAGGGCCACCCCGACGGCTTCGGTTTCCTGCGTCGCGACGACGGCCAGCCCGACATCTTCCTCGGCCCCAAGGAGATGCGCGAGCTGCTGCACGGCGACCGCGTGATCGTGCGCATCGCCGGCCAGGACCGCCGCGGCCGTCCCGAGGGCAAGCTGGTCGAGGTGCTCGAACGCGCCAACAGCCGCGTCGTCGGCCGCGTGATCAACGAGCACGGCGTGATGATCGTGGTGCCCGAGAACCGCCGCCTGGCGCAGGACATCCTGGTCGCCCCGGGCGGGCGCAAGAAGCCCGAGGCCGGGCAGATCGTCACCGTCGAGCTGGTCGAGCAGCCCACCAAGTTCGCCCAGCCGATCGGCCGCATCGTCGAGGTGCTCGGCAACTACGCCGACCCCGGCATGGAGATCGAGATCGCGCTGCGCAAGCACGACCTGCCCTACGAGTTCTCGACCGAGGCCAAGGCGCAGACGCGCAAGCTGCCCGACGTGGTGCGCAAGAAGGACTGGGCCGGGCGCGAGGACCTCACCAAGCTGCCGCTGGTCACCATCGACGGCGAGACCGCCAAGGACTTCGACGACGCGGTGTATTGCGAGCGCCAGGGCAAGGGCTACCGGCTGATCGTCGCCATCGCCGACGTCTCGCACTATGTGGATGCCGCCAGCGCGCTCGACAAGGACGCCTTCGACCGTGGCAACTCGGTGTACTTCCCGCGCCGCGTCATCCCGATGCTGCCCGAGAAGCTCTCCAACGGTCTGTGTTCGCTCAACCCGCAGGTCGAGCGCCTGGCGATGGTCGCCGACATGGCCATCTCGGCCACCGGCGAGATCAGGAACTACCGCTTCTACCCCGCGGTGATCTGGTCGCACGCGCGCCTGACCTACACCAAGGTCGCCGCCGCGCTGTACGAGCAGGACCCGGCGGTGCGCGCCGAACTCTCCGCGCTGCTGCCCCACCTCGAGAACCTCGACAAGCTCTTCCGCGTGCTGCTCAAGGCCCGCACCAAGCGCGGCGCGATCGACTTCGAGACCACCGAAACCCGCATGATCTTCGACGATAACGGCAAGATCGCGCAGATCGTGCCCGAGGTGCGCAACGACGCCCATCGCCTGATCGAGGAGTGCATGCTCGCCGCCAACGTGTGCGCGTCCGACTTCCTCGCCACCCGCGAGCACCCGGCGCTGTATCGCGTCCACGACTCCCCCTCCGAGGACAAGCTCGCCAAGCTGCGCGAGTTCCTCAAGGAGTTCGGCCTCGGCCTGGGCGGGGGCGACGAACCGCGCGCGAGCGACTTCGCCAGGCTGCTTGAGCAGGTCAAGGACCGCCCCGACGCCCAGCTGCTGCAGACCGTGATGCTGCGCTCGCTCAAGCAGGCGATGTACAGCCCCGACAACGTCGGCCACTTCGGCCTCGCCTACGAGTCCTACACCCACTTCACCTCCCCGATCCGACGCTATCCCGACCTGCTGATCCACCGCGGCATCAAGGCCGCGCTTGGCGGCGCCCAGTACCGCCCCGGCGACTGGGAGCAGATCGGCCTGCACTGCTCGATGACCGAGCGCCGCGCCGACGACGCCACCCGCGACGTGGTCGCCTTCCTCAAGTGCTACTTCATGCAGGACCGCGTCGGCGAGGAGTTCATCGGCAGCGTGTCCTCGGTGGTTCCGTTCGGGCTCTTCATCGCGCTCGACGACATCTTCATCGAAGGGCTGCTGCACATCTCCGACCTCGGCAGCGACTACTTCCACTACGACGAGACGCGCCACGCCCTCATGGGCGAGCGCACCGGCAAGCAGTTCCGCCTCTCCGACCGCGTGAAGGTGCAGCTCGTGCGGGTCGACATGGCGACCAACAAGATCGACTTCCGCCTCATCGAGGGGCCGCTGCCGGTCGAGGTCAAGACTCCGGCGAAGGCTGTGGAAGCCGGGGCTGTGGAGGTCGTGCCCGCGGACGGCAGGGCGGCGCGCAAGCCGCGCAGCAGGAAGGGCGGGGTGGAGGAGGGCGGCGTGGCCGCCCCTGTGGCGGTGGTCGAGGCTGCGCCTGCCGCCACGGAGCCCGCCGCGCCCAATTCGCGCGCCAAGCGCGCGAAGAAGGCCGCCGTCGAAGCGGTCGTCGAGCCCGTCACCGCGCCAGTGGTCGAGCCCGCGCCGGCCGCCCCGGAGCCCGCCGCGCCCAATTCGCGCGCCAAGCGCGCGAAGAAGGCCGCCG
>NZ_AMXF01000264.1 GCF_000310225.1 Thauera phenylacetica B4P
GACGGTCGCGCCTGGCTGATGCACGGCGACCAGCGCCTGCTCGCGCTCGACGAGCTGCCGCTCGCCGGCCGCCACAACGCCGCCAACGCGCTCGCCGCGCTCGCGCTCTGCGAGGGTGGCCTGGGCATCGCGCCGCAGGCCCTGGTTCCCGGGCTGAAGGCCTTTCGCGGCCTGCCGCACCGCGTCGAGCTGGTCGCCGAGCGCGCCGACGGCGTGCGCTTCTACGACGACTCCAAGGGCACCAACGTGGGCGCGACGGTGGCGGCGCTCGCCGGCATGGACTGCCCGGTGGTGCTGATCGCCGGCGGCGACGGCAAGGGGCAGGACTTCTCGCCGCTCGCCCCGGTGCTCGCCGGCAAGGCGCGCGCGCTGCTGCTGATTGGCCGCGACGCCGGCCGCATCGCGCAGGCGGTGGCGGGCTGCGGCGTGACGATCGAGCACGCGCCCGACCTCGACGCCGCGGTGGCGCGCGCCAACGCCTGCGCGCAGGCGGGCGACGTGGTGCTGCTCTCGCCCGCCTGCGCCAGCCTCGACATGTTCCGCAACTACGCCCACCGCGCCGAGGTCTTCGTCGCCGCGGCACGCCGCCTGCCCGGAGTCAGTCCGCGATGAAGTTCGCCAGCACCTTCACCGGCCTGCTCCAGCGCGGCGGCGGCGCGCCCGATCCGGCGCGCGCGGCGGCCGATCGCCTCGGACGCCACGGCGCACCTGCGCGCGAGCTCGACCTGCTGCTGATCTGGTCGGCGGTCGGCCTGCTGCTGCTCGGCCTGGTGATGGTGTATTCGGCCTCGATCGCGATCGCCGAGGGCAGCCGCTTCACCAACTACCAGTCGCACTTCTTCCTGCTCCGTCACGCGGTCTTCCTCGCCGTCGGCATCGGCCTCGGCCTGGTGGCCTTCCAGCTGCCGATGGCGCGCTGGCAGCAGCTCGCCCCGGCGCTCTTCGTCGCCGGCGTGGTGCTGCTGATCGTGGTGCTGATTCCGGGCATCGGGCGCGAGGTCAACGGCGCGCAGCGCTGGCTCTCGCTCGGTCCGGTGAACCTGCAGCCCTCCGAGCTCATGAAGATCTTCGCCGCGCTCTACGCCGCCGACTACACGGTGCGCAAGCTCGACGTGATGGGCAGCTTCATGAAGGGCTTCGTGCCGATGATGGCGGTGATCCTGCTGGTCGGCTTCCTGCTGCTGCGCGAGCCCGACTTCGGCGCCTTCGTGGTGATCACCACGATCGCCTTCGGCGTGCTCTTCCTCGGCGGCGTGAACGTGCGCGTGTTCGTGCTGCTCGCGGTGGTGGCGGTGATCGGCTTCATGATCCTGATCTGGACCTCGCCCTACCGCCGCGACCGCATCTTCGGCTTCATGGATCCCTGGCAGGACGCCTACGGCAAGGGCTACCAGCTCTCCCACTCGCTGATCGCCTTCGGGCGCGGCGAGTGGCTGGGCGTCGGCCTGGGTGGCAGCGTCGAGAAGCTCTTCTACCTCCCCGAGGCGCACACCGACTTCCTGCTCGCGGTGATCGCCGAGGAACTCGGCTTCGTCGGCGTGCTGACGGTGGTGGCGCTGTTCGCGCTGATCGTGCACCGCGCCTTCATCATCGGCCGCGAGGCGATCAAGCTCGAGCGCTACTTCGCCGGCCTGGTCGCCCAGGGCATCGGCCTGTGGATCGGTATCCAGTCCTTCATCAACATGGGCGTGAACATGGGCCTGCTGCCCACCAAGGGCCTGACCCTGCCGCTGATGAGCTTCGGCGGCTCGGGCATCGTCGCCAACTGCGTCGCGCTCGCCATCCTGCTGCGGGTGGACTGGGAGAACCGCCAGCTCATGCGTGGGGGGCGGACATGAAGACGCTGATGGTGATGGCCGGCGGCACCGGTGGCCACATCTTCCCGGGCATCGCGGTCGCCGAGGAGCTGCGCGCGCGCGGCTGGCGCATCGTCTGGATGGGCAACCCCGAGGGCATGGAGGCGCGCATCGTGCCGCCGCGCGGCTACGACACCGCCTGGGTGCGCTTCGGCGCGCTGCGCGGCAAGGGCCTGCTGCGCAAGCTGCTGCTGCCGGTGAACCTGCTGTCCGGTTTCTGGCAGGCGCTGCGCGAGATTCGCCGCGCCCGGCCCGACGTGGTGCTCGGCATGGGCGGCTACATCACCTTTCCGGGCGGCATGATGGCCGCGCTGCTCGGGCGTCCGCTCGTGCTGCACGAGCAGAACTCGGTCGCCGGCCTGGCCAACCGCGTGCTCGCCCGCGTCGCCGACCGTGTGCTGAGCGGCTTCCCCGAGGTGCTGGAGAAGGCGGAGTGGATGGGCAACCCGGTGCGCGCCGACATCGCTGCGGTGCTGCCGCCGGCCGAGCGCATGGCCGGGCGCGAGGGTCCGCTGCGCGTGCTGGTGGTGGGCGGCAGCCTGGGCGCCGCGGTGCTCAACGAGACCGTGCCGCAGGCGCTGCTGCGCCTTCCCGCCGAGCAGCGCCCGACGGTGGTGCACCAGGCCGGCGAGCGCCAGATCGAGGCCTTGCGGGCGGCCTACGCGCGCGCGCGGGTCGAGGGCGAGCTGCGCCCCTTCATCGACGACATGGCGGCGGCCTATGCCGACGCCGACCTGGTGATCTGCCGCGCCGGCGCGCTCACCGTGGCCGAGCTCGCCGCGGCCGGGGTGGCCAGCCTGCTGGTGCCCTTCCCCTACGCGGTGGACGACCACCAGACCGGCAACGCGCGCTTCCTCGCCGACCGCGGCGGCGCCTACCTGCTGCCGCAATCCGAACTTACGCCCGACCGCCTGGCGGGCATTCTGTCCAGCCTGGACCGTGGCCGCCTGCTGCAGATGGCCGAGAACGCGCGCGCCCTCGCCAAGCCGCTCGCGGCGGTCGCGGTGGCCCATGTGTGCGCCGAGCTGGGCGGTGGAGAACAAGCATGAAGCACAAGGTCAGGAACATCCACTTCGTCGGCATTGGCGGCTCGGGCATGAGCGGCATCGCCGAGGTGCTTGCCAACCAGGGCTATCGCGTCAGCGGCTCCGACATCGGCGACAACGCCGCCACCCGCCGCCTGCAGAAGATGGGCGCGCACGTGGTGCGCGGCCATGACGCGGGCAACGTCGCCGACGCCGACGTGGTGGTGGTGTCGACCGCGGTGAAGGCCGACAACCCCGAGGTGGTGGCGGCGCGCGAGCGCCACATCCCGGTGGTGCCGCGCGCGCAGATGCTCGCCGAGCTGATGCGCTTCAAGCACGGCATCGCGATCGCCGGCACCCACGGCAAGACCACCACCACCTCGCTGGTGGCGAGCATCCTCGCCGAGGGCGGCATCGACCCCACCTTCGTGATCGGCGGCCGCCTCAACGCCGCCGGCGCCAACGCGCGCCTGGGCACGGGCGACTACCTGGTGGCCGAGGCGGACGAGTCCGACGCCTCCTTCCTGCTGCTCAACCCGGTGATCTCGGTGGTCACGAACATCGACGCCGACCACATGGAGACCTACGGCCACGACTTCGGCCGGGTCAAGCAGGCCTTCGTCGACTTCCTCCAGCGCCTGCCTTTCTACGGCGTCGCGGTGCTGTGCGAGGACGACCCCAACGTGCGCGAGATCCTGCCGCGGGTGACCCGCCAGGTGGTCCGCTACGGTCTCACCGAGACCGCCAACATCCGCGCCGAGAACGTGCGCGCCGAGGGCGGGCGCATGCTGTTCGACTGCGTGCGGGTCAACGGCACGACCTCGCGCCTGTCGATCGAGCTCAACCTGCCCGGCATGCACAACGTGCTCAACGCGCTCGCCGCGATCGCGGTGGCGACCGAGGTGCAGGTGCCGGATGCGGCCATCGTCAAGGCGCTCGCGGAGTTCAACGGCGTCGGCCGGCGCTTCCAGCGCTACGGCGAGGTCGCCCTGCTTGACCAGGACGGCGACGAGGCGGGCAGCTTCACGCTGGTCGACGACTACGGCCACCACCCGGTGGAGATGGCGGCGACCATCGCCGCGGCGCGCGGCGCCTTCCCCGGCCGCCGCCTGGTGCTGGCCTTCCAGCCCCACCGCTACACGCGCACGCGCGATTGCTTCGAGGACTTCGTCAAGGTGCTGTCGACCGTGGATGCGCTGCTGCTGGCCGAGGTCTATGCCGCCGGCGAGACCCCGGTCGTAGCCGCCGACGGTCGCTCGCTCGCGCGCGCGATCCGCGTCGCCGGCACGGTCGAGCCGGTCTTCGTCGAGGAGATCGTCGACATGCCGCGCATGATCCTGTCCGCCGCGCGCGACGGCGACGTCGTCATCACCATGGGAGCGGGCAGCATCGGCGCGGTGCCGGGCAAGCTCGCCAGCATCGAGGAAGCAGCGTGATGGCCCGGTTCGGAAAGGTTGCGGTGCTGTTCGGCGGGTCGTCCGCCGAGCGCGAGGTTTCGCTGATGTCGGGCGCTGCGGTGCTCGCCGCGCTGCAGGCCACGGGGGTGGATGCGCACGCCTTCGATCCGGCCGAGCGCGACCTGCACACCCTCAAGGAAGAAAGCTTCGAGCGCGCCTTCATCGCCCTGCACGGGCGCGGCGGCGAGGACGGCACGGTGCAGGGCGCGCTCGAGCTGATGGGCATCCCCTACACCGGCAGCGGCGTGATGGCCTCCGCGCTGTCGATGGACAAGTGGCGCACCAAGATGGTGTGGCTGTCGGCTGGCCTGCCCACGCCGCGCTACGCGATCCTGGAGCAGGACACCGACTGGGATGCGGTGGTGGCCGAGCTCGGCCTGCCGATCTTCGTCAAGCCGGTGCACGAAGGCTCGAGCATGGGCGCGACCAAGGTGGTCGAGGCCGGCCAGCTGCGGGCGGCCTGGGAACTCGCCGCGCGCTACGACAGCCTGGTGATCGCCGAGGAGTTCATCGCCGGCGCCGAGCTCACCGCGCCCTTCCTCGAGGATCGCGCGCTGCCGCTGGTGCGCATCGTCGCCCCGGACGGCAACTACGACTACCAGCACAAGTACTTCACCGACGACACGCGCTACGACTGCCCCTGCGGCCTGCCCGCGGCGCAGGAGGCCGAGCTGCAGGCGCTGGTGATGAAGTGCGCGCGCGTGCTCGGCTGCCGCGGCTGGGGCCGCGCCGACCTCATCCTCACCGAGGACGGCCGCCCCTACCTGCTCGAGATGAACACCTCGCCGGGCATGACCGGCCATTCGCTGGTGCCGATGTCGGCGCGCGTGGCGGGTCTGGACTTCACCGCGCTCTGCCTCGAGATCCTGCAGGGGGCCCGCCTTGGCTGAAGCCGCCACCCGCCCCGCGTCGATCCGCTCCGCCCAGGGT
>NZ_AMXF01000265.1 GCF_000310225.1 Thauera phenylacetica B4P
CTGGAGCGGCTCGCGCGCGGGCCCGCGGGCAAGGACGGCGCGGCGCACGCGGCGTGGGCGACGGACATCCTGAAGGCCTTCGACCGCTTCCGCGTGCTGTGCGCGGTGCGCGAGGGCGACTGGGGCGTGACCGGGCTCAACCGCGCGATCGAGCACGCACTCGCGCGCGCGCGCCTGCTGTCGCCGCGCGGCAGCTGGTACGCCGGGCGCCCGGTCATGGTCACCCGCAACGACCCCGCGCTCGGCGTCTTCAACGGCGACATCGGCATCACCCTGCCGGCGGCCGAGGGCGGCGGCCTGCGCGTGCACTTCCTCGACGGCGAGGCCTTGCGCTCGGTGGCGGTGAGCCGCCTCGCCCACGTCGAGACGGCGTTCGCGATGACGGTGCACAAGAGCCAGGGCTCGGAGTTTGAGCACACGGCGCTGGTGCTGGCCGCGCAGAGCGGCAACGTGCTCACGCGCGAGCTGATCTACACCGCGATCACCCGCGCCCGCAAGGCCATCAGCCTGGTGGCCGAACGCGAGGGCTTGCTGGAGAATGGCGTGTTGCAGGCGACCCGGCGCGAGAGCGGGTTGCTGGGCTTTCAAGGCACGATGGAATGACGATGACGATTTCCGCTGCACGCAACCTGGTGCTGTGCCTGCTTGCGGCGCTTTCCCTCGGCGGCTGCGCCGTCACCGCGGTCGCCGGCGCCGTGGTCACGGTCGCCGCCACCGCCGTCAGCGTCACCGCGACCGTGGTCGAGACCACGGTGGACGTCGCCGCCGCGGGTGTGGATGCGGTGGTGGGGGAAGACGAGGAAGAAGAAGCGGAGGAATGAGCGGCGGTGGAGTGCTGCACGTGCGTCATTTGCCCGACCGCCGGGTTCGCAGCTGCCGCAGCTCCTACAGGAGGTCCGGGACGCGCGGTGGTTCATGTAGGAGCGCCGGCAGGCGCGAACACGGCCTCGCCGTCACACGACCACCCCCCGCATCGCTCGCGGCGTGGACGGGTCTGGCGAATTGCGCGAGACTGCGCCGTCCCCGGGGGCCGGCTTGGCGCCCGCCGGGTTTCTTCCCTGGCCGCACGGAGGTCCTGCTGGCGATGCGTTCGGACGAGCTCGACTTCAACGCGCTGATCGACTTCATGCCGGAGAGCGGCGCGATCCGCTTCTGCGGGCGGCGCGCCATCCTCGTGCATGCCGACTCGATGGGCGCGCTGCGCAAGGAGCTGGTCGAGACGCTGGGCAGCGAGATCGCCAAGGTGGTGCTCACGCGCTACGGCTTCAGCTGCGGCTACGAGGACGCCGAGCTACTCGCCGCCTACATGCACCCGGACAGCCTGGAGGAGTTCATCCTCGGCGGACCGCGCACCCACATGTTCTCGGGCATCGCCGAGGTCGAGCCCGACGCGCTCGAGCTCGACCGCGCCAGGGGGCGCTACCGCATGAGCGGGCGCTGGCGGCACTCCTACGAGGCCGAGCAGCACCTGCGCCTGTTCGGTCGTTCCGACGAGCCGGTGTGCTGGACGCTCACCGGCTACGCCTCGGGCTTCGCCTCGCGGGTGCTGGAGGCCGACATGATCTGCGTGGAGACGGCGTGCGAGGGCCGCGGCGACCCGCACTGCGCGTGGACGCTGATGAACGCCAGCGACTGCGCCCCCGAGCTCGCCGGCCTGCGCGAATACTTCAAGCCGCTCAACCTGCGCGACCGCATCAACCTGCTCGAGAGCCGGGTGCACGAGCGCACCCGCGAGCTCGAGGCCTCGGAGCAGCGCTACCGCAACCTCATCGAGGACCTCCCCGAGATGGCGTTCGCGCTGCACGCCTCGGGGCGCCTGCTGCACCTGAACAAGGCGGCGCGCCTGCGCCTCGGGGTGAGCGAGGCGCAGCTCCCCGCGCTGCGCCTGAAGGACCTCGTGCTGCCCGACTACACCGCGCGCGCGACCGCCTTCCTCAAGGAGATCGCCGCGCGCCGCAGCACCACCACGCTCGACCTGGTGATGCGCGACGCCGCCGGCCTGCCCTTCCCGGTGCGGCTACAGGTCGAGCCGGTGCTCAAGGACGATCGCATCGTGGGCTACAGCGGGCTGGCGCTCGACATCAGCGCCCAGCTCGAGCGCGAGCGCGAGCTCACCGAGTACGCGCGCCGCATCGAGTCGCGCGAGCAGCAGGTCCAGGACGTGATCAACGAGGCGGTCTACATCCTCGACGGCCAGGGCCGGCTGAGCTTCGTCAACACCCGCATGGCCGAGCTGCTCGGCGCCGCGCCCGAGGCGGCGATCGGGCACGCGGTGGGCGACTTCATGCCGGCCGCATCGGCGGCGCGCATCGAGCGCGACTTCGCCCGCCGCATCGCCGGCGAGGCCGGGCGCCCCTTCGAGATCGCGCTCGCCGGACGCGACGGCGGCAGCGTGGTGCTGGAGGTCAACTCCACCCTCTTCGTCGGCCGCGACGTCGCCGAGGGCGTGATCGGCGTGGCGCGCGACATCACCGCGCGCCGGCAGATGGAGCGCGAGCTCGCGCAGGCCAACCGCCTGAGCGCGCTCGGCCAGTTCGCCTCGGGCGTGGCGCACGAGATCAACAACCCGCTCGGCCTGGTGTCGGGCTATGCCGAGGAGCTCCAGGCCCTGCTCGACGAAGGCGCGCCGCTCGGCGACGACCGGCGGGTCGCGCAGCTGCGTCGCGGCCTGGCCACCATCCAGCAGCAAGCCCACCGCTGCAAGGCGATCACCGCCAACCTGCTCGCCTTCTCGCGCCGCCAGAGCGCCAGCCTGGAGACGGTGGACGTCGGCCTCTTCGTCGCCGAGCGCCTGGCCTTCTTCAACGACGCCGGCCTCACCCGCGGCATCGAGCTCGCGGTCGACATCGCCCCCGGCCTGCCCCAGGCCGGGACCAGCCCGGCCCTGCTCGAACAGGTGCTGCAGAACCTGATCAAGAACGCCTGCGACGCGATGAACGGCAGCGGACGCATCGACATCCTCGCGCGCGCCGGCAGCGAGGGCATCGAGCTCGAGATCGGCGACAGCGGGCCGGGCTTCGCGCCGGGGGTCGCCGAGCACGTCTTCGATCCCTTCTTCACCACCAAGCCGCCGGGCAAGGGCACCGGGCTGGGCCTGTCGATCTGCTATGCGATCATGAACGAGCTGGGCGGCCGCATCGCCTGTGGCAACCGGCCGCAGGGCGGCGCGTGGTTCCGCCTGGCGCTGCCACTGGCGGAGGACGGAGCGGGAGCCGCAAGGAATGAGTGATCGACCCGTGAACGCACGTCACATCCTGATCGTCGACGACGAGGAGCTCTACCGCGAGCTGCTCGGCGGACGCCTCGGCCGCCAGGGCTACCGCATCAGCGAGGCCGGCGACGGCGAGGGGGCGCTGCGCTGCATCGAAGAAGGTGGCGTGGAGCTCGCCCTCATCGACATCAAGATGCCGGGCATGGACGGCATCGAGCTGCTCGAGCGCATCAAGCAGCTCGCGCCGCGCACCGAGGTCGTGGTGCTGACCGGCCACGGCAGCATCGACAGCGCGATCGCGGCGATGAAGCTGGGCGCCTTCGACTACCTCACCAAGCCCTACCAGCTCACCGAGCTCGACCTCGTGGTCGCGCGCGCGCTCGAACGCAGCGCGCTCGCGCGCCGCTGCGACGCGCTCGCGGTCGAGGTTCAGCGCCGGCGCAGCCGCGACGACGACGGCATGGTCGGCGACAGCCCGGCGTGGCTGCAGATGCTCGAGCAGGTGCGGCGCGCGGCGGCGCTCGACGTGCCGGTGCTGCTCACCGGCGAGAGCGGCGCCGGCAAGGAGGTGGTGGCCGCGGCGCTGCACCGCTGGAGCCGGCGCGCGGGCGAGGCCTATGTGCCGGTCAACTGCGGCCTGCTCGAGGGCGAGCTGGTCGAGAGCGAGCTCTTCGGCCACAAGCGCGGCGCCTTCACCGGCGCGAGCGCGGACCGCGAGGGCCTGTTCGAGCTCGCGAGCGCGGGCAGCCTCTTCCTCGACGAGATCGGCGAGCTGCCGCTGGCCTGCCAGGCCAAGCTGCTGCGCGTGCTCGACAGCGGCGAGTTCCGCCCGCTCGGCGCCAGCGCCGTGCGCCGCACCGGCGCGCGCGTGATCGCCGCCACCCACCGCGACCTCGAGGCGCTCGTCGGCGAGGGCCGCTTCCGCCACGACCTGCTGTACCGGCTCGACGTCGTCCATATCGTCGTGCCGCCGCTGCGCGAGCGCCGCGAGGACATCCCGCTGCTGGTCGAGCACCTGCTGCGCCAGGCGGTGCGGCGCCATCCCGGCACGCCCGCCCCGCGCGTCGAGCCCCAGGCCCTGCAGCGCCTCATCGACCATGCCTGGCCGGGCAACGTGCGCGAGCTGCGCAACGTGATCGAGCGCCTGCTGGTCTTCGCCGACGGCGACCGCATCGACGCGGCCCGCATCGACGCCTTGCTGCACCCGGGTGCCACAACGGCCGCGAGCAGCGGCCGCGGCGGCTTCGAGCGCATCGTCCCGCTCGCCGAGATGGAGCAGGCCTACCTGCGCTGGGTGGTCGACAAGCTCGACGGCAACGTCAGCGCCGCAGCCGCCCGGCTCGGCATCGCGCGCTCGACCATCTACCGCCTGCTGCGCGCGCAGGCGGAAGAAGCCGCGCGACCCTAGCGACACGCGAGGCGCGTCGCAGCGCGTCCCCGTCGCATCCTGCAACACTGTCGCAGGATGCGACGCGAGGTCCGCAACCCTTGGCCGGCGCGGGCCTCGCCCTCTCCCTGGCCCTCCCCGCGGGCGCCGCTGTCGCAAACCGCAACACCCTTCCCGCAGCTCGACAGCCCGGCGACACACGCACGATCCGCGCAATTGTTGGATCTTCAACCATCCGGCACACCCTGGCCCGCCCCTTGCTTTGTACTCCTCCAACGGGGAATCCATACCCCAGCCAAGGAGGAGAACCATGCAGCCGAACAAGACCCGAATCCTCGTCGCCAGCCTCGTGCTGGGCGGTGCCCAGCTCGCCCTCGCGGCCGATCCTCCCGCGCAGGAGCGCGACCGCACCTACGCCAAGGTGTGCGGCTTCTGCCATGACGCAGGCGTCGGCCCGGCGATCCTCGGCCGCGAGTTGCCCGTGGCCTACATCGAGAACGTGGTGCGCCACGGCTTCCGCGCGATGCCGAGCTTCCGCAGCAGCGAGATCGACAACGCCGCGCTCGCCAGCGTCGCGCGCTGGGTGTCCCAATCACCCGCCACGTCCGCCGCGCCGGCCTCCCCCGCAGCACCCGCCACGAAAGCGCAGTAGGAGCCGACCA
>NZ_AMXF01000266.1 GCF_000310225.1 Thauera phenylacetica B4P
TGGGCAAGGTCTCGAAGCCAGACGTACTCGGCCTTGAACTCCTGAAGCTGCTGCATCGCCACGCGCTGGTTGCGGCGACGCGTCTCCGCAGTCGTTGTGTGCAGCAGGCCTTGGCGGACGAGGTGATATGCGACCTCCTGCTTCACCGCCATAGCCTCTGCGACTTCCATGACCGAGAGGGTCCTTGACTGCTCGGCACGCCACTCATCACGCAACTGGAGATGTCGGTCTGCATCCACAACAAGAGAGGGAATGAGCGACAGCCCCGTCAGTCTTCCGATGACGGGCAAGCGTCCATCAAGGATGGCGTTCAAGGTGAGGGCCAACTCTCCGTCGATGAGGCGCGTGCGACAGGCGGTGGCGAGGGAGATGACATTCTCGGTAGCCTTGGTCGGCGAAGCGCTAGCTGTGTTGTCGAGTTGTCTATTGAGCACGTCGAGCCGATTGCGGTCGATTCGCCAGACGGCTTGCTCGGTTTCGTTGCGCCCCTCGAGGACGGGCAGGATGCCTGCCTGGCACAGCTCTCGGAAGCGGCGCCGGCTGAGCCCGAGTTCACGCCGTACCTCGACAGCGGTGAGGCTCGCAGTGCGCAGTGACCGATAGGCCTCAACCGCGTCGGGGGTGATCGACGTGAAGCAACGCTTGCCTGCAGCGGCTACCCGGCCCGCGAGGCGTCCTGCCCGGATCAGTTTCTTGACGCTGCCTCGCGCCAAAGCAAGTTCGGCAGATGCCTGCGCGATGCCGACGCTCCTTTTGCGAAACGCAGTTGCATTCCGGTGCTTCAGGACCTGTGGGTGACACGGCGCCGTCCTTACGTCTCCCACATAGTGAGCGATGCCTTCTCTGAGGGGGGCGTATGCCGGGGACGTCGGTAGCGCGTCTACCTTCGCGAGGAAGCGTCCAAGCGAGCGCCTCAGGGACGGCTCTCCCCTGTCGATGGCCTCCAGCGCTTTCATCAGCCCCGCCGGCCAGTCGGAGAGGATTCTGCCAGCGGTTTGCATGGCGAGCCGAACCTTGGCATGTGTGATGCATGCCATGGCTTCTGCTGATGGCGCCAAGTCTCCCAGCAAAGAGATCAGCTTGAGTCGCTGCCTATCGGACAGATCCAGCCAAACGGCCGGAAAGGGGGGATTGCTGCTCTCAGTCCCCCCGAACGCATACCTCTCCGCTACGAGAAGGCTGCTGGAGGCGGCCTCAGGCTCGACTGAGCAAAGGTCCATCCCACATTGACAACGCGTCAGGCCGCCGAGAGTCCAGCTCAGTGGTTGTGAGCACGAGGGGCAGGCGTCGACCAGTGTTGTCTGGTGAATGGCACAGGTCACTCGCCTCATGTCCTCCCAACTTGCCTCTGCAAAGCCACTCTCGGCCAGGCACCTTGGGCAGATCTGGCGAAGCGACAATCGCCAGAAGTCGGACGGCAATCGCCGTCCCCCGAGCACGCAGAGGTGCCGGGCATCGGTGTCACCCGGGATGATGCCTTCCAAGCCGGCAAGTTGAGAGGTCGACTTGCCAATGGCCGCGCTGATTGTGGCAAGCGTGCTTTGATGAAGCGCCTTTCCACTCAGATGGCGCATCATCCAGTCTGGCCCGCTATAGCCGTTCGCCAGCGCGACCCGACCGATGTACCCCCTGAGCGATTCATTTGGAATGGGATGCGGTCTTATTGGCAGCATGACGCAAACTCCGATCACGAAAGGTGGCCCAGGGGTTTTGCAGTGCGGCGAGATCGTCCAGGGAGACGAGCATGCGCTGGAACAGCGGGAGATTTGGGTGTGTGACAGCGCCTGCATACACAGGGCATTCGCCACTCAGAACTGATTCCATGACTCGCTTGAATCCGGAATAGCGATGCCGCCCGCAACGAGGCGACACCTCGGCGACCGGCACCAGATTTGCCCGCGGAGCCCAGGGCTGGAGAGCCTGAGCGAGCTCGTGGATCAGCCTGGCCAAACTCTTGAGACTGGCAAACTGCATTCCCGTCCCGGGCCGATAGTCGAGCAACTTGGCATCCACAAGAACCGTGAGTTGGCTGCGCGTGATGCCGAGGGCTTGGCACAACTGACTCACGGGGCGATGCAGATACGTTTCAAAGTCGCCCAAGTGGGTGCGAAGGTGCGCCAACTCTTCAGCATCGCCAACGCCTGCGAGCCACTGCCAGAATGCGTCGCGCAACTGTGTCGGAGCCTCCATGCGCAACCATCGTGTTCCCATGCGAGTGAACTCGTCCATTTGCGTGAGCACCGACTCTGCGTCGAGCGTGTCGGAGCCACACGCCGAGTTTTGGAGTTCCTGCATGCAGGCCTGGAAACCACGAGGCCAGTCTTCAAGGAAGCGACCGACCTGTTGGGCATGAGACTGGTCGCGCTTGAGCCCAGCGGGTAAGTCCTGGCGGTAGTGATGCAGCATGAGGGCAATGCGCTCAAGGTCGGAGACCTGAAGCGCTGCGGGTACTCGCGGAGCTATTTGCGTGGTGTGGGCGATCCCGACTGCCGCCAGGATCACTTTTGACACGAGCACCTGTTGGGAGCTCGCGCACGGTGCCTCCGCGCGCCTGTATTCAAGACCGCACCGACACCGCTCATGGTCGCGGCGCCACGATAGGGGTTCGCCGCAACGTGTGCATCGATCGATGAGTTGTAGCCCATGGTCTGGGCAGGCCGTGAGCAGGCGAATAGACCAATACCATGGCGTGATGCCCTGCTGATCAAAGCATGCAGGGCAGATCTTGCGCCGCAAGAGTGAGAAATGGCGGTGACCTAGGCGATGCCTCTGGTAATGCCAGCTGAACGCGTCTCGACGTACATTCTGGTTTGCTAGGCTCTTGCCGTCTTGACCCGTGAGTTCAGCGACTCGGCGAAGTGACACGCCGGGTAGATCCGTTCGTGCCGCGATCCCCGATGAAATGCGACGCTCCAGCAGGGTGCCGGGAATCCTGTTCAGGCCATTCGCATTCGCCAAGCGGAGGGTGTAAGCGTGCATGGTCTCGAGGGGATGAATTTTGGGGCGTAGCGCCAGCATCATGACTTCCTGCTCCTCTTGACGGGATCCCTACTAGTTCCAGAATATGGTTCGCTTGGTTTGTCCAGGCGCCTGATCTTGAATTCAGAATTGAACGGATTCAAATTGCCGATCCCGCTTCGCCAGATAGCTCTTTGAAATGCTTGTTCTAATACGCTGCTTTCAATTACAGCCTGAACTTTGCGCACTGCAATCTTGAGGGCAGCGGAAAGTAGCTTCACCAAGGGGCCAATTCTCCCGTCGGATGCCACAAAAAGCTTCGAGGCAGTGCCACGATCAAGCAGATCTGAGCGGCTTAGCATTGGAATTTGGGAGCAGATTGCCTTGATGACCTTCGTAAACCGTGTCAGCGAAAGCTTATCGGTTGTCTGATCGAACAGGCTCAGTTCCAAGGTAGTGCTGAATCGGCGCCGCAATTGAACGTTACATTCTAGGATCGCTTCCGATCTCGGGAGGCCGCACAGAACGAACGGGATCTCGCATTGATCGGAAAGTTCTTTGAACCAATCTGATATCTGAAGAAGTGAGTCGCCTCGCCTTCCATCTACAAAGTGATTAGCCTCATCAAACAATAGTGCTCGTGATTCACACCCCTTCGCCAGGCAGACGATTCTGCTGGTCAGCTCAACCGTTGTTTGACCGCCAACCCCAGCAAGCGGGTCGCCCAATGCGGCCAAGGTAGCCTGTGCCACCGACTTAATGGTCGGACGGGACGGAATCGATACTAGGGGGCACGGCACGAGGGTGCGGTCATCCTGCTGCTGGGCCTCGGGGAAGCGGGCTTTAATAGCCTTGAGCAATGTTGTCTTGCCAACACCAGATTCACCGATGATCATCATCCCCACACCCTCATTGGAATAAGGAGCGAAGGTGATGAGATCATCGAATTCATCGAGGATCTCCTGCCATCCTGTATGTGCAACCCGAAGGTTGTGAAGCGTCTCAATCGTTTGATTGAGGCTGATTTCAGATTCGTTGGTCAGTACGCTTTCCATTTTTTAGCGCTCCCCTGATTAAGCAAAGGCAGTCTCGAAGTCCATTTCATCCTCAAGCTCGTCCTCCAGGGCAAGATTCAGTGTCTTTTCGGTCCCTTGGGCCTCGTTCGTCTTGGTTTCCTTGTCCTTCATGCGCTCTCCCTTGGTGCGGTCGCGAAGTTTCTTGCTTTCGAACAACTCGCTTACCAACTTCCGGAGTTCCGCCTTCGCCTCGGCAATCGACAATTCACGCTCCTCTGTGCGCGCCATCTTCTTGCGATAGGCGCGGATCCATTTGTATTGGGTTGCGCTCATGCCGCGTACTTCTTCAGGGGCGGTATTCTCGACTGTGATGTACTCTTCAGATTCGGGGTCTTGGACGTGTATTTGGGTCATGTCAGCGTTATGAAACCGAACCTGCACCTCCAGCTTTTCACCATATCTGCGCCGTAGATCCTGGAGTTCGCTCGATTGGTAGAATTGATCACCATGCAGCTGGATTCCGTAATGCCACACTCGGCGGTGTGCAACCTGGCTGAAATGGATATCTAGCTTGTCCACACATGCGGGAAGTTCTGGGGCATACATCTTTGACTCGCGCTGCCATCTCAAGGCGGGAGGTTCGCTAATGCCGCGGTGCATTTTTTGGCTATAAACGTCAAGGATCCAGCGATGGATGACCTCGTTAAGCTTTTCGAGTGTAATCAGGGCAGTCTTAAGAGGATCAAAGTCGAATCGTTGCCAGTATTTTGCGAAGGACGTCCCGGGCAACTTGTGGATCAGGTTGTAGTTCAGCGTTTTCAGGAAACGCTCAATTGCACCTTTATGAAATGGCTTTCTTTTTCCTCCAAATTCGATTCTGAATCCAAGCCCAAGCGCCGCAGCCTCAAGGGCTTCGGCGTGAAACTCCAGTCCGTTGTCGACGACGAGCGTCTCGGGCAGTCCATATGCGAGCCAGGAGTTCTTGAGTGCGGGATATCGCGCTTTGAGATCGATTTTCGGAAGCACCGCATGCCGCAGGCAGTGCATCACGGCTTCAACGGATGGCGGGGAAAATGAAATATGAAAACCCAATACCATTCGGGACCTCTTGTCGATCGCGACAGTGATCCACGGGCGCCCCAGGGGAAGATGTGAGTGTTCGTCGACAACAAAGAGATCCCCGGGGTTCGACACTTAACCCCGATTTTCGCCCCTTTTCGGAAAGTGCCTTCAGCGCTGGCGCGGGTTTGAAGGCCATGATCGC
>NZ_AMXF01000267.1 GCF_000310225.1 Thauera phenylacetica B4P
CGCGCGTGGCCTGAGGCCGCGCGCTCGCGACGCGCTCCGCCCCGGCTGGCCGGGTCGGTCGGCGTCGCCGGGCACGGGCGGTGCTAGCTTCCCGCCGCCGCGAGGAAGGGAAACGCCACCGCCGGCCGGCCACCGCTCATCAACTCCGCGAGTGCGGCCGCCGACCCGCAGGCCAGCGTCCATCCCAGCGTGCCGTGGCCGGTGTTGAGCCACAGTCCGGGGCGCGCGCTGCGTCCGATCAGCGGCACGTTGCCCGGCGTTGCGGGGCGCAATCCGGCCCAGGGTTCCGCGCGCGCGAGGTCGATCGCGCGCGGGAAGCGCGCCTGCACCCACGCCATGATCGGCGCGATGCGCTCCGCGCGGATCGCGGTGTCGTAGCCGTTGAGCTCCGCGGTGCCGGCGACGCGCAGGCGGTCGCCCAGGCGCGAGCATACGATCCGGCGCGACTCGTCGGTCAGGCTCACGCTCGGCGCCAGGGCCGCATCCAGCACCGGTGCGGTGATCGAATAGCCCTTGACCGGGTAGATCGGCAGGCGCAAGCCGAGCGGGGCGACCAGGCGCGCGCCGTGGCTGCCCAGGCACAGCACGCAGGCCTGCGCGCGCAGGCTGTCCGCGCTCCCGTCCGCGCGACGGACGCGCGCGCCCACGATGCGGCCGCCGGAGTCGGTCTCGAGCGCGCTCACCTCGGTCTCCCAGTGCAGCGCCACACCCGCCTCCTGCAGCCTGAGGGCGAGCGCGCGGGTGAATTTGTGCGCGTCGCCCGATTCGTCCTCCTGCGCGAAGATCCCGCCCGACAGGCTGCCGGCGCAGGCCGCCAGCGCCGGCTCGCGCTCGATGCAGGCCGCGCGGTCGAGCACCTCGGCGGCGATGCCGAAGGCGTGCAGCTGTGCGGCGCGCGCGGGCGCCCTGGCGAACTCCGCGCGGCTGTAGAACAGGTGCAGGATGCCGCGCTCGAGCTGGTCGTACTCGAGCCCGAGCTCGGTGCGCAGTGCGCGCAGGCGCTGCGCGCTGGCGAGCGCGAGCGCGGCGATCGCCACGGTGTTGCGGTGTGCGCGCGCGGGCAGGCACTCGAGCAGGAAGCGCAGGCCCCAGGTCCACTGCGCGAGGTCGCGGCGCGGGCGGAACTTCAGCGGCGCGTCGGCGCGCCCGAGCCAGCGCAGCACCTGCGCAGGCGCGCCGGGGTTGGCCCAGGGCTCGGGATGGCTGATCGAGATCTGTCCGCCGTTGGCGAAGCTGGTCTCGAGTCCGGCGCCGGGCTGGCGGTCGACCAGGCTGACCTGGAAGCCGGCGCGGCTCAGGTACCAGGCGGTCGTGACGCCGGACAGGCCGGCGCCGAGAACCATGACGTGCATGAAGTGGAAACGCAGATGGGGGGTGCCGATGATAGCGCCTCGGCGGCCGCGGCTGCAGTCTGCTGGTTGCGGGCATCGCGGCCCGTGCGCTCGTGGCGCGGAACCGCGATAATCCCGGCTTGTCCGTTTCGTTCAATGTCGTGGAGCCTTCTCATGCGCCGAGTCACCCTTACCCAGTTCCTCATCGAGCAGCAGCGCGCCGGCCGCATCACCGCCGACCTGCGCCTGCTGATCGAGGTCGTCGCTCGCGCGGTCAAGGCGATCAGCGTCAACGTCTCCAAGGGCGCGCTCGCCGGCGTGCTCGGCGAGGCCGGCACCGACAACGTCCAGGGCGAGGCGCAGAAGAAGCTCGACGTCATCGCCAACGAGATCCTGCTGCAGGCCAACGAGTGGGGCGGCCACCTCGCCGGCATGGCCTCGGAGGAGGTCGAGACCATCTGCCAGATCCCCTTCGACCTGCCCAAGGGCGGCTTCCTGCTGCTCTTCGATCCGCTCGACGGCTCGTCCAACATCGACGTCAACATCTCCGTCGGCACCATCTTCTCGGTGCTGCGCAACCCGCCGGGCGGCTCGGAGCCCACCGAGGAGAGCTTCCTGCAGCCAGGCCGCGAGCAGGTCGCCGCCGGCTACGCGGTCTACGGCCCGTCCACCCAGCTCGTGCTCACCGTTGGCCACGGCGTGCATGCCTTCACGCTCGACCGCGAGATGGGCAGCTTCATCTACACCCAGCCCTTCATGAGCATCCCGGCCGATACCCAGGAGTTCGCCATCAACGCGTCCAACGCGCGCCACTGGGAGGCGCCGGTCAAGCGTTACTACGACGAGATGCTGCAGGGCAAGGAAGGCCCGCTCGGCAAGGACTACAACATGCGCTGGGTGGCCTCGATGGTCTCCGACGTGCACCGCATCCTGACCCGCGGCGGCGTGTTCATGTACCCGATGGACGAGAAGTGCCGCAGGCAGGGCGGCAAGCTGCGCCTGATGTACGAGGCCAACCCGATGGCGATGCTGGTCGAGCAGGCCGGCGGTGCGGCCTCCACCGGGCGCGAGCGCATCCTCGACGTGAAGCCGGAGCGGTTGCACCAGCGCGTGCCGGTGATCCTGGGCTCGAAGAACGAGGTCGAGCGCGTGGCGGGCTACCACGGGGAGGTCTGAGCGCGTGCGCTCGGGAGTGCGACCTGCGCTGCGCCGGGGCCTGCGCCTCGCCGCGCTGGCCCTGACGCTGGCGGCTGGCGGTGCGCTGGCACAGGAGACCCTCGAGGTGCGCCTGCAGGCGCCCGACGAGCTGCGGCCGCTGCTCGAGCGCCATGTGCGCCTGCTGCGCCAGGAGGCGCTCGAACTGCCCGAGGAGCCGGCCGATCGCTCGGCGATGACCCGGCGCGCGCGTCGCGAGGTGGCGGGCCTGCTCGCCACCGAGGGCTACTTCTCGCCGCGGGTGCGCTTCGATCGCAGCGATGCGCGCGCCTGGCTGCTCGAGGTGGAGCCCGGCCCGCGCACCGTGATCGCCCAGGTCGAGCTGCAGTTCGTCGGCGAGATCGCCACCTCCGGGCCCGGCGGCAGCGAGTACCTCGACCTGCTGCGTGCGGGCTGGAGCCTGCCGGTCGGCGCGCCCTTCAGCCAGGGTGGCTGGGACGGGGCCAAGCAGGCGCTGCTCGATGCGGTCGCGGCACGCCGCTACGCCGCGGCGCGCATCGTCGACAGCCGCGCCGAGATCGACCCCGAGAGCGCGCGCGCCACCCTGCGCGTGCGCATCGACAGCGGACCGACGTTCTACCTCGGCGAGCTCGACGTCGAGGGCCTGGAGCACCTGCCCGTCGATCTCGTCGAACGCTACAGCCAGCTCGAGCCCGGCTCGCCCTACGATCGCGAGGCGCTGCTCGCCTTCCAGACCGAACTGCAGAACACCCCGCACTTCGGCTCGGTGATCGTCGACATCGAGCGCGACCCGACGCTGTCGAGCGCGGTGCCGGTGCGGGTGAGGGTCACCGAGGCGCTGCCGCGTTATGCCGGCGCGGGTGCGGGCTATTCGACCAACACTGGCGCGCGCGTCGAGTTCAGCTACCGCGACTCCAACCTGCGCAAGCGCGGCTGGGAGTTCTCCTCCGGCCTGCGCATCGAGGAGCGCCGCCAGGCGCTGTTCGCGGATGTCTTCCTGCCCCCGCGCGGGCGCGACCGCGACAGTTTCGGCGCGCTCTACGAGGCGAGCGACCTCGAAGGCCTCAAGATCGACTCCCAGGCGCTCGGCGCCGCGCGCACCACGCTGCGCGGCGACATCGAGACCCAGCTCGCGCTGCGCCTGCAGCACGAGAACGTCGAGCCGTCCGGCGCCCCCTCGCGCTCGACCAACACCCTGAGCGCGAACTGGACGTGGAAGAAGCGCGCGGTCGACAACGTGCTCGACCCCACGAGCGGCTACGTGCTGGAGTTCCAGGTCGGCGGCGGCAGCAAGACGCTGCTCTCCGACCAGGACTTCCTGCGCTTCTACTCGCGCGTCGCGCGCTACCAGCCGGTGCGCGGCACCGACGTGTTCATCCTGCGCGGCGAGGCCGGCGTGACCCTGGCCGACAGCCGCGAGGGCGTGCCGCAGGACTTCCTCTTCCGCAGCGGCGGCGCGCAGTCGGTGCGCGGCTACGACTATCAGAGCCTGGGCGTGAAGGAGGGCAACGCCACGGTCGGCGGTCGCTACCTCGCGACCGCGAGCGCCGAGTATGTGCGCTGGTTCCAGCCGCAGTGGGGCGCCGCCGTCTTCGTCGATGCGGGGGATGCCGCCGACACCCGCGCGGACTACGACCTGCGCGTCGGCTACGGCGTCGGCGCGCGCTGGCGCAGCCCGGCGGGCCCGCTCGCGATCGATCTCGCCTGGGGCCATCAGGAGCGCAGCCTGCGGCTGCACTTCGGCGTCGCGGTGGCGTTCTGAGCCGGGCGCTCAGCCGTCGCGGGGCTTGCCGCGGCGGTGCAGCGCGGCCAGCTTGCGCAGGCCATCCACGGCGCGCGCATTGACCGTGCCTGCCGGCATGCTGCCGTCGGCCGCTGGCCGGCCGGCGGGCAGGCCGGTGAGCAGCTCCACCGCCTCGTCGGCGTCGGCCACCGCCCACACCGCGAAGCGCCCGGCCCGCACCGCCTCGACCACGTCGTCGCGCAGCATCAGGTGGCTGACGTTGGCGCGCGGGATCAGCACCCCTTGCCCGCCGTCGAGGCCGCGCGCGGCGCACAGCTCGAAGAAGCCCTCGATCTTCTCGTTGATGCCGCCCACCGGCTGCACGACGCCGAACTGGTTCACCGAGCCAGTCACGGCGAGCGACTGCTTCACCGCCACGCCCGAGAGCGCCGACAGCAGGGCCACCAGCTCGGCGAGCGAGGCGCTGTCGCCCTCGACGCCGCCGTAGGACTGCTCGAAGACCAGGCTCGCCTTGAGCGAGAGCGGCAGCATCCAGCCGAAGCGCGCGGCGAGGAAGGCGGACAGGATCAGCACGCCCTTGGAGTGGATCGGCCCGCCGAGCTTGACCTCGCGCTCGATGTCGATGATCTCGCCCGCGCCGGCGCGCACCGTGGCGGTGATGCGCTGCGGGTGGGCGAAGCGGTCCTCGCCGAGCGGCACCACCGCCAGGCCATTGACCTGGCCGACGTGGCTGCCGGCGGTGTCGATCAGCCACTGCCCGCGCAGGATCTGGTCGAGGTGGCCGAGGCGGATGCGTTCGTGACGGCGGCGATGGGCCGCGATCGCGGCGTCCACATGATCGCGCTCGATGCGCGTGGCGCCGGCGGCGAGGGCGAAGTGGGCCGCCTCGCGCAGGCGGTCGTCGAGCGGCTGGGTGCGTGTGCTCAGGCGCTCGGCGTCGGCGGCGAGGCGCGCCGCGTGCTCGATCAGCCGCGCCAG
>NZ_AMXF01000268.1 GCF_000310225.1 Thauera phenylacetica B4P
GGGCGGCGCGCGTCGCGGCTCGCCAACACCCAGGCGAGCAGGCCGCCGCCGGCGAGCGCGCTGGCGGCGAGCAGCGCGCTGCCTGCGTCCATGCCGGCCGCGGCGAGGAAGGCGGGCAGGGTCTGGGCGTGGGGCAACTGCAGCGCGACCGGGTCGAGGAACTCGACCCGCCACACGCCGGTGAGCCCGCGCAGGGTCATCGAGGCGCCGATGGCGACGAAGACGAAGACCACCACCGACTTGAGGTTGCCGCCGCCGATGCGGATCAGGGTCTTGCCGGCGCAGCCGGAGGCGAGCGTCATGCCGACGCCGAAGGCGAGTCCGCCCACGAGATGCGACAGCCAGGGCAGGCGGGCGCCGGTGTAGATCGTCCTGGCGGGATCGAAGAGGCCGAGCGCCTGCAGCGCGCCGGTGCCGAGGATGGCGACGGCGATGGCGAGCGCCCACATCCGCATGCGCGTCCAGTCGCCGATGTTCACCGCGTCGGAGACCGCGCCCATGGTGCAGAAGCTGGTGCGCTGGCTGGAGGCGCCGAACACGGCGCCGATCGCGAAGCCGAGCCAGACGATGGTCGAGGCGGAGACGAGGGCGTGGTCCATGGCGCGGCCGGGGCTCAGGTCGAGGGCGCCTGGTAGGGCGTGGGGTCGGCGACGCCGGCCGCAGCGAAGCCGGCGGCGCGCAGGCGGCAGGCCTCGCAGCGGCCGCAGGCGCGGCCGTCGTCGTCGGCCTGGTAGCAGGTGACGGTGAGGCCGTAGTCCACGCCGAGGGCGACTCCGCGGCGGATGATGTCGGCCTTGGAGAGCTCGATCAGCGGCGCGTGGATGCGCAGCTGCGCGCCCTCGACGCCGACCTTGGTGGCGAGCCGTGCCATGCGCTCGAAGGCCTCGATGAAGGCGGGCCGGCAGTCCGGGTAGCCGGAGTAATCGACCGCATTCACGCCGACGAAGATGTCGTTGGCACCGAGCACCTCGGCCCAGGCGAGCGCGATCGACAGCATCACCGTGTTGCGCGCCGGCACGTAGGTCACCGGGATGCCGGCGTTGTCCTGGTCGAGCGGCACCGCGATGCCGGGGTCGGTGAGCGCCGAGCCGCCGAACTGTCCGAGCTCGACGCTGGCCGTGCGGTGTTCGCGTGCCCCCAGGACCTGCGCCACCCGCTTCGAGGCGGCGAGCTCGGCGGCGTGGCGCTGGCCATAGGCGACGGACAGCGCATAGGTCTCGAAGCCCATGTCGCGCGCGATCGCGAGGCAGGTGGCGGAGTCGAGGCCGCCGGAGAGCAGCACGACGGCGCGGGGCGGGGTGTTGAGGCGGGTCATTGCGGGCTCATTCCGGATGGCGGGTCGGGGTGGGGCTGCCCGCCGCGCGCGGACGGCGCCGACGGGCGGGAGCGGCGCCGCTCAGCGGCCGCGCGCGTCGTTCCACAGGATCTTGTGGAGCTGCAGCTGGAAGCGCACCGGCAGGCGGTCACGCACGATCCATCCGGCCAGCTCGGCAGGATCCAGCGCGCCGGCGACCGGCGACAGCAGCACCGTGCAGCATTCGGCGAGGCGGTATTCGGCGATCTGCTGTTTCGCCCACGCGTAGTCGGCGGCGTCGGCGAGCACGAACTTGAGCTCGTCGCGAGCGTTCAGCAGCGCGAGGTTTTCCAGGCGGTTGCGCGCGAGCTCGCCCGAGCCGGGGGCCTTGAGGTCCATGATGCGCGACACGCGGGGATCGACCCCGGCGATATCGAGCGCGCCGCTGGTCTCCAGCGACACGTCGTGGCCGGCGTCGCACAGCGCGGCGAGCAGCGCGAGGCAGCCCTTCTGCGCGAGCGGCTCGCCGCCGGTCACGCAGACGTGGCGCAGGCCGTGGCCGGCCACCTCGGCGAGGAGGTTGTCGAGCGTGCGGGTCTCGCCTCCGCTGAAGGCGTAGGCGGTGTCGCACCAGCTGCAGCGCAGCGGGCAGCCGGTGAGGCGCACGAACACGGTGGGCAGGCCGACACGGGTGGATTCGCCCTGCAGCGAGGCGAAGATCTCGGTGATGCGCAGGCGCACGGCCGTTGCCGGCGCCGTCTCGACCGCCGACATGGGTCAGCGCGCGTTCAGGCGCTGGCGGGCGACCTGGGCGGCGTTGCTCTGCGGATAGCGCTCGAGCAGCGACTGCAGGGTGCGCCTGGCGCCGGCGGCGTCGTTCATCGCCTGCTGGCTGTTGGCCAGGCCGAGCATGGCGTCGGGGGCGACGTTCTCCTTGGGATACTTGTCGATCACGGTCTTGAAATGGCGGTTCGCACTGGCGACGTCGCGCGCCTGCAGTGCGGAGTTGCCGGCCCAGAAGTGGGCGCCAGCGGTGAAGTTGCCGTTGGGATAGCGGGCGACGAAGCGCTCGAACGCGGTTTGTGCGTCCTTGTGCTTGCCGTTCTTGAGCAGCGCGAGCGCGCCCTGGTAGTCGGCGGACTCGGTGTTCGCGGATGCGGGGGCCGGTGCGGGCGCGGGTGCCTGGGGGGGCGCTGTGGCCGCGGCCGGTGCCGCCGGCGCCGCATCCCCGGAAGCAGGGGCGGCGGAGGCGTTGCCCGCCGCACCGGATTCGAACCGGCGTAGGCGGGCGTCGAGGTCGACGTAGAAATCCTTCTGGCGCTGCTTGAGCGTCTCCACCTCGTTGGTCAGCAGTTCGATCTGGCCACGCAGGCGCGCCAGCTCGGCGCGCATCTGCTCGTTCTGCATGGCGAGCTCGAGCTGGCCGCGGCTGGTGGTCTCGATCTGGCCCTGGACTTCCTGGCGGAGCTGGAAGACCTGGTTGCGGGCCTCGGTGTCACCCCCGAAGAGCTGGGCGTGCACCGGGGCGGTCGGGATCAGGACGAGCGCTGCGGCGAGCGGCAGAAGGCGTTTCATGTCGGGACTCTCTTAGAACTCGCCCGTGTAGAGCATGTCGCCGCGACGGTTCTCGGCGTAGCAGTTCTCGGTGCGGTCTTCGCAGCGCGGCTTCTCTTCGCCCAGGCTCACGGACTCGATCTGCGATTCCTTGGCGCCCAGCAGCATGAGGGCCTGCTTGACGACGTCGGCGCGCTTCTGGCCGAGGGCGAGGTTGTATTCGCGGCTGCCGCGCTCGTCGGTGTTGCCCTGGACGAGCATGTTCATCTGCGGGTTCTGCACCAGGAAGCGGGCGTGGGCTTCGACCAGCGCACGGGCTTCCTGCTTGATCACGAAGCTGTCGAAGTCGAAGAACACGCTGCGCTTGGACAGGATGTTGTTGGGGTCGGTCAGCGCCGCAATGCCGCTACCCGAAGCGCTGCCGGCGGTCACGGTGGCGACGCCAGCGCCACGGTCCTGGACCGAGGCGGCGCCGTTCTCGGGGCCGGTGCTCGAGCAGGCGGCCAGGGTCAGTGCGAGCAGCGCGGGGAGGACGAGTTTCTTCATGGGTGATGCTCCAGTACGAGTGTTGATGACAGCAGAGAGGGATGCGCGGCTTTGTTGCCGCTTCATGGTTACCGGATCTGCGGACCCCAGGCGGGTTCGCGGACATCGGCGGCCTGCACCGTGAGCCGCTGGCGGATGCGCCCGTCGGTCGACACCGCCGACAGCACGCCACGGCCACCGGTGTCGGTGGCGTAGAGGATCATGCGGCCATTGGGGGCGAAGCTGGGCGATTCGTCGCGTGCCGAATCGGTGAGGATGGTGGTCTGCCGGGTGGCGACGTCCTGCACGGCCACCTGGAAGCGGCCGGCGTTGCGGGTGATGAAGGCGAGCAGCTTGCCGTCGAACGACAGGCGCGGCGACACGTTGTAGTTGCCTTCGAAGCTCACCCGCTGGGCGCTGCCGCCACCGGCAGGAATGCGGTAGATCTGCGGGCTGCCGCCGCGATCCGAGGTGAAGTAGATGTGGCCGTCGGCGCCCCAGAAGGGCTCGGTGTCGATGCCCGAGGATTGCGCGAGGCGACGCACGCCGGAGCCGTCGGCGCCGATCGCGTACAGCTGCGACTGGCCGTCCTTGGTGAGCACCACCGCGAGCTGGCTGCCGTCGGGCGACCAGCTCGGGGCCGAGTTCGAGCCCTTGAAGTTGGCGACCACGCGGCGCTGGCCGGTGGCGAGCGTGTGCACGTAGACGATCGGCTTCTTCTGCTCGAAGGACACGTAGGCCAGGCGCTGGCCGTCCGGCGACCACGAGGGCGAGATGATCGGCTCGCGCGAGCGCAGCGCGGTGGCGGCGTTCATGCCGTCGGCGTCGGCGACCTGGAGCTCGAAGTTGGGGCCGGACTTGATCACGTAGGCGATGCGGGTGGCGAAGTAGCCCGGCAGGCCGGTGAGCTTCTCGTACACGAAGTCGGCGATGCGGTGGCCGACCAGGCGGTTCTGCGCCGGGCTCATCGGCAGCGACATGGCGCCGAGCTCCTGCTGCTTGTGCGCGTCGAAGAGGCGGAAACGCACGTCGTAGCGCCCGTCGGCCATCGGGATCAGGCTGCCGGTGAGCACCGCGTCGGCGCCGCGGCCGCGCACCGCGGCGAGGTCGGGCGGAACGGATTCGGGCATCGGCAGCGGGCCGGTGTCGATCAGGGTGAACAGGCCGCTGCGCTCGAGGTCGGCGCGCACGACGTCGGTGACGCTCTGCGGCAGGCGGCCCTCGTTCTCGAAGATCGGGATGATGACCGGGAAGCGCGAGGCGCCGGTGCCGGTGATCTCGATCGAGAGCTGGGCGTGTGCGCCGAGCGCGAGGCTGGCGAGCAGGCCGGCGAGGAACAGGCGGAACGCGTGCAGGGGGCGGAATGCGTGCAGTGTTTTGATCATGCGGGGTTTTCTCCAGCCGCGGATTATAGACATGACGGACTCAATCGTCCGCCAGCGGACGGAATTTCAGCTCGAGCGTGCGCTCGAACTGGTTCTTGTTGTCCGGCAGCGGCAGCGGGCTCGAGCGCCGGATCGCGCGCTCGATGGCCTCGTCGAGCGCGGGCACGCCCGAGGAGCGCTTGAGGCGCACGTTGAGCACCTCGCCGCTCGGCAGCTGGTCGACCTCGAACACCGCCTCCGGGTTGCCGGAGAGGCCGGGCGGCCGCAACAGGTTGCCGCGCACCTTGGCGGCGATCGCCGCGCGGTACTTGTCGATGTCGCCGCCCGGCGGGCCCTGGCGGCTCGGGCCCGCCGCGGCCGCGCG
>NZ_AMXF01000269.1 GCF_000310225.1 Thauera phenylacetica B4P
CGCCGTGGCCTGCCGCGATGGGCGGCGTGCGCGGCGTGCGCGCTGCTGCTGGCCGGCTGCCAGGTGCTCCCCGAGCGTCCGGCGCTGGCCGCCACCTACGATCTCGGCGCCGGCGAGCGCGGAACACTCGCGCACGCGCTCGCGCCGGCCAGGGTTGCGGTGTCCGGACCCGCCTGGCTGCAGGCCACGTCGATGCATTACCGCGTGCTCCACAGCGACCCCGCACGCCGGCGCGCCTACGCCGACAACCGCTGGGCGGCGCAACCGCCGGCCATGCTCGCGCTGGTGCTCGAGCGCAGGCTGGGCGCCGGCGAGGGGGGAGGGTGCCGGTTGCAGGTGCAGCTCGACGAGTTCGAGCAGCTCTTCCATGCCGCCGATCGCAGCGAGGCACGCGTGGTGGCGCGCTTCGCGCTGTTCCCGGTGCGCGGCAACAAGCCCTTGGCAAGCGCCGCGCTCACCGTGCTGGAAGCTGCGCCGACGGCGGACGCGCGCGGAGGCGCCGCTGCCTTCCGCGTCGCCACGGATCGCCTGGCGGACGGCATCGCGCAGTGGCTGACCGACACCGATCGTGCCCTCCCGGGCGGGCTCGCCGGCGAGGGGCGCTGCCGGCGCTGAGGCGTCCGGCACGAGCGACGCCTCGGCGCCGAGCGCAGCGCCCGCGTGGCGAGCGCCTCGGAGCGCTCAGCGTGGCGCGATCACGACCCGGTTGCGCCCTGCCTCCTTGGCACGGTAGAGCGCCTCGTCCGCGCGCTGCAGGACCGTGCCGAGCGTCTCGCCGGGCTCGGCGAGGCAGGCGCCGACCGTGACCGTGAAGGTCTCTCCGCACGCTGCGCTGCCGTGCTCGATGTCGGCGCGGACGCGGTGTGCGATCGCCTCCAGCGTGGCGCCATCGCAGGGCGACAGCAGCACGAGGAACTCGTCGCCGCCCCAGCGCGCGGCGCGGTCGTAGGGACGCAGGCAGCCTTCGAGCACGCGCGCCAGGGTCGTCAGCGCCTCGTCGCCGGCGCCGTGGCCGCGGCGATCGTTGATCTCCTTGAAGTGATCCACGTCCAGCCACAGCAGGCCGAAGCGGCTGCCCTGGCGCCCGGCGCGGGTGATCTCGGCCTCGAGCATCTCGGTCATGCCGCGCCGGTTGGTCAGCTCGGTGAGCGGATCGATCCGCGCCAGGCGGTGCAGGGCGTCCGTGCGCTCGCGCACCTTGGCCTCGAGTTCCGCGGTGTGCGCCCGGATCGCGCCCGCCATCGCGCCGAAGTGCTGGGTGAGGCGGCCGATCTCACCGCGCGCCTGCGGCAGCGGCGCGGGGCTGAGGTCGCCGTCGCGCACCCGCAGCATGGCCTGCTCCAGCCTGCCCAGGGGGTCGAGGATGAGGCGGCGCAGCAGCAGGTGCACCAGGATCAGCGCAACCAGCAGGGTGAGGACGAAGCCGACCGCGACCGGGGTGAAGGCCGCCACCGGCATCAGCACGTCGAGGTCGAGCAGGGTGATCTCGTACCAGCCGATCTCGGGCACGAAGGCGATCCCGAGAAGGATCCTCCGCCCGCCGGACTCGACGAAGCGGTCGAGCACCCGAGGCGCACCGTCGCCCGACGTCGCGAGGTGCTTCATCGTCTCGCGCAGCTCGATGCGGTCGGCCTCGCGGTCGAGCAACTGGTCCACCAGGCTCTTCTGCCCTTCGGGCTTGACCAGGCTGGCGAAGTCGATCAGCTTCGCGTCACGATGGAGCTGGATCGCACCGGAGAGGTCGGCAAACAGCGTATTCACTCCGGCCTGGTGCAGATCGACGATCTCGTCGACGAAGCGCGACAGCTCGATGCCGGTGCCGACGACGCCGAGCGTCTGGTCGCCGTCGCGGATCAGTACGTCGATCCACAGCTTGGTGACGCCCAACTCGGCGTCGGGATTGACGTTGAGGTGAAAATCGCGCCCCACCTCGATCAGCTTGTAGAACCAGGCGTCGGCGGGTTTGGCGGGGACGAGGTGGTAGCGCAGCTGGCGGCCGGCGAACTCGTCCTCGGCGTTGTTGTGGTAATAGGCGCCGGAGGCGCGCAGGGCGACGAAATAGTTTCCCGAGCTGAAGTTGCGCCGAAAATTCTCCATCTCCCGGACGGCTTCGGCTTCCAGCGCCGGATCCTCGGGCGAGCGCGCCCAGCGCTTGAGCACGAGCGAGTCGGCCATCTGGCGCGCCAGGGCGATCTCGCGCTCGAGCGGCTGCAACAGGCGCGCGCGGTCGTAGCGCACCTGGATCTCGGCGACGCGCTGCCCCCACTGCATGACGATCTGCCGCGCCACATGATGGAAAACCGCCCACGCCACGACCGACCCGACCAGGATCAGCGCGGAGATGAGCAGGAGAAAGCGGGTTCTGAGGTTCAAGCGCCGGCACTCCCATTGTTCTTCGGGTTCTTGTCCGTGGCTCCAGAACCAGTTTGGGCTCCTGCGAGGTGTGCAGGTGTGCGTTTTCTCACACCCGGGGCGTTGCGGACGGAATCGCGGCGGACAATTCCGCTGCGCGAAGCGCTGGCGCGGTGCGCCGGTTGACGTTAACGTTGCCGCCCGTGGCCACCTGGCCCCGCAAAAACGAATCCAGCAGGAGAGAGAACGATGAATGCCGAGTCCCGCCCCGTGTCCGACGCCGAAGCACCCATCCTGCGCCGCGAGGATGCCGGCGGCGTGACTACGCTCACGCTCAACCGCCCGCAGCAGTTCAACGCGCTCTCCTTCGAGATGCTCGAGGCCCTGATCGCCGCGGTCGACGAGATCGCACGCGACGAGACGGTGCGCGTGGTGGTCATCGCCGGCGAGGGCAAGGCCTTCTGCGCCGGCCACGATCTCAAGGAGATGCGCGGCAACCACACGCTGGATTTCCAGCAGCGCCTGTTCCGCCTGTGCGGCAAGTTCATGATGAAGCTCACCGAGCTACCACAGCCGGTGATCGCGCGCGTGCACAGCATCGCCACCGCCGCGGGCTGCCAGCTGGTGTCGATGTGCGACCTCGCGGTGGCGGCGGAGCACGCGCGCTTCGCGGTTTCGGGCATCAACGTCGGCCTGTTCTGCGCCACGCCGAGCGTCGGCCTCGCGCGCAACATGGGGCGCAAGGAGGCCTTCGAGATGCTGGTCACGGGTGACTTCATCGACGCCCACGAGGCGCAGCGCCGCGGTCTGATCAACCGCGTGGTGCCGGCCGAAGAGCTCGACGCCGAGGTCGGTCGCCTCGCCGCGTCCATCCTGGCCAAGTCGCCGGCGGCGATCCGCATGGGCAAGCAGATGTTCTACAAGCAGCTCGAGATGGGCCTGGATGCGGCCTACCAGCTCGCTTCCGAGACCATGGCCTGCAACGCGATGTGCGAGGACGCGGCCGAAGGCATCGACGCCTTCATCGCCAAGCGCAAGCCGCAGTTCAAGGGGCGCTGAGCGCCGCAAGCCCGCGACCGTGCCGGCGATGCTGATCGACTCGCACATCCACCTCGACGCCGCCGAGTTCGCGCCCGACCGCGCGGCGGTGATCGAGACCGCCCGCGCCGCCGGGGTGCGTGGCTTCGTCGTGCCGGCGGTCGATCGGGCGAGCTTCGACGCCGTGCTCGCGCTCGCCGCGGCGCGCGCGGATGTCTGCCCGGCGCTCGGCATCCATCCGCTCTATGTGATGCAGGCGCAGGAGGGCGACCTCGATCGGCTGGAAGCGCTGCTCGCCGCACGCGTGGCGCGCGCCGTCGGCGAGATCGGCCTGGATCATTTCGTCGCCGATCTTGATCGCGAGCGCCAGCTGCGCTTCTTCACCGCACAGCTGGGTTTGGCGCGCCGGCACGGGCTGCCGGTGATCCTGCACGTGCGGCGCGCGATCGATCCGATCCTGCGCGAGCTGCGCCGGACGCGGGTGTGCGGCGGCATCGCCCACGCCTTCAACGGCAGCCGCCAGCAGGCCGAGGCCTTCATCGCGCTGGGCTTGCGGCTCGGTTTTGGCGGCGCGATGAGCTACGAGGGCTCTACGCGCATCCGCGAGCTCGCGCGCAGCCTGCCGCTGGAGTCCATCGTGCTGGAGACCGACGCGCCGGACATCCCGCCGGCGTGGGCGCGCGGCGAGCGCAACCTGCCGCAGAATCTCGCGCGCTACGCACGGATACTCGCCGAACTGCGCGGCATCGAGCCGGAGGAGGTGATCGAGACGACCGGACGCAACCTGGTGGAGACGCTAGGGGGCTGGCAGCCGCGCTGAGGTTCAGGCTGCCGCCGCGCCGGCGATGCCGGCCGAGCAGGAGCGCGCGATCAGGTCGGCGATGTCGCGCTTGAGACGCGCGACGTCGCGGTCGAACTTCTCGTAGATCATCAGCGAGACGCCGAAGACGTAGGCGTAGAGCAGCATGCAGCGGCTCGAGGCCTCGTCCATCGGTACGCCGCAGGCAAGGAAGAGATCGCGCGCGCAGCGCAGGCGGACATCGTCCACCTCGGCCACGATCGCGCCCGCCTCGGCATCGCGGCGCGCCCAGTCGCGCACGGCGAGCTCGATCATCATGCCGCGGCGGCTGCGGCTCGCGCTGTAGACGTCGATGACGTGGTAGATCTGTTCGAGCTCGCGGCCCGGTTGCGCACGGGTTTGCTTGATGATGTCGCGGATGCGGCCTTCCTTCCACTGCGCGAGCACCGCCATCAGCAGATCGCGGCGGTCGGTGAAGTGCCAGTAGAAACTGCCCTTGGTCACCTTGAGCCGTTTCGCAAGCACCTCGACGCGCAAGCCCGCGATACCTTCTTCGGCGAGCACTTCGGTGGCGCCCGCGACCCAGGCGCTACGGTCGAGCTGGGTACGGGGCTTTTTCGTAATGTTTTCCATACGGCGTAGTATTGACGATTCGGCGACCATACGCTACCGTACGCACCATACTTGACCGTATGGAATTGTTGCCCTGCAGCAGTGCGGCCGGCCAAGGGCGGTGACATAATCCGGAAGTCGGGCCCGCATCCCGGGCCTACCATCCCCTGCAAAGAAGAGGAGCGCGTCAGAGTGAAGATTCTCGTACCCGTAAAGCGCGTGGTCGATTACAACGTCAAGGTTCGCGTCAAGGCCGACGGCAGCGGCGTGGACCTGG
>NZ_AMXF01000270.1 GCF_000310225.1 Thauera phenylacetica B4P
CAGCAGCGCGAAGGCACGGCGCGCGCCCTCGGCGCCAAGCAGCGCGGCGAGGGTGCGGCGCCCGGCGCGCAGATCGCCGGCGAGGTCGCGATAGTTGTTGACCAGCAGCACCGCGGCGGCGGGCGCACCCACCGCCAGGCCGGCGAGCAGGTCGAGGTGGCCGACCGCGCGCGACTGCAGCCAGTGGCTGCCGAGCACCGCGAACACGCCGAAGAAGAGCAGCACGAAGAGCTCGCCGAGCGGCGAGTGCGAGATCGGCCGCGGCCCGCCGGAATAGGCCCAGCCCGCCACCAGCGAGGCCACCCCGATCGCCAGGATCAGGCCGCCGCCGACCACGCACAGCCAGGCGCCGAGCAGCAGCGCGAGCAGCAGGCAGAGCAGGGCGCCGCGCTTGACCTCGGCGGCGCTCGCCCAGCCGGCCAGCGTGACCCGCAGCGGCCCGAGGCGCTCGGGGCGATCGGTGCCGCGCTCGAAGTCGACCGCGTCGTTGTAGAGGTTGGTGCCGACCTGGATCAGCAGCGCGCAGGCCGCGGTGGCGAACAGCACCGCCCACGCCAGCTCGACGCCGTCGGCGACGGCGAGCGCCGTGCCGAGCATGACCGGGGCGAGCGCCATGCCCAGCGTGCGCGGCCGGATCGCCGCCCACCACACGCCCAGCGTGCCGGGGCGTGGCGGAGCAGGAAGCGGCGGCGTCACGTGCCGCCTCGGCGGGCGACGAGCGTGGCGCCCAGGGTGGCTGCCTGGGGCGAAGAAAGCGCGTGCGGTGCGAAGTGCAGGGAGACGAACATGGTGGAAGACGCTGCGAAGAGCGCGGATTATCGCATAGCCGCCGCGCACCACCCGCGGACCCGCCACGCTGGACTATGCTGGTTGCGAAGACCTGCCCACATTCCCTGCCGGAGGCCCATCATGAAGAAGCTCACGCCCACCCTGCCGCCGCTCGCCCGCACCGCGGCCGTGCTGATCTGCGCGGCCCTGGCCGGCGGCGCCCTCGCCGCGCCGCCGGGGCCGCTGCCGGCGCTCAACATCGCCATCGAGGACAGCTCGGTCTCGGGCATCTCGTCGGGCGGCTTCATGTCGGTGCAGGTGCAGGTCGCCCATTCCGGCATCGTCCGCGGTGCCGGAGTGGTCGCCGGCGGGCCCTACTATTGCGCGCAGGACAGCGTGATGAAGGCCACCACCGAGTGCTCCTGCACCGGCGAGCCGACCCTGTCGTGCAAGGTCGGCGACGCCAGCACCGCGGTGCCCGAGCTGGTCGCGGCCACGCGCGCCTTCCATGCCGAAGGCCGCATCGACGACCCGGCGCAGATCGCCCGCCAGCGCGTGGTGACGGTGGTGGGCGGGAAGGACGCGCTGGTGCCGGCCCCGATCACCCGCCAGCTGCACGGCTATTACGACGCCTTCGGCCTGCCCGCGAGCGCGCTGAAGCCGGTGACGCTCGACGCCGCGGGCCACACCATGCCCACCACCGCCTACGGCGGCGCCTGCGGCACGACCGACGAGCCCTACATCGGCAAGTGCGGCTTCGAGGCCGCACACGCGATCCTCGACTGGATCTACGGCCCGGACGTCGCCCCGCCGCGCACCACGCCCACCCCGGCCGGCCGCTTCGTCGAGTTCGACCAGCGCGCCTACATCCCCACGACGGGTATCTTCAGCTACCTGTGGGGCACCGGCCTGGACAAGACCGGCTGGGTCTATATCCCGCCCGCCTGCGCGGCGGGCGAGCGCTGCCGGCTGCACGTGGTCTTCCACGGCTGCAAGCAGGGGCAGAGCTTCCTGCCGCTGCGTCGCCCGCCCGGTGGCGGCCTCTACAACGGCACTACGTTCGTGCGCAACACCGGCTATGACCGCTGGGCCGACACCAACCGCCTGGTGGTGCTGTTCCCGCAGGCGGTGTCGATCCCGTGGAAGAACCCCAACGGCTGCTGGGACTGGTGGGGCTTCACCGACGCCGACTACGCCACCCGCGACGGCGTCCAGATCCGCAGCGTGCGCGCGATGATCGAGCGCCTCGCCTCCGGCCGCCGCGACTGAGCCCGGCGGCCACGCCGGCGTGGCGCCTCTGGCCCGGCTCCCGCACTTGGACTATAAGGAAAGCAGGTGCCGCCTTCCGGTGACCCGCCCGCAACGGGCGGACCCGGGCGGCACGCCGGTCAACGCGAGGGAGTCGCCATGTCCTATGTCGGAGAGCCCTTCCGCCACGACCTCTTCGTGAGCTACAGCCACGGCGACGACGGGAGCGGTGGGGCCTACCTGAAGCCGTGGTCGGCCGCGTTCGCGCACGAGCTCGAGCGCGAGCTGCGCGCCGACCGCCGCTTCCGCACCAGCCTGAGCGTATTCCGCGACCAGGACCACCGTCCGGCGCAGAGCCTCGACCCCATGGCGCCGCTCACCGCCCAGCTGCAGGAACAGATCGCCGGCGCGGCGCTGCTGGTGGTGCTGATGTCGCCCGACTACCTCGCCTCGCAGTGGTGCGCCGACGAGCGCGACTGGTGGCTGGAGCGCCAGGCCGCGCTCGGCCTGCCGCACGAGGAGCGCATCGCGGTGGTGCGCATCTGGCCCACCGACACGCCGTGGCCGGCCGCGCTGTGCGATGCGCGCGGCGAGCAACTGGTCGGCTTCGCCTTCTACCCGGCCGACGCCGTGCCGCCGCGGCCGCTGGGCTGGACGGACCTGCCCGGCGCCTTCGGCAGCGAGTTCCGCAAGGCCCTGCTCGACATGGTCGGCCGGCTCTACCCCAAGCTCGAGGCCATGCGCGCGCGCGCCGAGGACTTGCGCCGCCAGCGCGAGGAGGCCGAGCGCCTGGTCCGCGACAGCGGCCAGACGCTCTACCTGCACGGCCGCAGCGATCACGCCGCGGCCTGGGAAGCGGCGGCGCTCAAGCTCGTCGACAAGGGCTTCGCGGTGGTGCCGGGCGAGCCCGACCGCGTCGACAGCGATCCGGTGCGCCTGCAGGCCGTGCGCGAGCGCAGGGTGGAGACCCTCAGCGGCTGCGACGCCCTGCTGCTGCTCGGCACTGACGACGGCCGCGCGCTCGACGCCGACCTCGTGGTGGTGGGCAAGCACGACCGCCAGTCGGCGCGGGCGCGTTCGCACCGCCTGCTGCCCTGCGGCCTGCTCGACACCGCCGGCGCCGCCATCGCCACCAGCGTTCGCCGTGCCACCGCGCGCATCGTGCAGGCGGACTGGATCGACGGCACCGACGAGGGCTGGCCGGTCGCGGTGCGCGACTGGCTGGGCGCCAAGGGCGTGCAGGCCGGGGGTGCGCCATGAGCCCGGGCGCAGCCGTGGCATCATCCGCCGACGAGCGCTTCGACGCGGTCTTCGCGATCCACCTGCCGGCCCGCCCCTATCCCGGCCTGCGGCCCTTCGAGCAGCACGAGTGGCCGATCTTCTTCGGCCGCGAGCGCATGACCGACGAGATCGTCGACCGCCTGCTCGGCCATCGCCTGCTCGTGGTCCATGGCGACTCGGGCTGCGGCAAGAGCTCGCTGGTGCGCGCCGGCGTGCTGCCGCGGCTGGAACAGGAGAGCGCGCGCGGCGGCGTGCGCTGGCGCACCTGCACCACGCTGCCGCGCGCGGCGCCGCTATGGAACCTCGCACGGGCGCTCGCCGCGCTCGACGCGACCCGCGAAGGGGAGGGCGGGGGAGAGGGCGGGGACGAGGGGCTCGAGGCACGCACGATCGCCTTCCGGCGCACGCTCAACTTCGGCCGCGAGGCCCCGGCGGCGCTCGCCGAGTTGCTCGGCTGCGGACCGCGCAACCAGGTCTGCATCCTGGTCGACCAGTTCGAGGAGCTCTTCGAGCACGCCCGCCGCCACGGCCCGGAAGAAGCCGCGCTGCTGGCGGCCTGCCTGGTCGGACTCCTCGACGCGCCGCCGGCCGGGCTGTACGCGGTGCTGACCATGCGCTCGGAGTTCCTCGGCGCGTGCTCGCGCTACGAGGGCTTCGCCGAGGCGGTCAATCGCGCGCAATACCTGCTGCCGCGCATGGAGCACGACGACCTGATGCGCGCGATCCGCGAGCCGGCGGTGCTCTACGACGGCGAGGTGACGCGCGAGCTGGCCGAGCGCCTGATCGTGGATGGCGGCGGCGGGCAGGACCAGCTGCCGCTGATCCAGCACGGGCTGATGCTGCTCCACGACGAGGGCGCGCGAGCTCCGGGCCAGGCCGTCGTCGGACCGACCCCGGGTGCGCCGGCATGGCGGCTCGGGGTGGAGCACTACCGCGCCGAAAACGGCCTCGCCGGCCTGCTCTCGGCGCACGCCGACGCCGTGCAGGCGCGCGCCGAACGGCAGTGCTTCGGCGGCGAGGCGACGCGGGTGGTGGAAGACCTCTTTCGCGCGCTCACCGACATCAACGCCGAGGGCCAGGCCATCCGCCGGCCATGCGCGCTCGAGCGCCTGGTGGCGGTGACCGGCGCCACGGAGTCCGCGCTGCGCTGCGTGGTCGACGCCTTCCGTGCCGACGGCGTGTCCTTCCTCAAGCCCTACGGGCACGAACCGCTGCGCGCCGACGAGCTCATCGACATCAGCCACGAGGCCCTGATCCGCTGCTGGCGGCGCATCGCCGAGGCGCGCGAGGGCTGGCTGGCGCGCGAGTTCCGCAACGGCCTGGTGTGGCGCGCGCTGCTGGTGCAGGCCGACAGCTTCGAGCGCGACCCGGGCAACGTGCTCGGCGCCACCACCACCGACGAGCGCGAGCGCTGGCTGCGCCGGCGCAACCCCGCGTGGGCGGAGCGTTACGGCGGTGGCTGGGAGCGCGTGCAGCGCCTGATCGCCGCCAGCGTCGAGGCGCGCGCCCTGCGCACGGCCGAGCGCGAGGTCGCCGAGAAGCAGCGTCAGGAGGCGCGTCGCCTGCGCAGGCGCAGCCGCGCGCTCGCCGTGGGCCTCAGCGTGCTCGCCTTCACCAGCGCGCTCGGCGGGCTGGCCTGGCAGCAGTCGCGCATCGCCGAGGACGCGCGCCGGGTCGCCGAAGGCGAGCGCGAGCTCGCG
>NZ_AMXF01000271.1 GCF_000310225.1 Thauera phenylacetica B4P
GCCGGGCCCACGCTCAAGCCCGGTGCGCGCAGCGCGCGCGTGCCCTCGCTGCGCGCGCGCCTGGCCGCCGCGGGCGAGCGCGTGCTCGAGGCGCGCGACCACTCGCACTACGACGAGGGTCTGGTCGATGCGGTCAAGCGCTTCCAGGCCGCGCATGGGCTGCAGGCCGACGGCGTGCTCGGGGCGCAGACCCTGGAGGCGCTCAACGCCAGCCCGGCGCAGCGCGTCGCGCAGATCCGCGCCAACCTCGAGCGCCTGCGCTGGGTGGCGAGCGACCTCCAGGGCGATCGCCTGCTGGTCGACATCGTCGGCTACCACGCCGACCTGGTGCTCGACGGCCAGCCGGTGTGGGCCTCGCGGGTGATCGTCGGCAAGCCCAAGCGGCGCACGCCCTCGCTGCTCGACAGCGTCACCCACCTGGTGCTCAACCCCAAGTGGGTGGTGCCGCCCACCATCCTGCGCGAGGACGTGATCCCCGGCGCGGCGCGCAACCCGTCCTACCTCGCCAACCGTCGCATGCGCGTGGTGGATCGCAGCGGGCAGACCGTCGACCCGTCCACGATCGACTGGAGCGGGGCGCGCCAGAGTGGCTTCCCCTACCGCATCGAGCAGCAGTCGGGCGCCGACGGCTCGCTCGGGCGGATCAAGTTTTCGCTCTCCAATCCCTACGCCATCTACCTGCACGACACCAACGCGCGCTCGCTGTTCAAGCGCGCCGAGCGCGCGCTCAGCTCGGGCTGCGTGCGAGTGGAGAAGCCCGCCGAGCTCGCCGCGCTGCTGCTCGCCGACGCCGAGCGCTGGAGCGCGCAGGCGCTGCAGGCGGCGCTCGACAGCGGGCGCACGCGCACCGTGGGGGTGGGGCGCGACGTCAAGGTGCTGCTGCACTACGCCACCGCCGCGCTCGACGACACGGGCGCGGTGCTGCTGCGCAACGACATCTACGGCTACGACGCGGCGATCGTCGCCGCGCTCGACGCGCCTGTGCGCTGAAGCCGCATCCCACCGGCACGCGCCGCCGTAAGCTCGCGGCAACGCCGGCGTAACACCGCTGTCTCACGGCCCCCCTAGTCTGCGGGGCCATGAGAACGCTCGACTACACCACCGAAGACCTCTGCCGCGCGCCGCGCCTGCGCATCGCCCTGGTGACCGAGACCTGGGCGCCCGAGGTCAATGGCGTGGCCATGACCCTGGGGCGCATGGTCGACGGCCTCGTCCGCCGCGGCCACGGCGTGCAGCTCATCCGTCCGCGCCAGCGGCCCGGCGAGACCGCGCTGCACGGCGAGGGCCTCGAAGAGGTGCTCGCCCGCGGCCTGCGCCTGCCGCGCTACGACGGCCTCAAGCTCGGCCTGCCTGCGCGCGTGCGCTTGCTGCGCGAGTGGTCGCGCCAGCGCCCCGACCTGGTCCACGTGGCGACCGAGGGCCCGCTCGGGTGGACCGCGGTCACCGCGGCCAACAAGCTGCGCATCCCGGTCAGCTCCGACTTCCACACCAACTTCGACCACTACAGCGGCCACTACGGCATGGGCTGGCTGCGCCAGCCGGTGGCCGCCTACCTGCGCCGTTTCCACAACCGCAGCGCGGTCACCTTCGTGCCCACCGCGGCGCTCGCGGCGCAGCTCTCGGCGCAGGGCTACCGCAGCGTGGATGTGATCTCGCGCGGGGTGGACACCGCGCTGTATTCGCCGGCGCGCCGCGACGAGGCCTTGCGTCGCGCCTGGGGCGTGCCTGCGGGCGGGCTGGCGGTGATCGGTGTCGGCCGCCTGGCGCCGGAGAAGAACCTCGGCCTCGCGATGCGCGCCTTCGCCGCGATCCGCCGCCTGCGCCCGGACGCGCGCATGATCCTGGTGGGCGACGGCCCCCAGCGCGCGGCGCTGGCGCGCGCCCACCCCGACGCCGTCTTCGCCGGCATGCGCCACGGCGAGGACCTCGCCGCGCACTACGCGTCGGCGGACCTGTTCCTTTTCCCCAGCCTCACCGAGACCTTCGGCAATGTCACCCTCGAGGCGATGGCGAGCGGGGTGTGCCCGGTGGCTTACGACTACGCCGCCGCCGCCGAGGTGATCCGCGACCTCGGCAACGGCGCCAGCGTGGCCTGCGGCGACGAGGAGGGCTTCATCGCGCGCGCCGTGCAGATGGCCGGGGCCGATGCGCTGCGCGCCGAGCTCGCGCGCGCCGCGCGCCACAGCGCCGAGGCGATCGACTGGGAGCGCGTGAACGACCACTTCGCCGCGGCCCTGCTGCGCGTGTGGCGGGCCGGCAGCGGCCTGCCCGTCGAGCTGTGCGCACCTCGCCCGGAGGAGGCCTGAAACATGAGCAGCGTGCGCGCGATCTTCCTCTCCGACGTCCATCTCGGCACGCGTGCCTGCCAGGCCGAGCGCCTGCTCGACTTCCTGCGCGAGCACGAGTCGGACTATCTCTACCTGCTCGGCGACATCGTCGACTTCTGGGCGATGAAGCGCAGCGTGCAGTGGGCGCCCAGCCATAACACCGTGGTGCAGAAGGTGCTGCGCCGCGCCCGCCACGGCTGCGAGGTGATCTTCATCCCCGGCAACCACGACGAGGCCCTGCGCGAGCATGCCGGCATCGCCTTCGGCGACATCCGCGTCGAGTCGGAGTGGGTCCACCAGACCGCGGACGGCCGGCGCTACTGGCTCGTGCATGGGGATGAGTACGACCAGGTCACCCGCCACCACCGCTGGGTGGCGTTGCTGGGCGACGTCGCCTACAACGCGCTGGTGCGGGTCAACCTGCTGTTGTCGCGCGCGCGCCGCCTGCTCGGCGTGCCGGGCTACTGGTCGCTCGCCGGCTACGCAAAGCAGAAGGTGAAGAAGGCGGTGAGCTTCATCTTCGACTTCGAGGACGCGGTCGCCCACGCCGCCCAGCAGCGCGGGGTGGACGGGGTGATCTGCGGCCACATCCACTGGGCCTCGGACCGCCGCATCGGCGACATCCGCTACCTCAACTGCGGCGACTGGGTGGATAGCTGCAGCGCCGTGGTCGAGCACCACGACGGCCGCATCGAGGTGCTGCAGTGGGGCGTGCAGGGCGCGCACGCGCTCGCGGCCCTCCCGGCGCTGCCCGCGCCTGCACGTCCGTCCCTTCCCCCGCGCGCCGCGCCGGTCCCGGCGGGCGCCGAGCGCATCTACCTGATGCCGGACATCTGAACCCGCGGGGCCTCTCGGTCGTCGCATTCGCGCCTTGCGGCGCTCCTACATCGGCACGAAGCGCAGCGGTTTTCCGGCACAAAGCGCTGCGGTTTCTGCAGGAGCGCCGCCAGGCGCGAACAGGGCCGCCGGGCTGTACCGCCTCCCGCCGGGTGAGGCCTGCGGCCTGCCGGCTCAATCGTCGCGCTCGTCGCGCAGCAGGTCCCAGGCGATGAACATCCCCAGCGCGGCGTTCCCCAGCGCGAACAGCGCCACGACCACGGTCGCCAGCGGCACCAGCGGCCAGCTGCGCAGGAACCAGGCGAGCACGGCGGAGAGCAGGTTGAGCACGATCATCAGCCAGAAGCGGCGGTCCTGCGGGCGGTAGAGGCGGGAGAGCTTCATCGGCGGGAGGCGGGGAGAGATCCGAAGGGTGAAGCGCGGCGCGAAAATTGCGCACGCTAAGACGCGATAAATAGCGCTGCGCAGCATTTAGCCCAGAGCAAGCGAATTGCGCAACGGGAAAAGTCAGGTCTCGGAAATGAAAAGCTGGAGCGTGAGCGTACCGACCAGCGTATCCCCGCAAAACGCCTGCGCCGACAAAGACCACGACGAATACTTGTAGTCGTTTGCAAGGTCAATTGGCGGCACGCTCACCACCAGCAGCTGCGGCGACGCCGTGATCGACACGGGCACAATAGGCTCGCCAGCCATCCACGCCCACTCCCAGCGCACGCCGTCGATCGAGGCGCCTGATGGAATGCCCACGATAGTCGACGTTACGGGGGTGCTCCCATAGACGGATCGGGGATCCAGCCGCCAATTGGTCGCAGCCCCGTCAGTCGAGTAGACGATCGGAGAATAGGTCTGGTAGGGACCGATCGTCGTCGGAAGCGTCCCCCATGCGACCCCAGACACCTCACAGCCGGAGACCGGATCGGGATCGGGATCGGGGGCTGGCCGCAGTGGCAGTAGGTCGGCATCCGCAGCCAGCGGCTGCAGGCGGATCGACAGGCCCAGATTGGGCGTGCGCTGGACCACTCGCCTCATACCACCACCTCGAGATCGAAGGGGCTGTAGCCCGCCATGTATACAGAAAGGGAATGCGCGCCGCGCTCGGCGCGGAACTGCACGCGCCCGAGCGCATCGGTCTCCCGGGTCTCCTGACCGTCCAGCGTCACTGCGGCACCGGCCAGTGGGTTGCCGGCCGGGTCGCTGATCGTGAACGTGGCCACACCGTCCCGGAACGTCACGTTGTCGTCGGGCCGCGCAGCATCCACGGCCTGCGCGCGCTGGGTCATCTCGATCCGCGGCGCGCTGCCCGCAGGCATCCACGCGACCAGATCGAGCGTGCCGCGGCCGCGGTCGCGGGCCGTGCTCAGCACCAGGGCAGAGCCTGCAGGCACGCGTGGATGATCGACCGCGACAGTGTCGCCCGGCGCGATCGCGAGGTATGCATCCAAGGTCGCCCGCAGCGTCCAGCCCGGCCGCGCGATCATCGCGAGCCGGGCCTGCGCGATCTCCAGTGCATCGCGCGCCGTGCGCACCGCGCCCATGTCGAGCTCCACCTCCAGCCTGCCATAGGACTGCACGGCATCCGGGGCGGATACGGTCACGGCCTGCCGCGCGCCGCCGGTCGCCCAGTCGTACCCGAACGCCGCCCGCGCCACCGTGGCCAGCTCGCCGGCGGCCGCCTCGGCGGAGATCCGCTCGACGTTCAGCACCGTCAGCGTCGCCATCGGGACGCCGATCGCGCGGCGCCGCGCGGTCGGCGGGTCCGCGACCCACACCGCGCCCAGCGGCTCGATCACCTGCGCGATCGCCGCGCGC
>NZ_AMXF01000272.1 GCF_000310225.1 Thauera phenylacetica B4P
TTCGGGTCCGGCTGCGGGCCCGGCGTCGCGGGGGGGCGGGTTCATGGGGTCTCCGGGTGGTGGCCCGCTGCCGGTGCCGCGCCGCGGCTCGCACAAGCCTGCGCGCGGCGGGCGAAGAGCGCGGTCGAGGACGCCGCGTCGCGCCAATGCAGGCGGTGCGTCGCGAGGTTCCACTCGGCCAGCGTGGACAAGGCGCCGCCGATCTCGGCGGCCGCGTAGCTCATCAGGGCGATGCGCTCGATCGTGCAGCGCAGCGTTGCGGCGGGCGCGAAGCCGTCGAAGCGCGCCGCGACCGTGGCCGTGGGCAGCGCGTCGGCGTACAGGCCCACGGTCACGTGCGGCACGTACTCGCCCTGCGGGTGCGGCGTGTCCGCGTGCAGGCAGGCGCGCAGCGCGGCGAGCGCACCGAGGGCGCCGTCGACATGCAGGAAGGGCGCCGACGAGAAGCTCTCCAGGCCGCCGAGCGCGAGCGTGAACGGGGCGATCCGCGCCGCCTCCAGCGCCGCGACGCGGGCCTGCAGCCAGGCGAGGTCGAACTCGTCGGCGGCCGGCTCCGCGCCGCGCGCCGGAAAGCCGCACAGCGCCAGCGTGATGTGCGGCTGGCGGCGGTAGCCGTCGAGCAGCAGCCCGTCGAGTGCGCGCTGCGCGGCGGCGACGCGCCCGCGCACCGCCGGCAGGTCTACGTTGATCGCCCACAGCAGGTAGTGCGACCGGCCGCGATGCCACTCGTGGAAGTCGCGGCGTTCGTTGCGAAGGGTCTGCGCCTCGGCGAGAAAGCGCCGGCGCAGCGTGGCGGGATCGGTCATGCGGGCGGGCGGGTGGCGTCCGGCAGGATGCCAGGTGGACGGTGGCGGGATGGAATCGACAGCTAGAATGGAAGCGTGATTGTCCCGGAAAAGACGCCCGCCCGCATGCACTACACCGTCCGCAAGCCCTCCACCACCGAACGCGTTCCCGTCCGCGGCCTCGAATACAGCGTGCGCCGCTGGGGCCCCGCCGATGCGCCGAAGGTCTTCCTGCTGCACGGCTGGATGGATACCTCGGCCACCTTCCAGTTCGTCGTCGATGCGCTGCGCCACGACTGGCAGCTGATCGCGCCCGACTGGCGCGGCTACGGCGAGACCACCTGGCTGCACCGGCCCTACTGGTTCCCCGACTACTACGCCGACCTCGAGGCCCTGCTCGCGCACTACGCGCCCGAGGGCCCGGTGCGCCTGGTCGGTCACAGCATGGGCGCCAACATCGCCGGCATCTACGCCGGCCTGCGCCCGCAGCGCGTGGCGCGGCTGGCGATGCTCGACTTCATCGGGCTCAAGGTGCCGGCCGACGTCGATGCGCCGCAACAGCTCGGGCGCTGGCTCGATGCCCAGCTCGCACCGCCGCCCGCTCGCGCCTACGCCGACCGGGCCGCACTCGCCGCGCGGCTGCGCGTCGCCAATCCGCGCCTCACCCCGGCGCGTGCGGAGTTCCTCTGCCGCCACCTCGGTCGCGTGCGTGCCGACGGCCAGGTCGAGATCGCCGGCGATCCCTGGCACAAAATCCCCTCGCCCGCGGTCTACCGGATCGAGGACGCGATGGCGTGCTGGCGGCGGGTACGTGCTCCGGCGCTGATGCTGGTCTCCGCCGAGGGCTATGTGCACGACCGCTTCGGTGACGAGCCCGAGGAGCTGCAGCGCCGCATCGACTGCTTCGCCCACGCCCGCGTCGTCACCGTGCCCGACTGCGGGCACAACCTGCAGCACGACCAGCCCGAGGTGGTGGCGGCCGCGCTGGAAGATTTCCTCGACCGGGAGACCCCATGAACCCGACCCGCTTCGCCGCCGGACATGCCGCCCACGCCGACTGGCGTCTGGCGCTCGCACGCGCGCTCGACGCCCTGCTGCTCGAACTGCGCGCGGCGGGGGGCCACGAGCAGGCGGGGCGGGACGGGCTACCGGAATACACCCTCGGCTTCTGCTACCTGAGCGACCGCTTCGCCGCCGACGCCGAGGGCATCGTCGCCGAACTGCAGCGTCGCCTGCCCGGCGTGCACTGGGTCGGCACCGTGGGCATCGGGGTGGCCGCCACCGGCGCCGAGCACTTCGATGAGCCAGCGCTCGCGCTCATGCTCGCGCCCCTGCCGCGGCGCGCCTTCCGCGTGTTCTCGGGGGTGCAGCCGCTGCGCGCCGAGGCCGAGGACTTCCACCCCCACACCGCGCTGGTGCATGCCGACGGGCGCACGCCCGACCTGCAGGAGCTGCTGCCCGAGCTCGCCGAGCGCACCGCGAGCGGCTATCTCTTCGGCGGCCTCTCCGCCTCGCGTGGGCGCAGCGTGCAGATCGCCGACGGGGTCTTCGACGGCGGTGGCCTGTCGGGGGTGGCGTTTTCCGCCGAGGTCGGCGTGATCTCGCGCGTCACCCAGGGCTGCCAGCCGATCGGGCCGCGGCGGCTGGTGAGCCGCGCGCAGGACAACTTCGTCATCACCCTGGACGGCCGCGGTGCGCTCGACTGCGTGATGGAGGACCTCGGCCTGCCGCCCGACATGGCGCTGGAGCCGGTCGCCGAGGCCTTGTCGAACACCCTGGTCGGGCTGCATCCGGGCGAAGACGCGGAGCTCGTCGCCCCCGTCGCCTTCGGCGCCGACATGCTGGTGCGCAACATCATCGGCCTCGACCCGCGCGCCGGCGTGGTGGCGATCGGCGACGAGGTCGAGCAGGGCGCGTGGCTGATCTTCTGCCGGCGCGACCCGGCGGCGGCGCTCGCCGACCTGCGCCGCATCGCGCGCGAGATCCGCGATGAGCTGGTGGACAGCGATCGCGTCGCGCTCGGGGCGGTGTATGTGAGCTGCTCGGGCCGCGGCGGCCCGCACTTCGGCCGCCCGGCGGCCGAGCTCGAGCTGATCCGCGACGTGCTCGGCGACGTGCCGCTGGCGGGCTTCTTCGCCGGCGGCGAGATCGCCCACAGCCGGCTGTACGGCTACACCGGCGTACTCACCGTGTTCGCCGCGGCGCGCTAGCGGGCGCGGGTGACATCGCGCACGCCGCGTTCGCGCCTGCCGGCGCTCCTACAGGAATCATCACGCGTCCCCAAGGCACGGGCGACGGAAGCGGCGACGGTCTTTTGTAGGAGCGGCGGCAGCCGCGAGCCTTTGCCGCCGTGCAGGGCTCGGTGGGGGTGACGATGGCGGATACCGCGTTCGCGCCTGCCGGCGCTCCTACAGGAATCATCACGCGCCCCCAAGGCACGGGCGACGGAAGCGGAGACGGTCTTTTGTAGGAGCGGCGGCAGCCGCGAGCCTTTGCCGCCGTGCAGGGCTCGGTGGGGGTGACGATGGCGGATACCGCGTTCGCGCCTGCCGGCGCTCCTACAGGAATCATCACGCGCCCCCAAGGCACGGGCGACGGAAGCGGCGACGGTCTTTGTAGGAGCGGCGGCAGCCGCGAGCCTTTGCCGCCGTGCAGGGCCCGGCGAGGGGACGATGGCGTACGCCGCGTTCGCGCCTGCCGGCGCTCCTACAGGAATCATCACGCGCCCCCAAGGCACGGGCGATGGAGGCGGCTATGGTCTTTGTAGGAGCGGCGGCAGCCGCGAGCCTTTGCCGCCGCCCAGCCTTCTGCGCGTCCTTACCCCAGCCATGGCGCCGCCAGCGCAGCCACGTCCACGCGTGCGCGCAGCCGCGCCGCGAGCAGGTAGAGGCCGCCGAGCTTGCGGTGCAGGAAGAGCGCGTCGGCTGGCGGGGTGTGCCAGAAGTCGCGCTCCATGCTCAGCTTGAGCCCGGTGTCGCGCAGGCGCAGCGGCAGGTCGCTGGCGCCGAAGTCGTAGGCGCCGGGGTGGCGCAGCGGCTCGCAGGCGGTGGCGAAGAGGTCGATCACGGCGTCGCGCTGGGCGGCGTGGATGTGCTCCTGGAAATAGCCGATCGCCTGCGCCGCCTCGCCCATCGCGGCGCGGTCGCCGCGCACCGTGCCCGCCATCAGGCGGCGGTAGGCCGCGACCACCGGCTCGGCGTAGGGCCGGGTGGCGCCGAAGTCGAGCAGCACCAGTCGGCCGCTGGCGGCGTCGAAGCGGTAGTTGGCGAAGTTGGGGTCGGTCTGGATGAGGCGGAACTCGAACAGCTCGCGGAACAGCAGGCCGATCAAGAGGCTCGCCACGCGGTCGCGCAGCGCCTGGTCGGCGGCCTGCGGCTCTGCGAGCGACTCCACCGCCACGCCCTCGACCCAGCTCATCGCCAGGATGTCGCTGCGCGTGAGCGCATCCACCGCGCGCGGCAGCACGAAATCCTGCGCGTCGCCGAGCAGGCCGCCGAAGCGGTGCAGGTTCTCGGCCTCGCGGCGGTAGTCGGCCTCCTCGTGGAGCTGGCGCTTGGCCTCGGCGAGCAGCGGCGCGAGGTCGAGCGCCTTGGGCAGCAGGCCGGAGACGCGCAGCAGGGTGGCGACGTTGTCCACGTCGCTGTCGATGCTGCGGCGCACGCCGGGGTATTGCAGCTTGATCGCCAGCTCCTGGCCGTCGCGAGTGCGGGCGCGATGAACCTGGCCGATCGAGGCCGCCGCGCAGGGAGTGAAGGAGAAGCGCTCGAAGCCCTGCTCCCAGCCCTTGCCCCAGTGCGTCTCCAGCACCTGCACCACCTGGCTCATCGGCATCGTGCGCGCGTCCTCGCGCAGGCGGGCGAGGATGTCGGCGAGCTCGGGCGGCAAGAGGCTGCCGGCGTCCATCGACATCAGCTGGCCGACCTTCATCGCGGCGCCGCGCAGCTGCGCCAGCTGCTCGGCGACGCGGCGGGCGTTGGCCGGGGTGAGCACCAGCTCGCTCACCTTCGGTCGCTTGCCGGCGGCGAGCTGGCGCGCGCCCTCGGCGAGCATGCCGCCCGCCACCCCGGTGGCGAGGCTGCCCAGGCGGGCGAGGCGGGACA
>NZ_AMXF01000273.1 GCF_000310225.1 Thauera phenylacetica B4P
CGGGCGCGGGCGCGGTTCAGCCCGGACGCAAGGGGAGCGGCAAGGCGGCGGGCGACGCCCCGGGGCGCGGCGCCGCAGCGGCCGAGCTGCCGGCGCAGGCGATGTCCGGCTTCACCGCCTGGACCTTCGGCGCCCTGCCCGAGCTGCTCGAGGTGCGCGTCGCCGGCCGCGAGGTGATCGGCTTCCCGGCGCTGCACGACGACGGCGACAGCGTCTCGCTACGCCCCCACGATACGCCCGAGGAAGCTGCGCGCGTGCATCGCCGCGGCCTCGCCCGCCTGTTCGCGCTCAACCTCAAGGACCAGGTGCGCGCGGTCGAGCGCCTGCCCGGCCTGCGCGAGCTCGCGCTGCAGTACATGAGCTTCGGCACCGAGGCCGAGCTGAAGGCCCGCCTGGTCGAGGCGACGCTGAGTCGCTGCTGCCTGCTCGAGCCCTTGCCGACCGATGCCGACGCGTTCGCGAAGCGCTGCGCCGAGGCCAAGTCGCGGGTGAGCCTGGTCGCGCAGGAGTTCATGCGCCTCGCCGGCCAGCTGCTGGTCGAGCATGCGGCGCTGCAAAAGCGCCTGTCGGGGCTGAAGACCTTCCCCGAGGTGATCGCCGACCTCCAGGGCCAGCTCGGCGCGCTGCTGCCGAAGGACTTCCTCGTCGCCTTCGAGTGGGAAAAGCTGGCGCACTTCCCGCGCTATCTCAAGGGCGCCTCGGTGCGGCTCGACAAACTCCGCAACAATCCGGCACGCGATGCGCAGTCGATGAGCGAATGGAAGCAACTCGCCCAGGCCTGGGAGCGCGAGCGCCTCGCGCGCCGACGCGCCGGCGTCGAGGACCCGGCGCTGGAGGAGTTCCGCTGGCTGCTCGAGGAGCTGCGTGTCGGCCTGTACGCGCAGGAGCTGAGGACGCCGATGCCGGTGTCGGTCAAGCGCCTGCAGAAGATCTGGGAGAGCCGGCCGCGCTGAGTCGCGCGGCCGGCTCGGCACGGTGCAGGGCCAGGGGAGTGGCTCCGCGCGGTGCACGTCGCCGCGGCGCGGGCGCGTTCAGCGCAGCGGAATGACCAGCGGCGGAATATCCACCCCGATCACCACGGCGGGCGAGCGGCTGTAGCTGTACGAGCGGTAAGGGCGCTCGTAATAGTGGTTGTGGATTTCCGGCTCGCGGTAGTAGCGCGGGCGTTCGCGGATGATGACCTTCTCGCGATACACGGTGCGCTCGTCCCAATGGCGGCGATGCTTGTGATCGTGCTTGTAGTGGTGCTTGTGGTGGCCCCAGCGCGGGCCACGGTCGTCCCGGTCGGCGTGCGCGGCGGGGGCGGCAGCGGCGAGCATGCCGCCGCAGAGCAGGGTGGCGACGATCTTGCGGGTCAGGGTCGTGTTCATGGTCTGCCTCGTTCGATTTCTTCGTTGCAGGGCAGGGCCCCGGTGATCCGGATACTAGGCGAGGCGTGCGCCGCGAGGCAGTCGCAGAGTGTAAGCGGGGTTTTGTAACCGCCCTCCCGATTCGCAGGCCGCTTCACGGTCTTTGATTTTTCGGACTTTCTTGTTAAACTGGCGAGCTTCCCTTGCTCCACCGGACCGCATGCCGGGGGGCTGCAACAACCAACCGCAAGGAGTTTGCATGCGACATTATGAAATCGTCTTCATCGTGCACCCGGATCAGTCCGAACAGGTGCCGGCGATGGTCGAGCGCTACAAGTCCATCGTGACCACCCGCAATGGCCAGATCCACCGCCTGGAAGACTGGGGGCGTCGCCAGATGGCCTACCCGATCCAGAAGGTGCACAAGGCCCACTACGTGCTGATGAACATCGAGTGCGACGGCGAGACGCTGGCCGAGCTCGAGCACTCGTTCAAATTCAACGACGCCGTGCTGCGTCACCTCACCATCAAGATGAAGAAGGCCGTCACCACGCCTTCGCCGATGATGAAGGAAGAGAAGTCGCGCTCGATGAATATCGGTGCCGACGACGCCAAGCCGGCCGACAGCGAAGCCGCTGCCGCCTGAGTTGCCTGAACCGGGTCTGAACGAACTGCGCCTCGATGCGCGCGTGGCCGAAGTGCTGCCGCTGCGTCGAACCCCTGCCGGAATACCGGTCGCCAGCTGTGTGCTGGCGCACGAATCGAAACAAGTCGAAGCGGGCCTGACCCGCGAGGTTTCGGTGGAAGTGCAGGCGGTGGCGCTGGGCGATCTGGCGGCGGTGCTGGCTGCGGCCGTTCCGGGCAGTGCGCTGCGCGCCACCGGATTCCTCGCCGCGAAGAGCCTGCGCAGTCGCAGCCCGGTCCTGCACCTGAACACAATCGAATTTCTCGAAGGAAACTGAAAATGGCCTTCAAGCCCAAATCCAAGTTCAAGAAGAAGGACGACCGCGGCGGTCGTGGTCTGTTCAAGCGTCGCAAGTTCTGCCGCTTCACCGCGGAGAAGATCGAAGAAGTCGACTACAAGGATGTGGACATCCTCAAGGACTTCATCACCGAAAACGCCAAGATCATGCCGGCGCGCATCACCGGCACCAAGGCGGGTTACCAGCGTCAGCTGTCGGTTGCGGTCAAGCGCGCCCGCTTCCTGGCCCTGATGCCTTACACCGACCTGCACCAGTAAGAGGAGAACGAACCCATGCAGATCATTCTTCTCGAGAAGGTCGTGAACCTCGGTGGCCTCGGCGACGTCGTCAAGGTCAAGGACGGCTACGCCCGCAACTTCCTCATCCCGCAAGGCAAGGCCAAGCGCGCGAATGCCGCCAATCTGGCCGAGTTCGAAGCGCGTCGCGTCGAGCTCGAGCGTGTCCAGGCCGAAAAGCTGACTGCCGCCCAGGAACTGGCCGGCAAGCTCGAAGGCGTCAGCGTCGAAGTGTCCCGCAAGGCCGGCATGGACGGCCGCCTGTTCGGCTCGGTCGGCAACGCCGACATCTCCGAGGCGCTCGCCGCCAAGGGCTTCGACATCGACCGCTCCGCCATCCGCATGCCGGACGGCCCGCTCAAGCAGGTCGGCGAGACCTCGCTCGAAGTGTCGCTGCACGCCGATGTGCTCGCCAGCATCACCGTCGTGGTGGCGGCCGAGCAGTAATCGCGTTCCTGCGCGAGTCACGAAAAGGGCTGCCGCTGGCAGCCCTTTTTGTTGGCAGCGCCCTGGAGGCGGGTCTCTCCGCCAACGTCCCGCCGTCCGGCTCGCTACAATGGGCGGCCTGGCCCCGATGGTGTACCCGATGAGCTCCGCGTCTTCCCGTTTCTCCGATTTCTCCGCCGATCCGCAGCTCGCGCAGATCAAGCTGCCGCCGCATTCGCTGGAGGCCGAGCAGTCGCTGATCGGCGGCATCCTGCTCGACAACCAGGCCTGGGAGCGCGTTGCCGATCTGGTCAACGAGGCGGACTTCTATCGCGACGACCACCGCCGCATCTACCGTCACATCACCAAGCTGGTCGACCAGGGGCGGCCTGCGGACGCGGTCACCGTGTTCGAGTCGCTGGAGAAGAACGGCGAGGCCGAGCAGGCCGGCGGCCTCGCCTATATCGCCGAACTCGCCAACAACACGCCGTCGGCGGCCAACATCCGGCGTTACGCGGAGATCGTCCGCGAGCGTGCGATCCTGCGCAAGCTGGTGGCGGTCGGTGACGAGATCGCCGCGAGCGCGCTGAGCCCCTCGGGCAAGGATGCCAAGGCGCTGCTCGACGAGGCCGAGGCCAAGGTCTTCGAGATCGCCGAGGCGGGCGCGCGCCACGCCAGCGGCTTCGTGTCCATCCAGCCCATCCTCAAGCAGGTGGTGGATCGGGTGCAGGAGCTGTACGATCGCGACAACCCCTCCGAGGTCACCGGCGTGCCGACCGGCCTGGTCGATCTCGATGAAAAGACCTCCGGCCTGCAGCCCTCCGACATGATCATCGTCGCCGGGCGCCCGGCGATGGGCAAGACCACCTTCGCGCTCAACCTCGCCGAGCACATCGCGATCGAGCAGCGCCTGCCGGTGGCGATCTTCTCGATGGAAATGCCGGGCACCCAGCTCGCGACGCGCTTCATCTCCTCGGTCGGCCGCATCGACATGCAGAAGATCCGCAGCGGACGCCTCACCGACGACGACTGGCAGCGCCTGACCATGGCGATGGGCAAGCTCTACGACGCGCCCCTCTACATCGACGAGACGCCCGGCCTGAACCCCATCGACCTGCGCGCGCGCGCGCGCCGCCTGGCGCGGCAGTGCGGCAGGCTCGGCCTGATCGTGATCGACTACCTGCAGCTGATGAGCGGCACGCGCGAGGGCGACAACCGTGCCTCCGAGCTGTCGGAGATCTCGCGCTCGGTGAAGTCGCTCGCCAAGGAGCTGAACGTGCCGATCATGGCGCTCTCCCAGCTCAACCGCAGCCTGGAGCAGCGCCCCAACAAGCGCCCGGTGATGTCCGACCTGCGCGAGTCCGGCGCCATCGAGCAGGACGCGGACATCATCATGTTCATCTACCGCGACGAGGTGTACAACCCCGACTCGCCGGACAAGGGTACGGCCGAGCTGATCATCGGCAAGCACCGTAACGGCCCCACCGGCACGGTGCGCCTCACCTTCATCGGCGAGAACACTCGCTTCGAGAACTACGCCGCCGCCCCGGGCATGTACTGAACGCCATCGCAGGGGGCGCCCGGTTCCGAGGCTTCGGCAGGGTTTTGCGCTGGGGTGAAACTCTGCTCTCGGTCTGACGACAGGCGTCGGCGGGTTCGAGCGCGCGGGCGTTCGTGCCCGCCTGCGTGGGCTTTCCCTGCCGCGGTTCCTGCAGGAGCGCCGGCAGGCGCGAACGGGCGCGGCGGCGCCCCGCATGGGTTCATCAGTATTTTTGCTGTTTTTTGTACT
>NZ_AMXF01000274.1 GCF_000310225.1 Thauera phenylacetica B4P
GGCGCCGAGCGCCGCCACGTCGCGGGCCTCGCGCGCCTGGGCGACGCGGGCGCGCGCCTCGGTCACGCGCGCGAGCGTGTCCTGCTCGAACTGCTTGTACTGCCGGCACACCTCGACCAGCTTGGGCAGCTCGTCGTGGCGCTGCTTGAGCAGCACGTCGAGGTTGGCCCAGGCCTTGGCGAGGTTGTGCTTGAGCTGCACGAGGCCGTTGTAGATCACCACGCCATATACCAGCGCGAGGACGACGAGGCCGAGGAAGACTGCGCTGCCGATGCTCATTGCGGGGACTCCATTGCGAATGCGCGCATCTTATACTCGCGCCCTCGCGCCACGTGTTGCGCATGCCACGGTGGCGGCGAATCGCCTCCCTCGCAGCGGATATTCCCATCTTGTCCCTCCCGTCTTCCCCCCTCGCGGCCCCCGCCTTCCTGCGCCGCCCCGCGGTCGTCATGGCCTGCGGGGCGCTGATCCTCACCCTGGCCATGGGCGTGCGCCACACCGGCGGCCTCTTCCTGCAGCCGATGACGCTCGACCACGGCTGGTCGCGCGAGCTGTTCTCCTTCTCGATCGCGCTGCAGAACCTGCTGTGGGGCGTGTTCCAGCCCTTCGCCGGCGCCTTCGCCGACCGCCACGGCGCCGGCCGCACCCTGGCGGGCGGGGCGCTGCTCTACGTCCTCGGCCTCGTGGTGATGGCCCATGCCGACAGCGCGCTCGGGCTCAACCTCGGCGCCGGCCTGCTGATCGGGATGGGCCTGTCGGGCACCACCTTCAGCGTGGTGCTGGGGGTGATCGGGCGCATGGCCGCGCCCGAGAAGCGCAGCCTGGCGCTCGGCATCGCCTCGGCGGGCGGCAGCTTCGGCCAGTTCGCGGTGCTGCCGGTGGGGCAGGGGCTGATCACCGCCGTCGGCTGGCAGGACGCGCTCTTGTGGATGGCGCTGGGCATCGCCTTCATCATCCCGCTCGCCGCCGCGGTCACCGGCACCAGCGCGCGCGGCGGTGGGGTCGAGCAGTCGCTGCGCCAGGCGCTCGCCGAGGCGATGCGCACGCCGAGCTTCCATTTCCTGTTCTGGAGCTTCTTCGTGTGCGGCTTCCAGACCGCCTTCGTCATGCTGCACCTGCCGGCCTACGTGGTCGACATGGGCCTGTCGGCCAACATCGGCATGAGCGCGGTGGCGATGATCGGGCTGTTCAACATCTTCGGCTCCTTCCTGTCGGGCTGGCTGGGCGGCCTGTATAGCAAGAAGTGGCTGCTGGCGTGGATCTACGCGCTGCGCATCGTGGCCATCCTGGCGCTGATGCTGTTCCCGCTCAGCCCGCTCACGCTCTACGTCTTCGCCGCGGTGATGGGCCTGCTGTGGCTGGGCACGGTGCCGCTCACCAGCGGCCTGGTGGGCTGCATCTTCGGCATGCGCTACGTCGGCATGCTGTACGGCATCGTCTTCCTCGGCCACCAGATCGGCGGCTTCCTGGGCGCCTGGCTGGGCGGACGCATCTTCGACCTCAGCGGCTCGTACGAGATGGCGTGGTGGCTGTCGATCGCGCTCTCGGTGATGGCGGCGGCGCTGTCGCTGCCGGTGCGCGAGGCCCCGCTCGCGCGGCTGGCCACGCCATGAAAAAGGCGCTGCTGCGCCTGGCGCTGGTCGTGCTGGCGGCGCTCGTGCTGGGCCTGCTCTTCGCCGCCTACCAGCAGCCGGCGCTGCTGCTCGACTTCAGCAACCTGATCCTGCTCTGCGGCTGAAGGGGCTGGCCGCGAGCCGCCGGGCTGCGGTGCGCTCCGCTCAGTCCGCCTGCGCGTCCGGCAGCAGGCCGGCGCGCAGCTCGGCCGGCACGCCCAGGCGCTGCAGCAGGCTCTCGCGCGGCTGGTGCAGCAGCGCTTCGAGCTCGGCCAGGTCTTCCTGCAGCGCCGGGCTGGTCCAGCCGCGCGCCTGGTGGCGGGCGAAGCGGGTGGCGAGCGTGATGGTGCGCACGCGCGGGTTGTCGGCGTGGCCGCTGTCGAGCAGCCCGGCGAGCAGGCCCGGCAGCCGCCACGCGGCGATCAGCGCGTGCTGGAGCTCCGCGGCGCTGACCCCGAAGACCTCGCGCTGCACTTCGGCCGCGGGGCGCGCGGGATCGGCCTGCCGGCGCGCGATCGCCTCCAGGGTGAGCGTCGGCGCATGGATCGCGCACACGATCTCGGTAGCCTCGCGCAGCAGGGTGGCCACGGTGATCTCCTGCACCTCGTGATCGCGCCGCAGCGTCGCGAACTCGCGCGCGAGCGTAGCTGCGCGGCGCGCGCGCGCGATCAGCTTGAGCACCACGACGAGCGCCTTCGGATGCGCCGCGAGGGTGTCCTCCACCGTGGGCAGCGCGGAGAAGGTGGAGAAGAAGGGCTCCACGCCCAGCATCAGCACGGCGCGCTCGATGGTGGTGATGTCGTGGTTCTGCGAGGCGCGTCGGTTCGACTCCAGATGGGTGAGCAGGCGCAGGGTCATCAGCGGGTCGGCGAGCACCACCGCGGCGATCTCGCGCGCGCCGGGCGGGTGCTCGGCGCCGCGCAGCTCCTCGAAGGCGCGCGCGGTGTGGCGCAGGACGGGCAGGCCGGCGCGGTTGAAGGCGTCGATGTAGGCTGCGGACGAGGGCAGGGGGCTGGGCAGCAGGGGCATGTTCGCGGTCTCTGGCGCGTTCGGTGTGGCAGCGGAGCGGCGCACGGGATCAACCCGGATTCACGGCCGCCGCGGCGCAAACTTGAGGCGGATGCGCCCTGTTCGGGCAGATTGCAAGTTGCGGCTATAATTATGAATCAGCGCGGCCGCAGGGCTGCCCGCCACATCGACAGGAGACTCCCGGATGAATCCCTTCAAGGCCTTCGTGATCGACCAGGACGAGAACCGCAAGGTGGTCGCCGGCATGCGTGCGATGAGCGCAGACCAGCTCGATGCGGGCGAGGTGACGATCCGCGTGCACTACTCCAGCATCAACTACAAGGACGCGCTCGCCGCGACCGGCGCGGGCAAGATCATCCGCCGCTTCCCCTGCGTCGGCGGCATCGACCTGTGCGGCGAGGTGGTCGACAGCGCCGATGCGCGCTTCCAGCCGGGCGACAAGGTCATCGCCACCAGCTTCGACATCGGCGTCGCCCACCATGGCGGCTACGCCGAGTACGCGCGCGTGCCGGCGGGCTGGGTGGTGCCGCTGCCGGCCGGGCTCGACCTGTTCGAGGCCATGGCGCTGGGCACCGCCGGCTTCACCGCCGCGCTCGGCATCGTGCGCATGGAAGACAACGGCCTGGCGCCGGCCAACGGGCCGGTGGTGGTCACCGGCGCCACCGGCGGCGTCGGCGCGCTCGCCATCGACATGCTGGCGCAGCTCGGCTACCACGTGGTCGCGCTCACCGGCAAGGAGGCCGAGGCCGACTATCTCGAGATGCTGGGCGCGGCCGAGATCCTGCTGCGCTCGTCCATCGACTTCGACAAGGTGCGGCCGCTCGAGGCGGCGCGCTGGGCCGGCGCGGTGGACAACGTCGGCGGGCAGATCCTGCACTGGGTGCTGGCGACCATGAAGCAGGCCGGCACCGTGGCCAGCATCGGCAACGCGGCGAGCTTCAAGATCGACACCACCGTGTTCCCGCTCATCCTGCGCGGCGTGAGCCTGCTCGGGGTGGATTCGGGCTACATGGGCTTCCCGACCCGGCTGCGGGTGTGGGAGCGCCTGGCCACCGACCTCAAGCCGCGCCACCTCGCTGCGATCACGCGCACGATCGACTTCGACGCGCTGCCGGGCGCCTTCGACGACTTCATCCACGGCCGCGTCAAGGGCCGCACCGTCGTGCGCATCGGCGCCTGAGAGCCGCCCGCCATGGACCAGGGTGCGCTGACGACGGACGCGGACGGCAGGCTGCCGCGCATCCTCGTCGTGGACGACTCGCGCATGGTGCGCGCGTCCATCGTCAAGCACATCCGCGGCCGCTTCGAGGCGCGCGAGGAGCCCGATGGCGAGGCCGCCTGGGAGGCCCTGCTGGTCGATCCGGCGATCGAGATCGTGCTCACCGACATCGGCATGCCCCGCCTCGATGGCTACGGCCTGCTCGAGCGCCTGCGCGCCTCGAAGCTGCCGCGCGTGCGCGACCTGCCGGTGGTGATCATCTCCGGCGACGAGGACGAGTCCGCGCGCGCACGCGCGCTCGCCCTCGGCGCCAACGGCTTCGTCACCAAGGGCACGGGCGGGGTCGAGCTGCTCGCCACGCTGATGTCGCTGCTGCGCCTGTCCAAGGCGCAGGGCGAACTCGAGCGCAGCCGCGCCGCGCTCGAGCGTCACAGCCCGATCGACCCCGAGTCGGGGCTCGCGACCGAGGCCTACCTCGAGCACCACGGCGCCCAGGCGGTGGTCGAGGCGCGCCGGCGCCAGGCCGACATCGGCGCGATGGTGATCGGCATCGACCAGTTCGACGAGCTCTCCGCGCGCTACGGCGTGCAGGTCGTGCAGCTCATTCTGCGCAAGCTCGGCAAGCTGGTGAGCGGGCGCATCCGCGCCGAGGACACCTTGTCGCAGCACGGCCAGGCCTGCTTCGCGCTGCTGTCGCCGGGCATCGACCGCGTGTCCACCTGCGCCTTCGCGCTGCGCCTGCGTGAAGGCGTCGAGAAGCTGGTGATGGCCTACCGCGACGAGCGCATCCGCGTGACGCTGAGCATCGGCGTCGCCAGCGCGGTCGCCGACGGCCGCGACGCGATCGGCGCGCTGCTCGCGCTCGCCCAGGAGCGCGCCGACCAGGCGCGCGCGGCGGGTGGCAACCGCGTCGTCGCCGAGGGCGGCGTGGTCGACCCGGCGGCGATCGA
>NZ_AMXF01000275.1 GCF_000310225.1 Thauera phenylacetica B4P
TGGGCGTGCGCGCGGCCGCCTGAGCGGCGCGGGCTCGTGCGCGCCGCGCTGGCGCGCAGTCGAAATGCGGACGGGGGCGCGCCGATGGCCGCCCCCGTCGTTCCGTCCGGCGGGACGGGCTCCCGCCGGCTGCGATCAGGCCTTGCCGGTCAGCTTGAGGAACTTGGCCATCAGCTGATCCTTGGTCTCCTCGTGCTTGGGGTCGAGCGGGATACAGTCGACCGGGCACACCTGCTGGCACTGCGGCTCGTCGAAGTGGCCGACGCACTCGGTGCACTTGTTGGGGTCGATCTCATAGATCTCTTCGCCCTGGTAGATGGCGCCGTTGGGGCACTCCGGTTCGCAGACGTCGCAGTTGATGCATTCGTCGGTAATCATCAGAGCCATGGTCTTCGCTTCCTTGCGTTTACTTTGATTTGAGTCTTTCCTGCAGCCGTGCGAGCACCCTGGGCTGCACGAACTTGCTCACGTCGCCGCCGAGGCGGGCGATCTCCCGCACCATCGTGGCGGAGATGAACATAAACTCCTCGCCGGGCGTCAGGAACACCGTCTCGACGTCCGGATAGAGCTTGCGGTTCATCCCCGCCATCTGGAATTCGTATTCGAAGTCGGATACCGCGCGCAGCCCGCGGATGATCACGCGCGCGTCCTGCTGCTTGAGGAACTCCATCAGCAGGATGTCGAAGCCGACCACTTCGACGTTGGGGAAGGCCGACACGGCGTCGCGGGCGATGTCGACCCGCTCCTCCAGCCCGAAGATCGGGTTCTTGCTGTTGCTGCGCGCGACCGCCACGACCACCTTCTCGAACAGGATCGAGGCGCGCCGCACGAGGTCCTCGTGGCCGCGGGTGAACGGGTCGAAGGTGCCCGGATAGACCGCGATCGCTTCCTTCATTCCTCGCTCCTGCGCATGAGATGGAAATGGACCTGCCCGGCACGGCCCTGCTTGACCGTGCGCCATGCGCCGAGGCTGTCCACGGCGGCTTCGGATTCGACATAGAGCCACCCGTCGGGACGGACCAGCCGGTCCAGCCAGGGCGACACCTGCTCGAGCCAGCCCTGCTTGTAGGGCGGGTCGAGGAACACGCCGTCGAAACTGCGCGGCGTCGTTTGCGCGAATCTTACCGCATCGCCGCGCACGATCTCTACTTGCGCCGCCTGTAGGGTCTTTGCGGCCTTGTGCAGCGCGTCGAGCGCGCGTGCGTCGCGCTCGACCATCAGCACGCTGGCGGCGCCGCGCGAGGCGGCCTCGAAGCCGAGGATGCCGGTGCCGGCGAAGAGGTCCACGCAGGCCTGGCCGTCGAGGTCCTGGCTCAGCCAGTTGAACAGCGTCTCGCGCACGCGGTCGGGCGTCGGGCGCAGTCCGGGCACCGCGGTCACGTCGAGCAGGCGCGAGCGCCACTGTCCGCCGACGATGCGGACCCGGCTCACTGCACGGCTTCCGCGGGGGCAGCGGCGGAAGCGGCCTCCGCGGCGGCGGGGCGGTCGCCGTCGCCGCCGGCGATCACGGTGACGAGCTGCTCCGGGCGGATGCGGCGCTGCCAGGCCTCGCGCACCGCGTCCACGTCGACCGCGGCGACCTGCTGCGGGTAGCGCTCGAGCCAGTCGAGCGGGAGGCGGTAGAAGCCGATCATCGACACGTAGTCGAGCAGCTTGGCGTTGGAGTCCAGGCGCAGGCCGAAGCCATTGACCAGGTTGTCCTTGGCGGCCTGCAGCTCCTCGGCGCTGGGGCCGTCGGCGAGGAAGCCCGCGAGCGTCGCGTGCACCACCGCGAGCGCCTCCTCGGCCTGGCCGCCGCGTGTCTGCAGACCGATCTGGAAGGGGCCGGCGACCTGCTGCGGCGACAGCGCGCTGTACACGCTGTAGGCGAAGCCGCGCTTCTCGCGCACCTCGGCGGTCAGCCGCGACACGAAGCCACCACCGCCGAGCACGTAGTTACCCACCAGCAGCGGGAAGTAGTCGGCGTCCTCGCGCGCCATGCCGGGCTGGCCGACGAGGATGTGAGCCTGCGCCGAGGGGTGCGGGATGCGGAAGACCTGCGCCGTGGTCGGCGCCGGTGCGGGCAGCGGGGCGGCGGCCTCCGTCGCGGGCAGGTCCGCGGTGAGGCGGATCGCGATGCGCTCGGCGGCGGCGCGGTCCACATCGCCCACGATCGCCACCGCGGCGCGCCTGGCGCCGTAGTGAAGGCGGTGGAAGTCGATGAGATCCTCGCGTCCGATCGCGGCGAGCGACTCGGGCGTGCTGTCGTGGCCATACGGGTGGCCGGCGTAGAGCGCGGCGTTGAACTGGCGGGCGGCGAGCGTGGCGGGCTTGGTCAGCGCCTCGCGCAGGCCGGCGATCGCGCGGCTGCGCTCGCGCTCGAGCACGTCGGCGGGAAAGTCGGGGCGGGCGAGCAGGGTCGCGGCCAGCTCGACCGCGGCGTCGAGCTCGGCCGCGGAGGACAGGCTGCGCAGCGCCAGGCTGGCGCGGTCGTTGTCGGTGCCGCCGGAAACGGCGACGCCGAGGTCGGCCTTGCGGTCGGCGATGGTCTGCTCGTCGAGGCCGCCGGCGCCGGCGTCGAGCAGGGCCTGGGTCATGCTCGCCAGGCCGGCCTTGCCCTCGGGGTCGAGCGCACCGCCGGCGGCGAAGGAGACCTGGATGTCGACCATCGGCAGCGCGCGGCTCTCGACGAAGTGCACCCGCGCGCCGGTGGGGGCGGTCCATTCGACGATCGCGGGGGCGGCGATCGCGCCGGCTGCCGCGCCGGCGCCGAGGACGAGCGTGGCGACGCGCAGCAGGCCGGACAGCGGGCCGGAGAATCTGGAGAGGGGCAGGGACGATACGGTCATGGCTACGGGGCTTCCTGGCGGCGCCATCAGTGGCGCGGGGCGGCGAAGGGCGAGCGCGGGCGTTTTGCGGCGAGCGGCTGCGGGTCGAGGCGGGCGGTGTTGAGGCTGGTGTCGTCGAAGTGGCGTTTCGCCACCGCCTGCACCTCCTCCGCGGTCACCGCGCGCAGGCCTTCCAGGAGTCGTTGCTCGTCGCGCCAGGACAGCCCTGCGGATTCGAGGTAGCCGATCTCCATCGCCTGGCCCATCAGCGAGTCGCGCTTGTACACCTGCGTGGCGATCGCCTGCGTCTTGACGCGCGCGAGCTCTGCGGCGCTGATGCCTTCGTCGGCGATGCGGCGCACCTCGGCGCGCAAGGCCTCGGCGAGGGCCTCCGGGCTGGTGCCGGCGGCGGGGACGCCGTGCAGGTGGAACAGCGCCGGGCCGCGGTTGCCGGTGTCGTAGCTGGCGCCGACGCTGACCGCGATGCGCTGGTCGCGCACCAGCCTGCGGGTGAGGCGGGCGCCGTCGTAGCCGTCGAGCACCGCGGCGAGCACGTCGAGCGCGTAGGCCTCGCGGTCGCCCGCGGGGTCGCGCAGCGCGGGCACGTGCCAGCTCATGGCGAGGTAGGGCAGCTCGGCGGGGGCCTTCACCACCGCCGAGCGCGGGCCGCGCTGCGCCGGTTCGGGCGAGATGCGGCGCGCGGGCAGCTCGGCGGCGGGGAGGGCGCCGTAGGTCTGCTCGGCGTCGCGGAACACCGCGCGGTGGTCCACGTCGCCCACCACCACCAGGTAGGCGTTGTTCGGCGCGTACCAGCGCCGGTACCAAGCGCGCGCATCCTCCGGCTGCATGGCCTCGAGGTCGGGCATCCAGCCGATCACGGGGCGGCGGTAGGGGTGGGCCTGGTAGGCGGTGGCCATGAGCTGCTCGAACACCAGCGCGCGCGGCTGGTCGTCGGTGCGAAGGCGGCGTTCCTCCTTGACCACCTCGATCTCGCGCGCGAACTCCTCGTCGGTGAGCACGAGGTTCTTCATGCGGTCGGCCTCGAGCGCCATCATCGCCGGCAGCTGGGCCGGCGGCACCTGCTGGAAGTAGGCGGTGTAGTCCTTGCCGGTGAAGGCGTTGTCGCGCCCGCCGACCGCGGCGACGCGGCGGTTGAACTCGCCCGGGCCGACCTCCTGCGTGCCCTTGAACATCATGTGCTCGAGCACGTGGGCGACGCCCGAGACGCCGTCCGGCTCGTCCATCGCGCCGGCGCGGTACCACACCATGTGCACCACCGAGGGCGCGCGGCGGTCCTCCTTGACGATCAGCTTCATGCCGTTGGCGAGCGTGGTCTCGAAGGGGTTGGCGAGGGCGGGCGGAGCGAGCGCGAAGGCGAGGGTCGCGCCGAGGAGGAGGCTGCGCGCGAGGCGATTTCCGGGGCGGCCGGCGAGGGAGTGGCGAAACATGGACTTGTCCTGCATCTGTTAGAATCCGCGGCACTCCGCGAGGCCCGCTGCGCATGACGCAGCCTGTGCCGGGGAGCCGCATCTTAGCGTGATCGGCGGTGCGCGCCCATGCTTGCCGGGGCGCGCGCGCCGACGCAAAACGTCCCCTCTGACCCGAGCGTTTCATGTTTGGTTTCCTGAAGAAGAAGTTCGGCAAGTCCGTCGACGAATCCAAGCCCGTCGAGCAGGCGGCCGAGGAGCAGGCCGCAGCCGAGGTCCCGGCCGAAGACCTCGCCGGCGCGCAAGCGCCCGTCGAGCCGCCGGTGGAGACCCCGGCGTTCGAGGAGGCGCGTGCCGACACGGCGACCGCCGAGGCGAGCGTGGCGGGCGAGGTGCTCCCTGCCGCCGTTGAGCCCGGGACGCGGGCCGAAGCTGCGGCGCTGCCGGAATCGGCCGCGGCGCTCCCCGAATCGGCCGCGGCGCTCCCGGAGTCGGCTGCAGAGCCCGTCGCGGACCAGGCGACGAGCGCCCCTGCGGGCCTGCCCGGGCAGGCGCCCGCGCA
>NZ_AMXF01000276.1 GCF_000310225.1 Thauera phenylacetica B4P
GCGAACGCCGCCCCGCCTCCGCATGGAGCGGCGGTGGCCGCGGACCTTGCCGCAGCGCAGGCGCCGCCGCCCGTCGGGCACCCCGCCCCGCCTTGCGCGGGGCTTTTTGCTTTGCCGCGGGCACCCGCGGCCCCTCCGGCCGGTCACAGGCCGGACCCATCACGGAGCACTGCCGTGCCTTTCAGCTGGTTCGAACGCCGCGTCGACCCCTATCCCGAAGCCGCCCCCGGCCCCGCGCCGCGCGGCTTCTTCGCCTTCCTGTGGGCGGGCACCGAGGGCATGCGCCCCTTCATCCTCGGCATGATGCTGCTCACCGCGACCATTGGCGCCTTCGAGGCGCTGCTGTTCGCCATGCTCGGCAAGGTGGTCGACTGGCTGGCGGCGGTCGAGCCCGCGCGCCTGTGGGCGGACGAGGGCGGAACCCTGCTGCTGCTCGCCGCCATCATCGTCGGCAGCATCGCGCTGGTGGCGGTGCAGACCATGCTCAAGCACCAGAGCCTGGCGGGCAACTTCCCGATGCGGCTGCGCTGGAATTTCCATCGCCTGATGCTCGGCCAGAGCATGAGCTTCTACCAGGACGAGTTCGCCGGCCGGGTGTCGGCCAAGGTCATGCAGACCGCGCTCGCGGTGCGCGACACCTGCCTGATCATGACCGACATCCTGGTCTTCGTCGTCATCTACTTCGTCACCCTGACCGCGGTGGTGGCGAGCTTCGACGCCTGGTTCCTGGCCCCCTTCCTCGGCTGGCTGGCGCTGTATGTGCTGGTGCTGCGCTGGTTCGTGCCGCGGCTCTCCAGGGTGTCGCGCGCGCAGGCCGACGCGCGTTCGCTGATGACCGGGCGCATCACCGACGCCTACACCAACATCGCCACCGTCAAGCTGTTCTCCCACGCCGGCCGCGAGGCTGCTTACGCGCGCGGCGCGATGCAGGAGTTCCTGCACACCGTGCATGCGCAGATGCGCCTGGTGAGCGGCATCGAGATCGTCGTGCACAGCCTGTCGATGGGCCTGATCCTCGCCACCAGCGGGGTCGCGCTGTGGCTGTGGAGCCAGGGCCAGGTCGGCGTCGGCGCAGTGGCGGCGGCGACCGCGATGGCGCTGCGCCTCAACGGCATGTCGCACTGGGTGATGTGGGAGATGGCCTCGCTGTTCGAGAACGTGGGCACCGTGCAGGACGGCATCAACACCTTGTCGCGCCCGCACGCGGTGGTCGACCGCGCGGACGCGAAGGCGCTCGTGGTGAGCCGCGGCGAGGTGCGCTTCGAGCAGCTCGTGTTCGCCTACGGCGCCACCGGCCCGCAGGCGCGGCGGGTCATCGACGACTTCACGCTCACCATCCGCCCGGGCGAGAAGATCGGCGTGGTCGGGCGCTCGGGCGCGGGCAAGTCGACGCTGGTGAACCTGCTGCTGCGCTTCTACGACCTCGAGCAGGGCCGCATCCTCATCGACGGCCAGGACATCGCCGGCGTCACCCAGAACAGCCTGCGCGCGCAGATCGGCATGGTCACCCAGGACACCTCGCTGCTGCACCGCTCGGTGCGCGACAACATCCTCTACGGCCGCCCGGACGCCACCGACGCCGACATGATCGCCGCCGCGAAAAGGGCCGAGGCGCATGAGTTCATCCTCGGCCTCAGCGACCCCAAGGGGCGCAGCGGCTACGACGCCCACGTCGGCGAGCGCGGCGTGAAGCTCTCCGGCGGCCAGCGCCAGCGCATCGCGATCGCGCGCGTGATGCTGAAGGACGCGCCCATCCTGCTCCTCGACGAGGCCACCAGCGCGCTCGACTCCGAGGTCGAGGCGGCGATCCAGGCCAGCCTCTACCGCCTGATGGAGGGCAAGACCGTGGTCGCGATCGCGCACCGGCTGTCGACGATCGCGGCGATGGACCGCCTGGTGGTGATGGACAAGGGCCGCATCGTCGAGGAGGGCGACCACCACGGCCTGCTCGCCCGCGGCGGCCTGTACGCGCGCCTGTGGGCGCATCAGAGCGGCGGCTTCCTCGGCGAGGAGGCCGAGGACGGCACGCCGCTGCAGCCGGCTGCCCGGCGTGAGGAAACGCATCACGCCCGCGCGCGTGCTTTGTCCATAGAATGAGGCATGCTCACCGGAGGCGATGACATGGAGTCGGCGCCCGCATCCGGCGATGCGCATCCCCTGCGCATCGTCGCGCTCATCTACCTCTGCGGCGTGCTGCTGTTCGGCACGCTGCTCGCGCTCGAGTGGCGGCTGATCGACCGCAGCGTCGCCGCGATCGCGCGCGAGCGCGGTGCCGCGCTGTTCTCGCTCATCGAGACCACCCGCGAATGGAACGCCATGCACGGTGGCGTGTATGTCGTGGTGGACGAGACGACGCAGCCGAACCCCTGGCTCCAGCACCCGGCGCGCGACTTGCAGACCAGCGACGGCGTGCGCCTGACCATGGTCAATCCCGCCTACATGACGCGCCAGATCGCCGACCTCGCCCTGCACGCGGACGGCGCGCGCCTGCACATCACCAGCCTGAAGCCGATCCGCCCGGAGAACCGCGCCGACGACTGGGAGGCCGAGGCGCTCGCGCGTTTCGAGGCCGGCGAGCGCGAGGTGCTGGCGCTGGTGGAGGGCGGTGAGCAGGGCAGGGGGCCGGCGCATCGCTACATGGCGCCGCTGCTGGTGCGCGAGCCCTGCCTGCAATGCCACGCCGAGCAGGGGTACGCGCTGGGGGACATCCGCGGTGGTATCTCGGTGACGATGCCGGCCGAGGTGCTGATCGCCCGCCGCGACCAGCTGCGCACGCGCGCGGTCTTCGTCTACGTGCTTGCCGGCCTGCTCGCCGCCGGCCTGGTGCACGGCCTGCTGCGCGCCAACCGGCGCCACGTCGCCCAGGTACGGTGCATCAACGCCGAACAGGAGCGCCTGATCGAGCGCCGCACCGGTGAGCTCGCCGAGGCCAACCGCCGCCTCGCCGGCGAGGTCGAGCTGCACCGCCGCAGCGAGCAGCGCCTGGCAGCGAGCGAGTCGCGCTACCGCGCGATCTTCGACAGCGCGGCCGAGGGCATCATGCTGACCGACGCAGCGCTGCGCATCGTCCAGGTCAATCCCGCCTTCAGCGAGATCACCGGCTACGCGGCAGAAGAAGTCCTCGGCCGCACGCCGTCCATGCTCGGCTCGGGGCGCCACGATCCGGCCTTCTTCGGCGATCTCCTCGCCACGCTGGTCGCCACCGGGCGCTGGCAGGGCGAGGTGTGGAACCGGCGCAAGGACGGCGACCTCTACGTGCAGTGGATGTCGGCGGTGCGGATCGGCGAGGCCGACGCGCCCGAGGGCTTCGTCGCCACGATGACCGACATCACCTCGCGCAAGCAGAGCGAGGAGAGGCTGCGCTTCCGCGCCAACCACGACGCGCTCACCGGCCTGCCCAACCGCCGCCTGTTCGAGGATCGCCTGCAGTCCGCGATCGCCAGCGCGCTGCGCCATGGCGAGCAGTTCGCGCTGATGCTGGTCGACCTCGACCGCTTCAAGGGCGTCAATGACCGCTTCGGCCACCTCGCGGGCGACGCGCTGCTGGTCGAGGTCGGTCGCAGGCTGCAGCTCTGCGTGCGCGCCTCCGACACGGTGGCGCGCCTGGGCGGCGACGAGTTCGCGGTGATCCTCGGCGAGGTCGGGGGCCGCGAGGACGCCGCCGAGGTGGCCGCGCGCATCTGCGCGTCCATGTCCGAGCCCTTCGAGCTCGGCGAGGGCGTGGCGCAGATCGGCGCCTCGGTCGGCATCGCCCTCGGCCCGCAGGGCGACGCCGACGCCGAGGAGTTGCAGCGCCGCGCCGACACCGCGCTCTACACCGTCAAGCACCGCGGCCGCGGCGGCTTCCGCTTCCACGCCGAGCAGGGCTGACCGCACGCGCAGCGCCCCTGTCGCCGAACTCGCGCCTGCCGGCGCTCCTACACAAACCGCCACGCATCCCGCCCCCTGTAGGCGCTGCGGCAGCTGCGAACGAGGCGACCCGCAATCGACGCCGGCGCGGAATTCCGCCGCCGCCTTCGCGCCTGCCGGCGCTCCTACACGAACCGCCGCGCGTCCCGCCCCCCTGTAGGAACTGCGGCAGCTGCGAACGAGGCGGTCGGGCAGGCGGCGCGGGCGCGGATTTCACGGCCGCCTTCGCGCCTGCCGGCGCTCCTACAAAACCGTCGCGCGTCCCGCCCCCCTGTAGGAGCTGCGGTAGCTGCGAAAACGGCGGTCGGGCAGGCGGCGCGGGCGCGGATTTCACCGCCGCCTTCTCCTAAAAACCGCCGCGCGTCCCGCCCCCCTGTAGGAGCTGCGGCAGCTGCGAAAACGGCGGTCGCGCAGGTGACGCGGGCGCGGATTTCACGGCTGCATTCGCGCCTGCCGGCGCTCCTACAAAACCGTCGCGCGTCCCGCCCCCCTGTAGGAGCTGCGGCAGCTGCGAAAACGGCGGTCGGGCAGGCGACGCGGGCGCGGATTTCACGGCTGCATTCGCGCCTGCCGGCGCTCCTACACGAACCGCCGCGCGTCCCGCCCCCCTGTAGGAACTGCGGCAGCTGCGAACGAGGCGGTCGGGCAGGCGACGCGGGCGCGGATTTCACCGCCGCATTCGCGCCTGCCGGCGCTCCTACAAAACCGTCGCGCGTCCCGCCCCCTTGTAGGAGCTGCGGTAGCTGCGAAAACGGCGGTCGGGCAGGTGACGCGGGCGCGGATTTCACCGCCGCCTTCGCGCCTGCCGGCGCTCCTACAAAACCGTCGCGCGTCCCGCCCCCCTGTAGGAGCTGCGGCAGCTGCGAAAACGGCGGTCGG
>NZ_AMXF01000277.1 GCF_000310225.1 Thauera phenylacetica B4P
GCCCGGCCGCGTGGCCGTTCAGGCGTTGCCGAGCCGCGTGGCGGTGGCGACGCCCGCGGGCTTGCCGCCGCGTACGGGGTGGTGCTTGAGCGCGATGCCCTGGGTGAAGGCGGCGCGGCGGATCAGCGTGTATTTGAACCACCAGCCGACCAGGACCGCGAGCAGGCCCGCCGCGGCGAGCGCGAACCACGCGCCGGGCAGGCCGGCCAGGTTTGCGGCGAGCGCGAGCAGTGCGAGCCCGACCGGAAGGACGTGGCCCAGCATCGCGAGTCGCGGCGCGATCGCGTCGAAGGCCTGCACGCTGGCCGCCGGCGCGCGATCGGCGCGCAGGCCGTCGAGGTAGCGTCTCCACAAGAGCAGGCGGGCGGACAGGGCGAGCACCAGGACGAGCGCGGCGGCGAGCTGCAACCCGCCCGTCAGGGTCGCGGCGATCAGGCCCGCGCCCTCGGCCAGCCCGGTGCCCAGAACCAGCGGCGCGCAGCGCGCGTGGCGCCAGGCGGGGATGCCTTTGTCGGCGGCGAGGATGCGCGCCTGCGCATACACGAAGGCGAGGCCGCACAGGCCGGCGAGCGCCTGCGCGGCGGGGTGCGCGGTGAGCAGCGCGAGCGCGCCGGCGCCGAACAGCGCGAGCGCGACCGAGGCCTCGCGCGTCATCCACGATGTGCGGATGTGGCGGAAGACGTTGAGCGCACGCCACGGCCGGCCGATCTCGAACCAGACGCAGAGCAGCCCGAGCGCCACGAGGACGAGGCCGGCGGCGAGCTGCGGGCGCACCTCGACGCCGGTGAGGCCGGCGAGCCCGGCGAACAGGACGAGCCCGCCGCCGCTGCCGCCGCAGATGAAGTTGCCGGCGGCGCGCCAGTCCCAGTGCTGCTGCAGGCGGGGCGCGGGCTGGCCGGGGAGAGGGGGACGGTTCGGTTTCATCAGGGGTGATCCCAGATGTAATAGACGCTCGGCCCGGTGCCGAGCTCCTCGTGCATGTGGAAGTGCTGCGTCTTTGCGAGCAGGCGGCTGACCGGGCTGTCGGGGTCGTCGATGTCGCCGAAGACCATCGCGCCCGAGATGCAGGAGTTGACGCAGGCCGGGGTGACCTCGGGGTCGCGCCCGGGGATGCGCCCGCTCGCCGCGGCGGCGTCGATGCGCTCCTTGCAGAAAGTGCACTTGGTCGCCACCGAGATGCGCGAGGGGTCGAAACGGATCGCCTCGGAGGCGATCGGCTGGTCGCCGTAGGCGAAGCGCGGCTCGTGCACGATCGAGCGCGCCTCGTAGGGACAGGCCATCACGCAGTTGGCGCAGCCGATGCAGACGTCGTAGTCGATGGTGACCAGGCCATCGCGGCGCTTCTGCGTCGCCTCGGTGGGGCAGACCTCCGCGCACGGCGGCTCGGCGCAGTGCATACAGGCCGTCGGCAGGAAGCTGCGGCGGACGTCGGGAAACTCGCCGGTCTCGAGGTCGAGCACGCGGCGCCACTGCACACCGGGCGGGGTGGCGTTGGCGTTCTTGCACGCCGCGGTGCAGGTCTGGCAGCCCACGCAGCGGCGCAGGTCGATGCTCATCACATAGCGGGTCATTGCACGTTGCTCCCTTCGAGACGGCGGATCGCCACGCGCACGATGTCGGCGCCCGAGCCGGTGGCGTCGGTGAGCTCGAGCGACATCGGCGCCACGGTGTTGAGGCTGGGCATGCCGAAGTCCTTGGCGACCGGCGTGGCCCAGTGGTCGAACTGGCCCGGGATCACCAGGGTGTCGGGGCGGATGCCGTGGGCGAGGACCGCCTTGCCGTAGGTGGCGCCGATGTGCGAGCGGATCTCGACGCGGTCGCCGTCGGCGATGCCGAGGCCCTTGGCGGTGTTGGCGTTCATGATCACCCCGGCGTGGCCGCGCACGTTCTGCGCGACCTCGCGCATCAGCGCGATGCTGACGTTGCCGCCGGTGTGGTACTGCATGCTCTTGGTGGCGAGCAGCCACAGCGGGTAGTCCTCGGGCTTCGCGCCGCTGTCGACCAGGGCCTGCTCCCAGCGCCCGGGGACGTCGTGCCATTCGGGCAGGGCGGTGTATTCGGAGAGCTGGGTGTCCCACCAGTGCATGTCGTGCTCGTGCAGGCGGTTGCCGAGCTCGCGGCCGATGCGCAGCAGGCGCTCCTGGTAGGGCAGCTCGTAGCGCAGGCCCTTCTCGGCCATGGTTGGGCTCAGGTACCACGAGCGCTGTGGCATCGGCACGGTGTAGAAGCCGTGCTCCTTGAACCAGGCGAGGTCGTGGGTCTCCCGGCCCTGCGAGAGGTCGGTGCTCGCGGCGCGGCAGATCGCGTCCCAGATCGTGTCGACCTCGTGCGTGCGGGTGGGGTCGAGGCTGAAGTCGTAGCCCTCGCCGGCGAGCGGCGAGACCCCGCCGGCGCCACGGTTGATCGCCTTGTTGTAGGGCTCGAGCAGGCCGGTGCGGCGCGCCAGCTCGGTGCTGATCCAGGTGAAGTCGCGCGCCTCGCCCTGCGGCTCGACCGCCGGCTGGCGCAGCACCACGCCGCGTGCGGTCCAGAACTGCTCGACGAACTTGGTGCCGCCGACCTTGATCATCTGCAGGGATTCGAGGTCGGTGGCCTCGGGCAGCAGCAGGTCGGCGAAGAAGTTGGTCTCGTCCACCGTGTAGGCGAAGGACACGGTGAAGGGGAAGGTGGCGATCGTCTCCACGAGGCTGGGCGTGTCCCAGAACGAGATCGCCGGGTTGGAGCGGTAGATGAACCAGATGTCGGGCAGGGTCGGCTTGGGCATGTTGAAGTCGCGCGGCACCTCGCGCTGGAACATCCAGGCCAGCTGGGTGGGGCCGAGCGCCTGGCTCCACGCCGAGTTGCCGACGATCGGCACCAGGGTGCGGTGGGCGTTGCGCCCGGTGGGCTGGGCGACCCAGTGCTCCTTGTCGGTGGGGTTGAATTTTTGCGCCATGAAGCCGTCCTCGCCGGCGGTGACGCTGAGGTGGCGGTCGTCGTGGGGGCGGTTCAGCCGCACGGTGGTGCCGAGGGTGCCGCCCGGTACCTCGAGCGCGCCCACCAGGGTCGCGAGCACGGTGCGCGCCCAGCAGCACTCGAAGGCGCCCCAGCCGTTGTTCACCGACTTGCCGAGGGTGACCGCGACCGGGCGCAGCGGCAGGGTGGCGCCGTCCACCTCGATGGTGGCGCCGATCTGCGCGTTCTCGAGGTACTCGCCGGCGATGCGGCGGATGGTGGCCGCGGGCACGTCGCTGATGCCCTCCGCCCACTCCGGCGTGTATTTGCGCATGTGCTCGACCAGCATCGTGTGGGCGGGCACGCCCTCCACGTCGGCGAGCGGCTGGCGCGCGTCGTCCGCATCCACCGTGAGCGCCGCGGCGACGCGGAAGCGGCCCTCGAGCGCGGGCTGGACGCCCGGGGTGTCGAAAGGCATGGCGCGGCCGGCGGCGGGATCCCACACCAGTGGCTTGGCGGTCTCGGGGTCGCGCAGGTAGAGGCCGTCGGGGCCGACCAGGTAGGGCGAGGACGTGCGGTCGCGCAGGAAGGGCAGATCGAGCTCGCCGACGCCGTGCTCGCACACCAGCACGTGGATCAGCGCAAACATGAAGGCGGGGTCGGTCTTGGGGCGGATCGGCACCCACTCGGACGCACAGGCGCCGGTGATCGACAGGTGGGGCTCGACCTGCACGCGCTTGTAGCCGCGCACGCGCGCGTCGGCGTGGCGGGTGACCGCGCACGGGCCGCCGGAGGCGTCGACGTTGCTGCCGATCGAGATCACGTAGCGGCAGTTGGGCGTGTCGGCGGCGACGGTGAAGGCGCGGTGCCAGAACTCACCGTAGAGGTGCTCGGAGTGCACGCACTTGACGCCCTGGCCCGAGCCGAAGCTGAAGTCGATCGGCCCCCAGGCGGCGAGGAAGGCGGGCAGGGTGCCCATGTACATCGCCGGCGTACCGCCGTGGCCGAAGCTGGCCGCCACGCGCGGCAGGCCGGAGTCGTCGATGAGGCCCTTCTCGCGCACCGCGGCGAGGCGGGCGGCGATGGTGTCGAGGGCCTCGTCCCAGGAGATCGGCACGAAGCCCGGGTCCTCGTTGCGCCCCTTCTTCGGGTTGGTGCGCTTCATCGGCTGCAGGATGCGGTGCGGGTTGTAGGTCTTCTGCACCAGGCCGTGCGCCTTCACGCACACGCGACCGCGCGCGGGATGGACCTCGGCGGCGGCGAAGTTGGGCTCGATCTCGGTGGCCACACCGTCGATCACCTTGACGTTCATGAAGTCGGGGCCGGCGACGCAGTTGTAGCAGTAGCTCGGAACCTTGCGCTCGTTGCGGGCGGTGGCGGTGGTCATCGCGGACTCCTCGCTCAGTGGATGCGTTGCGGGTGGGTGTAGACGCTGTGGCGGTGGCCGCGCGCGAAGCCGACCAGCGTGACGCCGGCGGCCTCGGCCAGGCGCACCGCCATGCCGGTGGGCGCGGACAGCGCGGCGATCGCGGCGATGCCGACGGTGGCGGCCTTCTGCACGATCTCGTAGCTGGCGCGGCTGGTCATCAGCACGAAGCCGTCGTCGAAGCCGCAGCCGCGCGTGGCGAGCGCGCCGATGAGCTTGTCGAGCGCGTTGTGGCGGCCGACGTCCTCGCGCACCAGTGCGACGCTGCCGTCGCGCCGGCACCACGCCGCCGCATGCACCGCGCCGGTGAGCTGGAACAGCGGCTGCAGCGCGGCGAGCTCGGCCTGGGCGCGCTCGAGCGCGCCGGGGTGGATCGCGGTGTCGGCGAGGCGGGCGGGCGGCAG
>NZ_AMXF01000278.1 GCF_000310225.1 Thauera phenylacetica B4P
GCAGCGGGCGGGTGCTGGCGAGCCAGAGCACGACCCGGCGCGCCTCGACCCGGCGCAGGATGGGGCCGGCGAGGACGAGGTCGGCGGGGTCCGCAAGGTCGAAGTCGGCGGGGTCGGTGCGGCCGGGGCCCGCAGGCTCGGAGTCCGCAGGCTTGGGGCCCGCAGGGGCGGGCGCGGTGCGCGGTGGGGCTGCGGGCGCGCTCATCGTTCGCCCGCACGGGATGCGTGTTTCATGCCTGCTTTATATCAAAGCGGTGGCGAACGCGTCACCCGCAACCCCGCGATCGAAGGCGCGGTGGGAGCGGGCAAGCACCGCTCCTGCGCTGCGCCCGCTCAGCGGTCGACCATGGCCTCGTGCTCGAAGTCGCCCTTCAGGTCGGCCTCGGCCGCCTCGACCAGGCCCGGGTGGTGCGCCCACATGTCGGCGACGAGCGCCTCGAAGGGGAAGTCGTCGAAGGTCCCGCGCTCCTTCACGTACTCCATGTGGCGCTCGTCGCGCGCGTTGTAGGGGTGCATCAGCGAGTCGGCGCGGCCGTCGAACTCGAGCGGGTGGACGTCGAAGCGCTCGCACATCTGCAGGTTGAAGGCCGGCGTCGCCTTCACCCAGCGCCCCTCGAGGTACATGGCGACGTAGCCGTGCCAGCGGTACACGTCGCCGCCGACCAGCTGGCGCAGGCGCTCGGTGCTGAGGTGGTTGCGCACGTCGGCGAAGCCCACGCGCGCCGGGATGCCGGCGCCGCGCGCGACCGCGGTGAGCAGGTTGGCCTTGGGCACGCAGTAGGCGGCGCCCTCGATCAGGGTGCGGCTGGCGGTGAAGTACTCCTTGCGCATATAGAAGCGGTAGGGGTCGTAGCGGATGCCGTCGCGCACCGCGTAGTACAGCTTCACCGCGCGCTCGACGGGGTCGACCGCGTCGCCCACGCTCTCCTCGATGAAGGCGCGCACGCGCGGGTGCTCGTAGTCGAAGTAATGGCTCGGTGCCAGAAAGTCCTGCGGATCCTTGTCCTTGCTCATTCCCGCCTCTCCTCGGTGTGCCCTTGTGGTCGCCGGAATGTATAAGGGGAAGTTGACGTTCGCGTCAATATAATTTCCGCGGCACGAGCTGGCCCGGCCTCTGCTCCGCGGGCGCCGACGCCCTCGGCGCTAGACTTCGATGAGCCCGCAGCGCACCGCGACGAGCGCGATCTCGGCGGCGTTGGAGACCTCGAGCTTCTGCTTGATGTGGTAGAGGTGGGTGCCCACCGTGCTCGGGCTCAGGCTGTGGCTCTCGGCGATCTCGGCCACGCTGCGTCCGCGCGCGAGCTGCAGGAAGACGGCGAACTCCTTCTCGGTGAGCGCGGCGATGGGGTCGCCGCCGCCGGCAAACTGCGCGAGCGCGAGGGCGGGCGCGATCGCCGGGTCGATGTAGCGCTGGCCGCGCGCGACCGTGGCCACCGCATGCAGCAGTTCGTCCGGATGGGCGCGCTTGGACAGGTAGCCGCCCGCGCCGGCGCGCAGCGCGCGCGCGGGGATCTGCGCGTCATCGTGCGCCGACAGCATCAGCACGCGCGCGCCGGGGTGGTGGGCGAGCACACGCTCGAGCGCGCCGAGGCCGCCGATGCCCGGCATCGACACGTCCATCAGCAGCAGGTCGGGTTGCAGCGGACCGAAGGCCTGCACGGCCGCCTCGCCGCAGTCGGCCTCGCCGACGACCTCGGCACCGGCGCCCTCGAGCAGCAGGCGAAAGCCCATGCGCACCACCGCGTGGTCGTCGGCGAGCAGGATGCGCAGGGCGTGGAGGGAAGGCGGTTTCATGATCACGTGACCGGGACGGGTTGGGGGAGGCGGGCGCGCACGCACAGGCCGCCGTCGGGCGGGCTGAGCAGTTCGAGTCGGCCGTGGAGTTCGGCGAGGCGCTCGCGCATGCCGGCCAGGCCGTGGCGACCGGGGGTGGGCTGCGCGCCCAGGCCGCGGCCGTCGTCGCGCACCTCGACCTCGATCTCCGCCTGCCCGTCGCGATCGACGCCCTCGCGGCGCAGGCCGATGCGGACCTCGACCGTGCGCGCGCGGGCGTGGCGGGCGACGTTGGTCAGGCTCTCCTGCAGCACGCGCAGCAGGGCGAGGCCGACGCCGTCGTCGAGCGGCGCGCCCTGCGTCTCGCCGAGGGGCTCGATCGCGCAGCGCAGCTCGATGCCCTCGTGATGGCTGGCCCACAGCGCGCAGTAGGCCTGCAGGGTGTCCTCGACGCGCTCGTGCGCGGCCGGCGCGTCGCGGCGCAGGCGCTGCAGGATCGCGTGCACGCCGTCCTGCATGTGGCCGGTCATGGCGAGGATGGCCTGCGCGCTGCCGTGGATGCCGGGCTGCTCGGCGCTGCGCTGCAGGATGGCGCCGGCGATCGAGCGCACCGCGGTGATGCTCTGGCCGAGCTCGTCGTGCAGCTCGCGCGCGATCGCGCGGCGCTCCTGCTCCAGGCGGGCCTGGATCGTGCGCGCGAGGCTCTGGTCCGCCTCGAGGCGGGCGTTGGTGGCGCGCGACTCGTCGAGGCTGTCGGCGAGGCGGTTGTAGATCAGGTCCGGTTCACCCCGGATGCAGGTCCTACTGCAATCCCTGTGCCACATGCGCCCGGCGAGCGGAATCCTTGCGGGCAGGGGGCGCAGCCGCCGTATCGCCACCGGGCTGGCAGGATTCCTGCTTGCTCCTCGGCCGGCGGAGCAGCGGGTTTGTATCGATCCGCATCAGGTGCTACATTTTGAATCGAAGTCGAAGAGCGACAAGAGGTGACCGCCGGCACATCGTCCGGCAAGGCTGCCCGGAGGAGATATGGAAGTCATGCAACAGACCGTGACGGCGCCAGCCGTCCGCGAGGACGCGATCCGCCTGGCGCGCAGCCAGTTCTTCGCCGAGGGGCGCGCCCCCGAGGCGGGCCTGTCCCCGCTCATCATCGAGTCGTGGCTGCGTTGCCGCGAGCGCGGGATGGAGCCCGACGGGCGCAGCGACGTCGATAACGCCGGCCGCCTGCAGCTGGCCGAGGCGCGCGAGCGCAACCGCGGCGTGCTCGACTACGCCAGCGGCGTCATGGAGCACGTGTTCGAGCAGATCCGTGCCTCGGGCAGCCTGGTGATCCTGTCCGACCCGCAGGGCATGATCCTGCACAGCCTGGGCGACGCCGAGTTCGTCGACCGCGCGAGCCGGGTGGCGCTGCAGCCGGGCGCGTGCTGGAGCGAGGCTGCGCGAGGGACCAACGCCATCGGGACCGCGATCGCGACCGCCGCGCCCACGGTGGTTCTGGGGGGCGAGCACTACCTCGACCGCAACGGCTTCCTGTCCTGTACCGCGGCGCCGATCCGCGACCCGCGCGGGGCGCTCGCCGGCGTGCTCGACGTGTCCTGCGAGCAGCGCATGCACCAGCGCCATTCGCTCGGCCTGGTGCGGCTGTCGGTGCAGCTGATCGAGAAGCGGCTCTTCGAGGCCGAGTTCGCCAACCACATCCTGGTCGCCTTCCATGAACGTCCGGAGTACGTCGGCAGCCTGCAGGAGGGCCTGGTGGCGGTGACGCCGGAAGGCCACCTGGCGGGCGCCAACTCGATCGCGCGCGAGTGGATCGGGCGCCGCGTCGAGTGCGGCGGCGGAGCCTCGTTCGCCGAGCTCTTCCGCCAGGGGTTGGGGAAGGTGGTCGATCGCGCGATGAGCTCGAGCGACGCGCTGATCCGGCTCGGCCTGCGCGACGGTACCGAGATCCATGTCCAGCTGCGCTCGCTGCGCCCGCGCTTCACCGCCTTCGGCGCGGCCCAGGCCGGGGAGGGCGGGCGCAGTCTCGCGGCGGAGCCGATGCCTGCGGCGGTCGGCTGCGCGCCCCCGGCTGCGGTGGTGAAGGCGGCGCCGGTAAAGGCGTCAGAGGGGCCGATCACGCTCGCTGATCTGGCCACCGGCGACGTGGGCATCGGGCGCGCGGTCGATCGTGCGCGGCGCATCCTCGGCAAGGACATCCCGCTGCTGATCCAGGGCGAGTCGGGCGTGGGCAAGGAGCTCTTCGCGCAGGCCTTCCACAACAGCGGGCCGCGTGCCGACAAGCCCTTCGTCGCGCTCAACTGCGCCGCGGTGCCCGAGACGCTGATCGAGTCCGAGCTCTTCGGCTACGTCGGCGGCGCCTTCACCGGCGCGCGCAAGGAGGGCGCGATCGGCAAGATCCAGCAGGCGCACGGTGGCACGCTCTTCCTCGACGAGATCGGCGACATGCCGCTGGGCATGCAGGCGCGGCTGCTGCGCGTGCTGCAGGAGCGCTGCGTGACGCCGGTCGGCTCGGTGAAGTCCATCCCGGTCGACATCTCGCTGGTGTGCGCGACGCACCGCGTGCTGCGCGATGCGGTGGCACGCGGCGAGTTCCGCGAGGACCTCTACTACCGCGTCAACAGCCTCACCGTGACCTTGCCCGCGCTGCGCGAGCGCAGCGACATCCGCTGCATCGTCGAGCGCATCCTCGCCCGCGAGTGTCGCGAGGCCGGGCTGCAGGGCGTGTGGATCGGCGACGAGGTGATGCGCTTCGTCGAGCGCCACGGCTGGCCGGGCAACGTGCGCCAGCTGCAGAACGTGATCCGGGTCGCGGTCGCGCTGCTCGACGAGGGCGAGCGCGAGATCCGCCCGGAGCATCTGCCCGAGGACCTCTTCCTCGCCGATCCGGTCGACGGGGCCAAGGCGCCGCCGGTCGTGCCGGCCGCCCCGGTCGCGACGGCGGCGAGCGCCGCGGCGCCGGTGGTGGCCGATGCGCTGGCGAG
>NZ_AMXF01000279.1 GCF_000310225.1 Thauera phenylacetica B4P
GGCCGGGCGCGGGGCAGCGTCCTCGGCCGCGGCCTCCAGCGCGGCGAGCACGCGGTCGTGCAGCTGCGGCCGGGTGAGCGCGCGCTGCTGCGGCTCGAGCTCGTCGAGCACGCGCTGCCACAGGCGCGCCTGCCAGCGCTGATCCTCGGGCAGCGGCGTCTCGAAGCGGCCGGCGTCCACGAGGACCTCGTGCCCCTCGCCCCAGGTGTCGAGCCAGTCGGGCCGATGCACCTGGTACTGGTCGTAGAGGTCGGCGATGCGCAGCGCGAGCTGGAAGCGGCGGCCGGGGTCGTCCTCGGCCAGATAGCCGGCCACCGGCGCGAAGCCCGGCTCGGCGAGCACCTCGGGCAGCAGCCGCATCAGCCGCCAGGCGAGCGCGGTCTTGTCCAGCGGCGAGCGCGCCGGCACCTGCGCGCGCCCGAGCACCTGGCGGTAGGTCTGCCACTGGAAGCGCGCCGGCAGCTGCACCGCCGCCGCCGCGCACACCCCCGCCCGGCGCGCGATCGCCATCTTCACCCACTCGGCCATGCCGTTGCTCTGCACCAGGATCACCTCGGACTCGAGCGGCGCGAGCGGGTGCTGCGCCAGCCAGCCGGCGACGGTGTCGAGCAGGGTCTCGATGCGGTTGCCGTGCAGGGCGATGAAGCCGGGGGGGAGGGGTGGGACGGGGCGGTCGGTGGTCATGGCTGGAGTGTTCGTTGCGGGGGCGTGGGGCATTGCCGACATGATCCGGATTTTTGCGACGCGAGGTGTCGCATTGTGGCTCGCCCCGGGGGCGGGGCTTTCAGGCGCCGTCGATCGGGCAGCGTATAGCAGGCCTTGATTGCTCCATAAATATGCATGGTGGGCCATCCGTTACGGGTGAAATAGTCCTGGAAAAATCCTTGCACATGGACTAGCTCTCAAATTGAGCTGTAACAAGGAAAAGATCCATTCGGGATAAACGGGAAAACCTCAGGATCCATGTAGATGCGATGCAGTTCGATGCATTAAAGCTGGATTTGTCGTCCGAGATGCGTTTCCAAGAAATGTTTTTCTCAATCCAGGGCGCGTTCTGGGCCCCCCTCGAAAGCAGTTTGTCATGAGACGATTTGCGATGATTGCGCTGACGCTGACGCTGACGCTGACGCTGACGCTGACGCTGGCGATGTCCTTGGGTGCGCCCATTTCCCAGGCCGCCGATGCGGTGCAGCAGCAGGATTATGGAAAGCACATCTACGACTCGAAGTGTGCCGCCTGTCATGGTGTCGATGGCAAGGGCAACGGCCCGTTCGCCACCAACCTGGTCAAGAAGCCGTCCGACCTGACGATGATCGCGAAGAACAACAAGGGCGTGGTGCCGGTGATGGCGCTCGAGGCGCTGATCGATGGTCGGGAAGAGGCCTTCTTCCACGGTACGCGCGAGATGCCGGTGTGGGGCCAGGAGCTCCGCGCCGAGGCCGGAAGCAACTGGCCCGCCTACATGGGCGTGCCCTTCAACCCGGAGGTTTTCGTTCGCGGCCGCATCATGGCGCTGATCGACTACATCGGACGCATCCAGGAGAAGTGACAGACGTCCCCGCAGCTGCTGCGTAGGCGCTGCATCCTGAAAACGCCAGCGGCGCCCCTGGGGGTGCCGCTGGCGTTTTCAGTATCGGTCTCCCGTGCCGGAGTCGGCGTTGCCGCGGCGGATCTCGCGGTCGAGGTCGAAGTCGGCCGCCTTGCGCGCCGGCTCGCTGCCGAGCGCCGACGAGGTGATGCGATGCAGCGCGTACATCCGCACCAGCGCCTCGTCGTTCTTCATCGCGAACAGATACACCCGCGGGCCGCGCTGCAGCAGGGCCTGCGGATGGATCACCGGGCGGGTGAGCTTGTCGGCGGCGTCGCGGTAGCCGATCACCAGCGTCTGCGCGCGCGTCAGCGCTTCCAGCACGTCGGCCAGCGCGCCGTCGCGGATCGCGGCGGGCTGCAGGCGCTGGCTGTCACTGAGGATGCGCAGCCGGGACGCGTCGAGCCCGGTGCCGCTGTCGGGCTCGAGCATGCGCTGCCACACCGCGTCGAGCTGGCCGGCAGGCAGTTCGGCCGCGAGGATGTTCTCGATCGAGCGGCGCGCGTAATCCCACAGGTAGGGATCGCTCGCCGTGTCCTCCCGTAGCCGCCGGTAACGCAGCGGCTTGCCGCCCGGGTTGACCGGCTCGATGCGCGCGTCGGCGACCAGCTCCTCCAGGTCGCGCTGGATGGCGCGACGGCGGGCGGCGGGGCTGGCGTGGTGGGCGTAGTGCTTGCCCATCCGATCGACCAGCCGGCCCGGGTCGGGGCAGTTCTCGACGGGGGCGTGGCGGGGGATCAGGGCTTCGAGCTGGGCGAGGCGGTCGATGCGGTCTTTGGATACGGCCATGACGGGTGTATCCGCGGGCTTAAGACTCCAGCGTGCGGAACTTCTCCCAGATCTCGGCCGGCAGGCTGAAAACCGCCTTTCCCGCTGTGTTGAAAAAAGACTGTGCCGCGTCGTCCCAGAAGTCTTCGCCGGTCTGCTGATGCAATTCGATGAGTGACAGGCGAGCGCGGGCGACCAGGGAGAAGATCTCATCGTCGGCAGCGTGCGGCATCCAATCGACTTCCCAATTCATGTTCGGTGCAAGGGCCGAAAGATCCTGGCGCAGGCGCTCGGTCAGCCCGGTGCATTCCGGGGCGCTCGGCGGCTGCTCGGTCCATAAGCCGATACCCACCGACAGCTCGGGGATGCCGTCGATGTGCGGGCCGATGCCATAGGCGGGTTTGGCGAGGACGCCGAGCCAGACGATCAGAGAGGAGTCGTTCGCCTTGACCCCGTCGGGTGTGAGCAGGCCGCCGAAGAACTGCGATTCGTTGAACTCGCCGTTTGTCCACCCGTGCGGGACCTTGAAGTCGCCCCAGGCGTAGCCTTTGCAAAGCGTAGTGAGCTCCTTGCGCGCGATGGCGGCCAGGCCGCGCATGCCGTCCTGCAGGCGCTCGTAGGCGGGAATCGCGATGAGGTCGCTCAAGGCGATGCGGGTTCCGTTCATTTGGTTTTCCTCGATGAAGGCGATCAGGTGTCGGGTCCAGTACTTCAGGGCTTCTTCCGCGGGTTTGCCTCTTGCCGGCAAGGTCCCGAGCAGCCGGACGAGCCAGCGGTGCGTGCGCGACCACGGCAGGACGGGGCCGGTCCAGTCCGGAGGCGGGAGGGTGTGGTGGGTCAGCAGCACGGTTCCGCCGTAGGGCAGGTCCTGGCGTTGCTGGTAGTCGCGATAGAGCGCGAGTTGATGCGCGCTGCCGTCTTCGTCCTCGTGCTGGGTGAAGGCGGCGCCGATCTTGTTCTCGATCAGCAGGAAGAAGTCCTTGCCCTGGCCGACGAGGTCGGGGCGCTTGCCGGTTCCGCGGTAGCCGGGGCCGATCCGGTGCTGGGTGGACCAGCGGATGGAGGCGAAATCGTAGGCGGCCGGCGGGCATTGCGACGCCGGCAGTTGCAGGAGCTCGCGCAGCACGCGGTCCATGATCCCCGCCTGGGCGGCGAGGACGAGCCATTCGCAGAAGGCCTCGCTGAGGAAATCCTCGGTCGGGCTGCGCGCTTCGGTGGCGCGGTAGGTGTACAGGCGGGAGAGGAGGGTCATGGGGGGGCGCCGTTGGCGCTTGTGTCCTGAGTCGTCGGGTCGTGCGCGAGCCGGCAGACGTCGGACCAAGGGGATGCTCTACGGCATCGGTGTGGCGAACACCTCGGGCGAGGGAGCCCGGCCACCCGGCTGCGTCCAGCTTGGGGTCCGTGGTTTTGCGTCCGGGGCTTTCACCCCGTTTGCCTTTGTACTCGTGCGATGAAGCATAGTGCGGTGCGGCGGAATCGAGCGTGACGTGGTTCATGGAGCGGGGGTAGGCGGATGGAATTATCGAGCACCCCAGAACGAGCATCTACGGGGCTTCGGCGTCGTCGGGCGAGAATTTCCATGTCGTTGCCGTGCCGCCATTGTCGGCCTGTGTGCGACACCGGGTGACGCATCTGCGGGGTCGAATGCCGTCACCGCAACCGATGGAGACCCCACCGTGGAACCCAGGAAGAAAGACCCCCTCTCGTCCCGTGCGCTGCTCGACCGGATCGGTCTCGGCGACCCGCAAACCGCCCCGCTGCTGCTCGACGACGACCCGCTCGACTCGCCGCTGGACACGCTCGCCCAGGCGCTGGTCGAGCGTTACCAGTCGCTCGAGGCTCGCCACACCTTCCGGCCCGGCGATCTCGTCACCTGGAAGCCGGGGCTGCGCAACCGCCGTTATCCGCGCGATGGAAAGCCCGCCGTGGTGCTTGAGGTGTTGGCTGCGCCGCTCCTCGACAGCGACACCGAGACCGGCTCGACCTACTACCGCGAGCCGCTCGACCTGGTGCTCGGGCTCTTCCTCAACGAGGGCGAGCATCGCGGCGACTTCCTGAGCTGGCATTTCGACGGCCGTCGCTTCCAGCCCTGGTCGCAGGGAGGTCGGGCACGATCCGGCGCGCCCCTGTAGGAGCGGCGGCAGCCGCGAATTCGGTGGTTGGGGAGGCGGTGGGCGTCGCGCGCTCGGGCGCTGCATTCGCGCCTGCCGGCGCTCCTACATGCACCGTCGCGCGTGCGGGGCGTTTCCGCGCCCGACGCGGCTGCACGATCCGCCGCGCCCTGTAGGAGCGGCGGCAGCCGCGAATTCGGTGGTTGGGGAGGCGGTGGGCGTCGCGCGCTCGGGCGCTGCATTCGCGCCTGC
>NZ_AMXF01000280.1 GCF_000310225.1 Thauera phenylacetica B4P
TCCCTGCCGGCGTCCCGCTCGCCGCGAGCGCCCGATGGGCTGCACGCCTGCGCGCCACGCTCGGCAGCGCGGGGCCGTGGCGGGTGGCGATCACCTTCTCGATGTACTCCAGCCAGTGGCTGGCGGTCATCGGTTTCCTGCCGTCGATCTACGCCCAGGCCGGGCTCTCCGGCCAGGCCGCCGGTCTGCTTACCGCCTTCGCCTGCCTGGTGAACGTCACCGGCAACCTCGCCGCAGGCCGCCTGCTGCACCGCGGGGTGTGCGCCCGCCACCTGCTCTATGCCGGCTTCCTGGCGATGGCGGTGACCGCCTTCGTCGCCTTCAGCCCGCTCAGCGCCGAGGCGCCGGTGGCCCGCTACCTGGCGGTGGTGCTGTTCTCGGCGGTCGGCGGCCTGATCCCCGCCACCCTGTTCGCGCTCGCGGTGCATGTGGCGCCGAGCGAGCAGACGGTGTCGACCACCGTCGGCTGGATGCAGCAGTGCTCCTCGGCCGGACAGTTCCTCGGCCCGCCGCTGGTGGCCTGGGTGGCGGGCACGGTGGGCGGCTGGCAGTGGACCTGGGTGATCACCGGGCTCGCCTCCATCGTCGGCCTGCTGTTGTCGAGCCGGACCCGCTACCAGCGCGCGTGAGCGGACGTCCCGCCTGCCTTGCCGGGGCGCTGCCGGATGTGGCCCGGCCGGAGCGCGACACGGCCGGTAATCAGCCCCGCAGCCAGGCGTGATGGCGCGCCAGCCAGCCGAGCACGCGCTGCGGTGCGTGCGCCCGCTTCCATTCGCCGGCGACGTACTTGTTGGCCTCGGCGAAGGTCGGGTAGGTGTGGATGGTGCCGAGGACCTTGTTGAGCCCGAGGCCGTGCTTCATCGCCAGCACGAACTCGGCGAGCAGCTCGGCGGCGTGCTCGCCGACGATGGTGACGCCGAGGATGCGGTCCTTGCCGGGCACGGTCAGCACCTTGACGAAGCCGTGGTCGGCGCCGTCGGCGATCGCACGGTCGAGATCGTCCAGCCCGTAGCGGGTGACTTCGAAGGTGATGCCGCGCGCGTGGGCCTCGGTCTCGTTCAGCCCCACCCGTGCGACTTCGGGGTCGATGAAGGTGGTGTGGGGCACGAAGCGGTAGTCGACGCGGAAGCGGCGCAGGTGGCCGAAGAGCGCATTGACCGCCGCGTGCCAGGCCTGGTGGGCGGCGACGTGGGTGAACTGGAAGGGGCCGGCGACGTCGCCGGCGGCGAGGATGTTGGGGTAGCGCGTCTGCAGGAAGTCGTTGGTCGCCACCGTCCCCTCGGCCGGGATGCCAAGCGCCTCCAGGCCGAAGCCCTCCAGGCGCGCGCTGCGGCCGACCGCGCACAGCAGGGTGTCGAAGCCGATGCGGCGCTCGCCGCCGCCGGCGGGGTCGGCGACGACGAGGAACTTGTCCATGCCCTCCGCGGACGGCTCCCGCTCGCAACGCAGCGCCGCGACCCCGGTCAGCACCTCGACACCGTCGGCCTCCAGCGCGGCGCGGGCGAAGGCGGCGACGTCGGCGTCCTCGCGCGGCAGCAGCTGCGGCGCGCGGCCCACCAGCACCACCTGCGAGCCGAGGCGCGCGCAGGCCTGCGCGAGCTCGCAGCCGATCGGCCCGCCGCCCAGCACCAGCAGCCGGCGCGGCGGGGTGTCGAGTTCGGCGAAGGCATCCCACAGCGTGTCGCTGGTGAGGTAGCCCACCGCCTCCAGCCCGGGCAGGGCCGGCACCGTCGGCCGCGCGCCGGTGGCGATGACGATGTTGCGGGTGCTGAGCCGGTGCGTGCCACCCTCGTTGAGTGCCACCTCGACCGTCCACGGGTCGACGATACGCGCGCGGCCCTGCAGCACCTCGACGCCGAGTGCGGTGTAGCGCTCCACGCTGTCGTGCGGCTCGATCTTGCGGATCACCGCGCGCACCCGCGCCATCAGCCTGCGGAAGTCGATCGCCGGCTCGCCAGGCTCCAGGCCGTAGCGCTCGGCGTGGCGGATCTGGTGGGCGAGCCGCGCGCTGCGGATCAGCGCCTTGCTCGGCACGCAGCCGGTGTTGAGGCAGTCGCCGCCCATGCGCCCGGCCTCCACCAGGGTGACCTTGGCCTTCACCGCCGCGGCGATGTAGGAGGTCACCAGACCGGCGGCGCCGGCGCCGATCACGACCAGGTTGCGTTCGAAACGCTTCGGCCGCGTCCACCCGGCATACACCCGGCGCGCCTGCACGCGCTCGACCCCCCAGCGCGCGAGCAGCGGGAACAGGCCGAGCAGCACGAAGGAGGCGACGAGGCCCGGCGACAGCACGCCGGCCAGGCTGTCCACCGCGCCGAGCTCGGTGCCCGCGTTCACGTACACCAGCGTGCCGGGCAGCATGCCGAGCTGGCTCACCCAGTAGAAGGTGCGCGTGCGGATCGGGGTGAGCCCCATCAGCAGGTTGATCAGGAAGAAGGGGAAGGCCGGCACCAGGCGCAGCGAGAACAGGTAGAACGCGCCGTCGCGCGCGATGCCCTGGTCGATCGCGCGCAGGCGCTCGCCGAAGCGCGCATGCACGCTGTCGCGCAGCAGGTGGCGCGAGACCAGGAAGGCCAGCGTGGCACCGATCGTGGATGCGAAGGATACGATCAGCAGCCCCCAGCCCAGCCCGAACAGCGCGCCGCCGGCCAGCGTCATCACCGCCGCGCCCGGCAGCGACAGCGCGGTCACCGCCACATAGGCGGCGAAGTAGAGCGCGGCGACGAGCAGCGGCGAATCTGCGCGCCAGGCGGCGAAGCCGCCCATCCCCGCCTTGAGGGTGTCGAGATCGAGCTGGCGATGCAGTCCGCTGGCGAAGAAACCGGCGGCGAGCGCGAGCACGAGCAGCAGCAGGAGGGTTTTCTTCATTGGAGTTCCGGGGAGGTGGCGGAGGTCGGCGAGGTGACGGCGGCGGAGGAGATGGAGACGGGGCGGCACTCGCCACGGCCGCGCCTGACCGCAAGCGGACGGGCCGGCCATCGCCGCGTGGGCTTCAGCAGCAAGATTTGCGCGCCGCGCTGCCGAGGGTCATGGGTGCCGCCGTCGGTGCTTGCGCCAGTGGGGGCGCCGGGTTGTCCGCGTCCGCGGCGGGCGACGCGGTGTCGAAGGGCATGGCCGGCCCCTCGCCGGCGAAGAGGCCGTAGTGGCGCTCGAAGCTGCCGATGAAGTCGAAGTGCGGCCGCAGCCGGCTGTCGTGCAACATGCGCCAGGTGTTGCCGCTCACCGGCACGACGCGGCCCGCATCGAAGGCGTGGCGCTTGTCGAGCGCGAGGCGCACGGGCTCCCCGGGCAGCGTGCCGCGATACACCACCGCCTGGCCGTAGTCCTCCCCGGCGCTGTCGAGGCCGTCGAGCCGGAACAGCCGCCAGGTCGCCGAGAAGAAGCGGATGTTCCCCAGCTTGGCCACGAGCGCCGCGTCGGTCACCGCGAGCGGGCGATCCTCGACCAGGCGCGGGTCGGCGAAGCCGGCGGCGCGGGCCAGCGCGAGGAAGTCCTGCCAGTAAAGCGCGCCACCCAGGCACTCGCCGTATAGCACCGGGTCGTCGCGCACCGCGGCGGGCACGCGGCGGTCGGCATACACGTCGGAGAAGTAGAACTCGCCGCCCGCCTTGAGCAGGCGGAAGACCTCGCGCAGCACCGCGGCCTTGTCCGGGCACAGGTTGATCACGCAGTTGGACACGATCACGTCGAAGCTCGCGTCCTCCAGGCCCAGCTCGCCGAGGCGCTCGATGTAGCCCGCCAGGAAGCGCACGTTGCTGCGCGCGAAGCCGAAGGCCGCGCGGTGGTAGTCCTCGTGGCGGCGCGCGACGGCGAGCTGCTCGGGGGTCATGTCCACGCCGACCACCTCGCCCTGCTCGCCGACGAGCTGGGCGAGCGCATACACGTCGCGCCCCGAGCCGCAGCCGAGGTCGAGCACGCGGCAGCCCTCGAGCAGGGGCGGGCTCACCAGGCCGCAGCCGTAGTAGCGCGCCAACACCTCGGGGTGGATGCGCCCGAGCACCGGCTTCAGTGCTGCCGGCAGCGCGCTCGCGTCGCAGCAGGCCGAGGTCTTGAGGTCGGCGGAGGACTGCAGGGTGCGGCCGTAGTAGTCCTGGACGAGTTCGTGCATGGCGGGGCTCCGGAAAGAGGGGGGGGGGAGGATAGGGTTTCGGGCTTTGTCGCATGTGCTCCGCGGATTCTTACACCGGCAGGATGGCTGCGCACCGGTGACGCGCGATGAAGCCGCGGTCCAGGTAGTCCTTCCAGTGCCAGACCCAGCGGCCTTCGGCCGACCAGCGTCCCCACGAGGCGATGGCGTGGCGGGGGCCGGTGGCGATCAGGTACAGCGAGCGTGTGCGCGGCAGGTAGCTGCGCCTGGGCTCACCTTCCGCGACGCCGTCCACGGCGGCGAGGAGGTTGGCGGCGAGCACCGGGCCGGCGTGGACCGCATGCACGCCCGAGCGCGTGAACCCTGGCGTGGCGCGGGTGCACACGTCGCCGGCGGCGTGGATGAAGGGATGCGAGACGCTGCGATGACCGGCGTCGACCGCGACCCAGCCGTCCGCGTCGCAGGCCAGGCCGCTCTCGCGCAACCAGGGCAGGGCGCGCGCGCCGGTGGCGGCGATCACGCAGTCTGCGGGCAGGGTGGCGGGGGCGTCCCCCGCGCCGTGGTCGAGCACCAGGCCCGCCGCCGTGCCCTCGGCGCGAGCCAGGTGGAGCGCGATGCCG
>NZ_AMXF01000281.1 GCF_000310225.1 Thauera phenylacetica B4P
CCGAGGGCGAGGCCCTGCGTGCGCGGCTCGCCGCGCGCGCGCAGCCGCGCGAGCCGCTCGCCTGGCATGCGCCCTGCACGCTGCAGCACGGCCAGCGCATCCGCGGCACGGTCGAGTCCCTGCTGACGGCGGCGGGCTACGCGCTCACCCCGGTGCGCGACGCGCATTTGTGCTGCGGTTCGGCAGGCACCTACTCGATCCTGCAGCCCGAGCTCTCCGGCCGCCTGCGCGCGAACAAGCTCGACGCCCTGCTCGAAGGCGGCGCCGGGCGGATCGCCTCGGCCAACATCGGCTGCATCACCCACCTGCAGGCGGGCACGGACAAGCCGGTGCTGCACTGGATCGAGCTGATCGACGCCCGCCTGGGCCCAGCCCCGTGATGAACCGCACCGGGCGTGACGGATTTCACGCCCGGCTGCGGACCCGGGCCGGATTCCGCCGCCGGTTCCCCGATCCGGGTTGATATCATGGCGTGATCCGTCCCGATCAGCTCCACTCCCGACCCCATGCCCTTCACCGCCGAAACCTGTGTCGCGATGCATCTGGGCGACCGCAAGGAACAGCAGGACCGCGTCGCGCTGTTCGGCCACCCGAAGCGCCCGGGCATGATGATGGCGGTGCTCGCGGACGGCATGGGCGGCCACAGCGGCGGCGCCATGGCGGCCGAGCAGGTGCTGATGCGCGCGCGGCAGAACTTCGAGGCCTACGCGCCGCTGCACGAGACGCCCGAGCACCTGCTGCGCAGCATCATCGACGAGGCCCACGTCGTCATCAAGCTGACCCGCTTCACCAGCGAGCAGGACCCGCACAGCACCGCGGTCGTCTTCATGATGCAGCAGGGCAAGGCCTACTGGGCGCACTGCGGCGACTCGCGCATGTACCACTTCCGCGGCACGCGCACGATGTCGGTGAGCGGCGACCACTCGCTGGTCGCCGAGCTGGTGCGCAAGGGCCGCCTGGACGATCGCGCCGCGCTGCGCCACCCGCAGCGCAACGTGCTGCTGTCCTGCCTGGGCAGCGACCGCGAGCCGCGCATCGACTACGGCCGCGAGGAGTCGCCGCTCGCCGGCGACTGCTTCCTGCTGTGCTCGGACGGGCTTTGGGCGCACTTCACCGAGTTCGAGCTCGCCTCGACCCTGCAGGAGTTCCCCGCGCGCGCCGCCGCCGAACGCCTGGTCGCGCTCGGCCGCGAGCGCGCAGCCGGCACCGGCGACAACATCTCGCTCGCGGTCGTCAAGTTGGTCGAAGCCCGCACCGACGCCGCCACCCCCACCCGGCCCGCCATCGCGCGCTGAAACCACCGGGCCATCCCTGGCCGGCGCTCTTACACAAACCGTCGCGCGCCCCGACCGGCCCCGCCAACCGCCGCGCGCGCCGGCCCTCCCTGTAGGAGCTGCGGCAGCTGCGAACCCGGCGTTCCGGCAAATGACGCGCGTACAGAACCCCACCGCCGCCTTCGCGCCTGCCGGCGCTCCTACATGAACCACCACGCATCCCGGCCACCTGTTGGCGCTGCACGAAGATGGTGCGCGAAGCTTGATTGAAGTTAATATCGATGGGTGTCGGTCTCGCTAGCCCGCCAGTCGGGGCAGGGAGAGACAACAATCAAGAGGCATGCGACCGACGCGTCATTCTTCGAACCCCTCTAACCCTTCAATATGGAGGAGTACATCCATGCCTCTGGTCATCGGAGTGCTCAAGGAAGTCCATCCCGGCGAGCGACGGCTGTCCGTCGTCCCGGACGTGGTCAAGAAATACCAGGGTCTGGGCGCCAGCGTGGTGATGCAGAAGGACGCCGCCAAGGGTGCGCACTTCCGCGAGACCGACTTCGCGGACGTCAGCTGGGTCGATAGCGCGGCCGACGTCGCCGCCGCGGCCGACGTGGTCCTGTGCGTGCAGCCGCCCGCCGCCGAGACCCTCGCCGCCATGAAACCGGGCAGCGTGCTGTGCGGCATGCTGCAGCCCTGGTACAGCGCCGAGCGCGTGCAGCAGCTCGTGGACGGCCAGGTCTCCGCCTTCGCGCTCGAGCTGCTGCCGCGCATCTCGCGCGCGCAGAGCATGGACATCCTGTCCAGCCAGGGCGCGGTCGCGGGCTACGAGTGCGCGCTGATCGCCGCCGACCACTCGCCCAAGTTCTTCCCGATGCTCACCTACGCCGCCGGCTCGATCCGCCCGGCCAAGGTGCTGGTCATCGGCGCCGGCGTCGCCGGCCTGCAGGCGATCGCCACCGCGCGCCGCATCGGCGCCATGGTCGAGGGCTACGACGTGCGCCCCGAGACCCGCGAGCAGATCGAGTCGCTCGGCGCCAAGTTCGTCGACACCGGCGTGTCGGCGGTGGGTGCGGGGGGCTATGCGCGCGAGCTCACCGAGGAGGAGAAGGCCAAGCAGGCCGAGCGCCTCGCCAAGGCGGTGGCGCAGTGCGACGCGCTCATCACCACCGCGGCCATCCCGGGCAAGAAGGCGCCGCGCATCATCACCGCCGACATGATCGCGCGCATGAAGCCGGGCGCGGTCGTGGTCGACATGGCAGCCGAGACCGGCGGCAACGTCGAGGGCACGGTGGCCGGCGAGAAGGTGTGGATCGACGACGTGCTCGTGATCGGCCCGACCAACATCCCCAGCCGCATGCCGGTGCATGCCTCAGAGATGGTCGCCAAGAACCTGTTCAACTTCATCTCGCCCTTCATCAAGGACGGCGCGCTCGCGCTCGACTGGGAGGACGAGGTCATGGCCGGCAGCTGCCTGGCGCATGCGGGCGAGCTTCGCCACGCGGGCGTCAAGCAGGCGCTCGGACTGTAAGGAGGAAATCCCAATGGATGGCTTTACCGCGTTGTACATCTTCGCGCTGGCCGCGTTCACCGGTTACGAGGTGATCTCGCGCGTGCCGGTGATCCTGCACACCCCGCTGATGTCGGGTTCCAACTTCGTGCACGGCGTCGTGCTGATCGGCGCCATGGTGGCGCTCGGCCATGCCGACCCGGAGAGCCCGCTGCAGCTGCTGATCGGCTTCTTCGCGGTGTTCCTCGGCGCGGCCAACGCCGCCGGCGGCTACATCGTGACCGAGCGCATGCTGGGCATGTTCAAGGCCGGCGGCCGCAAGCAGGGGGGTGAGCAATGACGTCGAACTGGTTCGTGAACATGGCGTACTTCATCGCCGCCATCGTGTTCATCTTCGGCCTCAAGGCGATGGCTTCGCCGGTCACCGCGCGCAAGGGCGTGGTGTGGGCCGGCTACGCGATGATCGGTGCCACGGTGGCCACCTTCTTCATCCCCGACCTGCACAACATCGGCCTGATGGTGGTGGCGATCGTGCTCGGCGGCGGCGTGGCCTGGTATAGCGGCAAGGTGGTCAAGATGACCGACATGCCGCAGATGGTCGCGATCTACAACGGCATGGGCGGCGGCGCCGCGGCCGGCATCGCGGCGATCGAGCTGGTGCGCGGCGTGCCGCACGACGCGATCACCTCCACGCTGCTCGCGCTCGGTGCGGTGATCGGCGCGGTGGCGTTCTCGGGTTCGTGCGTGGCCTTCGCCAAGCTGCAGGGCCTGATGAACAAGGCGATCCGGCTGCCAGGACAGAACAACATCAACTTCCTGCTCTCGGTCGTCACCATCGGCATCGGTCTCACCGTGGCCTACTCGGCGCACCCGAGCGGCTTCGAGATCTTCCTGTTCTTCGTGCTGGCGCTGGCGCTGGGCGTGATCCTGGTGCTGCCGATCGGCGGCGCCGACATGCCGGTGGTGATCTCGCTGCTGAACGCCTTCACCGGCCTCGCGGTCGGCTTCAAGGGCTTCGTGATCGGCAACCCGGCGCTGATCGTGGCCGGCATCGTGGTCGGCGCCTCGGGCATGCTGCTCACCCAGCTCATGGCCAAGGCGATGAACCGCCCGATCAAGAACGTCATCTTCGCTCCGATCACCGGCGCGGCCGTGGAAGGCGGCGAGGCGGTCGAAGGCACGATGCGCGAGCTCTCGGCGATGGATGCGGCGGCGCTGATGCGCTACGGCCAGAAGGTCATCATCGTGCCGGGCTACGGCATGGCGGTCGCGGGCGCCCAGCACAAGGTGTGGGAGATGTCGCAGCTGCTCGAGGAGGCGGGGGTCGAGGTGGTGTTCGCGATCCATCCGGTCGCGGGCCGCATGCCGGGTCACATGAACGTGCTGCTGGCCGAGGCCGGCGTGCCCTACGACAAGATCTTCGACCTCGACGAGATCAACGCCGACTTCGCCCAGGCCGACGTGGCCCTGGTGATCGGTGCCAACGACGTGGTGAACCCGGTCGCGCGCACCGACAAGTCGAGCCCGATCTATGGCATGCCGATCCTCAACGCCGACATGGCGCAGAACGTCATCGTGGTCAAGCGCGGCAAGGGCGCGGGCTACTCGGGCATCGAGAACGCGCTGTTCTACAAGGACAACTGCCGCATGCTCTACGGCAGCGCGCAGGAAGCCATCGGCGAGGTCATCCAGCACGTGAAGTCGATGGAGGGATGATGCCGAACCACCCGCCGGCGCCAGCGTCGGCGGGTTTCGCTCGAACCGGAAGCGCGTCGGGCCGCAAGGGCAGGGGTCTCCCCTGCACCTGCGGCCCGACGCGCGTTCACATTCCTCGGCGCTTTCTCGCCCTTTCGCTTGCCCTCTCGCTCGCCCTGTCCGCCGGCCCGGTCCTCGCCCAGAGGGCGCCCGCGGCCGCCGCCGCGCCC
>NZ_AMXF01000282.1 GCF_000310225.1 Thauera phenylacetica B4P
AGCGCCGGCAGGCGCGAAAGCGGCGCGCGGAAATTCGACGTCGGCGGGTACACCCGCGGCCGCATTCGCGCCTGCCGGCGCTCCTACAACCCGCCGGGCCGTGGGGCCATCGCCACCGCTGCATCGCGCCGGCCGGCGCTCCTACAACCCGCCGGGCCGTGGTGCCATCGCCACCGCTGCTTTCGCGCCTGCCGGCGCTCCTACGACCCGCCGGGCCGTGGCGCCATCTGCACGGCTGCTTTCGCGCCTGCTGGCGCTCCTACAGCCCGCCAGGCCGTGGCGCCAACCCCACGGCTGCTTTCGCGCCTGCCGGCGCTCCTACATTTCTTCGAGCCGCGTGCCCATTACCACGTTCAGCGCTCCAGCAGCGCCTCGGCCGGCATGCCGACGCGCACGTTGCCCCAGTGGCGCCCGCCGACCACGATCGGCATGGCGAGGTCGCACAGGACCTCGCCGGTGTCGCGCAGGTAGGTCTGCAGCAGCATCGGCTCGGTGTTGCGCGCCGCGCGCAGCTCGGCGGGGTTCTCGAACTTGCGGCAGGTGCGGTTGCCGAGCAGATCCCGGGCGGGATCCCCGGTCAGCGGGCGCGAGTAGCGGCTGTTGTGCGCCGACAGGTAACCGTCGGCATTGACCGCGACCGCGAACACCGCGCCGCGCGCGCGCTCCAGGCTGTCGTCGAGCAGGTGCTGGCAGCGGCGGGTGAACTCCTCGCCCCAGGCCACGCGGAACTTGGCCGGGTTGCTGCCCGGCACCGGCCGGTAGTTGCGATCGAACACGTCCACGTGCGCGGCCGCCATCTGCTCGAGCTCGGCCTGCACGCGATCGCGGAAGCTGCGTGCCTCATTCACCAGCAGGTCGAAGGCCCCGCTGCCGATCTTGAAGCGCGACACCAGCTCCTGCACGGCCTCGGTCCACTTGGTGAGCGCGAGCGTGCGCTGCTCGCAGTGCTCCATACGCCCCGCCACCTCGGCGGACAGGCGGTGGATGTCGGTGACGTTGGCGTGCACATGGGCGTTGGTCTCGGTCAGCGAGGCCATGCCGGCGGCGATCTGCGAGAGCTGCCCGCCGGTGCGCTCGAACTCGCCCACCATGTGCTCGAACTGCGTGGCCGAGCGCGTCACCACGTCTCGCGTCTGCTCGACGTCGCCGTTGATCACCTGGTTCTCGGCGCGCGTGTCGCCGACCAGCTCGAGCATGCCGTTGATGTTGCCGACGATCTCCTGGGTGGCCTTGTTGACCCGCTCGGCGAGCTTGCGCACCTCGTCGGCGACCACCGCGAAGCCGCGCCCGGCCTCGCCGGCGCGCGCCGCCTCGATCGCGGCGTTGAGCGCGAGCAGGTTGGTCTGGTCGGCGATCTCGCGGATCAGCGCGGCGATCTCCTTGACGCTCTCCGAGCGCTGCGAGAGCTCGTCCACCGTGTGGTTGAAGCGCTGCAGCTTCTCGCTCACCGCGAGGATTTTGGCGGCCACGTTCTGCACCTCGCCGAGCGACTCGCGCGCGATGTCCAGGTTGCGCAGGGTCGAGGCGTCGATCGCGCGCGCGCTCACCGACACCTCGCCGATCGCCTCGGTCGAGCGCGTGCTGGCCTCGAACACGGTCTGGGTCATGTCGCCTTGGCGCTGCGCGTCGCGCGCGGAGTTCTCCACGCCCAGCTTCACCTGCACGGCCTCGCGCGCGATGTTGACGCTCATCGAGCGCACCTTGCCGATGATCTCGCGCATCTTGCCGGCGAAGCGGTTGTAGCTCGCCGCGAGCTCGCGCAGCTCGTCGTGCGTGGTGAGCGGGAGGTCGCGGGAGAAATCGCCCTCGCCGCGTGCGATCTCGTCGAAGATGGCGGTTATGACGCGGATCGGGCGCACGACCAGGTGGCGCAGGTAGAGGACCTGGCCGAGCAGCATCGCGAGCGCCAGGGCCGAGAGCGCCAGCATCGCATAGAGGCCGGCGTCGAAGGCCGCGACCACGGACGAGAGCCGCTCCGGTGCCACCGCCCCCTTGGCGAGCGCCGCCTCGACGGCAGCGCGCCGGTCCTGCCAGATGACGAGGTAGCCGAGGTTGACGACGAACAACAGCAGGAAGCTGAAGAGTTTCTTGGTCAGCGAGTTCCAGAAGGTCTTCTCGATGCTTCGTAGAGTTGCCTGAAGGTGCTCATGGGGGGTTCCGTGGGGACGGTGGATCGACTCCTCCCTTAACGGTCCCCGTTGTGGGGACTTTAGCCTCGCGCGTCGGGGCGTGAAGGTGAGGGCGTGAAGAACTCGCAGCGCAGAAAACCGGATCTCGCGGGCATCCGGGCCGAATGCACGAGCCATTCGGCACCTTGCGCAATTGCCCCGCCTTGCCGGCCCTGCCACAATTACGCCTTTCGCGCGCGGCCCGCTGCGGCGCTTCCCCTTTCAGAGCTTCGACACCCAGACCATGTCCGAACAGACGCAGACCACGCCCCAGCCCCAGGACGAAAACCACCTCATCGCCGAGCGCCGCGAGAAACTCGCCGCCTGGCGCGCGAGCGGCCGTGCCTTCCCCAACGACTTCTCGCGCGAGAACACCGCCGGCAAGCTCGATGAGCTCTACGGCGACAAGGACACCGAGGCGCTGGAGGCCACCCCGGTCGAGGTCAAGGTGGCTGGCCGCATCATGCTCAAGCGCATCATGGGCAAGGCGAGCTTCGTCACCATCCAGGACCTCTCCGGCCGCATCCAGCTCTACGTGCAGCGCGACGGCGTGGGCGAGGACGTCTACGCCCAGTTCAAGACCTGGGACATCGGCGACATCGTCGGCTGCGTCGGCACCGTGTTCAAGACCAAGACCGGCGAGCTCACCGTCAAGGCCGCCGAGATCCGCCTGCTCACCAAGAGCCTGCGCCCACTGCCCGACAAGTTCCACGGCCTCACCGACGTCGAGCAGAAGTACCGCCAGCGCTATGTCGACCTGATCATGAACGAGCAGTCGCGCTTCACCTTCGTGGCGCGCAGCCGCATGGTGCAGTCGATCCGCAACTACATGACCGGCCACGGCTTCCTCGAGGTCGAGACGCCGATGATGCACCCGATCCCGGGCGGCGCCGCGGCCAAGCCCTTCACCACCCACCACAACGCGCTCGACATGGAGCTGTTCCTGCGCATCGCGCCCGAGCTGTACCTGAAGCGCCTGGTGGTGGGCGGCTTCGAGAAGGTCTTCGAGGTCAACCGCAACTTCCGCAACGAAGGCCTCAGCCCGCGCCACAACCCCGAATTCACCATGATGGAGTTCTACGAGGCGTACGCGAACTACCGCACGCTGATGGACTTCACCGAGGGCCTGATCCGCCACGCCGCGCGCGAGGCGCTGGGCACCGAATCCTTCGTCTACCAGGGCCGCGAGCTCGACCTGTCGAAGCCCTTCCACCGCCTCACCATCGTGCAGGCGATCCGCAAGTACCACCCGGGCTTCACCGCGGAGCAACTGGCGGATGCCGCCTGGCTGAAGGAAAAGATCGTCGCCTTCGGCGAGAAGGTGAAGCCGGGCGGGCTGGGCAGCCTGCAGCTGCAGCTCTTCGAGGCCTGCGCCGAAGCCGAGCTGTGGGAGCCGACCTTCATCATCGACTACCCGGTCGAGGTCTCGCCGCTCGCGCGTGCGTCCGACACCGACCCCGAGATCACCGAGCGCTTCGAGCTCTTCATCGTCGGCCGCGAGATCGCCAACGGCTTCTCCGAGCTCAATGACCCCGAGGATCAGGCCGCGCGCTTCCGCGCCCAGGTCGAGGCCAAGGAGGCCGGCGACGAGGAGGCCATGTACTACGACGCCGACTACATCCGCGCGCTCGAATTCGGCCTGCCCCCGACCGGCGGCTGCGGCATCGGCATCGACCGCCTGGTGATGCTGCTGACCGACGCGCCGGCGATCCGCGACGTGATCCTGTTCCCGCAGATGCGCCCCGAGGCCGCCGCGGGCCTGGTCATCCCGGAACCCGAGCTCTGATCCCGGCGGTCGCCGATGCGAGGCGTCTCCACGCTCCGCATCGGCGCCCCCTGCGCACCCACGCCGTGCCGATCCTTCCCGCCCGCCTCGAGCGCTCGCCCGAGGGGCTGCTGTACTCGAGCGGCTTCGGCGATTTCTACCACTCGCGCGACGACGCGCTCGGGCAGGTGCGCGCGGTCTTCCTCGCCGGCAACGGCCTGCCGCAGCGCTGGCAGGGGCGTGAGCGCTTCACCATCCTCGAGACCGGCTTCGGCGCCGGGCTGAACTTCCTCGCCACCTGGGCGGCGTGGCGCGAGGACGCGCGCCGCAGCGCCCGCCTGCACTTCGTCTCCTGCGAACTGCACCCCTTCACCCGCGAGGATCTCGCCCTCATCCACGCCGCCTGGCCCGATCTCGCCACGCTGGCGGCCGAGCTGCGCGCGCAGTGGCCGGTGCTCGCGCCCGACCTGCACCGGCTGAACCTGGATGACGGCCGCGTCACCCTCACGCTCCATCTCGGCGATGCGGCCGAGGGCCTCGCGCGCATCGACGCGCGCGCCGACGCGCTCTACCTCGACGGCTTCGCGCCGGCGAAGAATCCCGCGCTGTGGTCCGAACGCGTCTTCCACCTGCTCGCCGGCCTCGCCGCCCCGGGCGCGACGCTCGCCACCTGGTCGGTCGCCGGCGAGGTGCGCGAGGGCCTGCGCCGCGCGGGCTTCGCGGCCGAGAAGGCGCCCGGCTTC
>NZ_AMXF01000283.1 GCF_000310225.1 Thauera phenylacetica B4P
CCCGTGCCGGACTGGCCGGCGCGCTTCGCCGAGCTTGCCGCGGCCGCCCGCGATCCGCGCCTGCGGGCCTTCTACGCGGCCGGCGCGGTCGCGGGCGACACGCCGCGCAAGGACGTGCCGATGGTGGCGATCGACGTCGAGACCACCGGGCTGGATCCGGCGCGCGACGAGATCGTCAGCATCGGCGTGGTGCCGATGGACGCCGCCTGCATCCGCTCCAGCGCCTCGCGCTACTGGGTGGTGCGCCCGCGCGCCGAGCTGCACCCCGAATCGGTGACGATCCACGCCATCACCCACGCGCAGATCGAGGCTGCGCCCGACTTCGGCGCCATCCTCGGCGAGCTGCTGGCTGCGCTCGCCGGGCGCGTGGTGGTGGTGCATTGCCGCGAGATCGAGCGCCGCTTTCTCGATGTGGCGCTCAAGGCGCGCCTGGGCGAGGGGATCGAGTTTCCGGTGATCGACACCATGGAGCTGGAGGCGCGCATGCATCGTGCGCCGCCTCCGGGCTTCTTCGCGCGCCTGTTCGGCAAGAAGCCCGCGCCGGTGTCGATCCGCCTCGCCGACAGCCGCGAGCGCTACAAGCTGCCGCGCTACCGCGCGCACCACGCGCTCACGGATGCGCTCGCCACCGCCGAACTGCTGCAGGCGCAGGTGGCGCACCGGTTTACACCGGAGACGCCGCTGCGCGAGCTGTGGCGCTGAACCGCCTGCAAAGAGTTCGAGCCGTCCCATTTCCCATTGCGCGACCTGGCGCTCGACTCGCCAGGACCGCCCCGAACTTGCAGATGCGGGATCAGGGCGCCTTGGCGTTCTTCGGACGGTTGCAGCCCGGCCACAGGCGGTTGTCCGTGTCGAGGAAGACGAGTTCGAGCTCGCGCAGCTTCTTGAGGTCGCGGCTACGGGTCTTGTCGTTGAGCTTGAGGTAGAGGCTGGCGTACCACGGGGCGTGACGTACCGCGTCCAGCCCCTGCGCCCGCCCCTGCGCCAACAGTTGCGAGACGATGGTGTACTGGCGCGGGTTGAGGGTCTTGTTGTCGAGCAGCTCGCGGCAACGGCTCTGGAAGAGCAGGACGCCGACGAGGCGATTGACCCGGTCGTGCAAGGCATCGATCGTCGCCAGCATGCCTTCCTGGTGAAAGAGCACGAAGCCCGTGTTCGGGTGGGGCTGGTGCTTGTCCGCCCCTTTGCGGCAGGCGTTGAAGAGCGTGAAGTAGGTGTCGATGTGCTCGAGGTAGTAGCGCGCCAGCGCGAAAGGGGCGTATTCGTAACCGGCGGCCTGCAGCAAGGTCGCTTCGACCACGCGCCCGACCCGGCCATTGCCATCCCGGAAGGGGTGGATGAGTTCGTAGTAGTAATGCACCAGCGGCGCGCGGACGAGCGGGTGGGTGCCTGCATCCACCAACTGGCCGTGCCAGGTGATCAGTGCTTCGAGCAGGCGCCAGATGTCGCCCCCGTATTGTGGCGGCTTGTAGCGCCCGCCGTGCTGCGGACTGCCGACCTGGGTGATGCGCCCCTTGGGGTTGTCGCGGATGAGGCCGGGGCGGTTGTCGGCGTGCGGCAGATCGTGGGTGATCAGTCCGTGCACCTCGGTCATGAAGTCGATCGACAGCTTCCAGCCCGGATCGAGCGCAGCCTGTCTTGCGCGTTCGTAGGCGGCCTTGATGTTGAGCACCCGCCGCTGCTCGATCTCCTGCACCTGCGCGGGATCGAGGTCGATTGCGGAGCGTGTTTCATCCTCGGTGAGCGTGCCGCCTTCGATCGTGTTGGTCCCGTAGATGCTGCTGGCGATCACCTCGCGCTCGAGCGGATTCGCCACCTGCGCGAGCGGCGAGGCGACGAAGCGCCGATGGGCATCCTCGACACGCTGCATCGGAAGCTGCAGGCGGCCAGCGTCGACGCCCACCTGAAAGAGGAAGGGGCCGAAGCGGTCGGTTTCGACGCGCAGCGCGAGCTCGGGAATCTCGGAGGCCATCATGTCTGCCGGAATGTCCGCTCAAAAAAACCGGATTCGAGTTTATTCTCAATGACATGAGGCGCGTCATCGGCGATCCGTGTCCGTCCGGATGTCCAGCGCTCGAGGCATGATGGAGCAGGCTCGGCACAAGCGAAGGGGCGAACCGGCCGCCGCATCGAGCGGCAGCGGGTTCGCCCCGTTGTGTGCATGCGCGGCCGCAGCCGCCGGGATCAGTCCAGGCCTTGCGACTGCAGGTATTCCTCGTACGTCCCGCGGTAATCCACGATCTGGTGATCCAGCTTGATCTCGATGATGCGCGTGGCCAGTGAGCTCACGAACTCGCGGTCGTGCGAGACGAAGACCAGCGTGCCGTTGAACTTGTCCAGGCCGGTGTTGAGCGACTCGATCGATTCCATGTCCAGGTGGTTGGTCGGCTCGTCCATCAGCAGCACGTTGGGGCGCGACAGCATGAGCTTGCCGAACAGCATGCGGCCCTGCTCGCCGCCGGAGATCACCTTCACCGACTTCCTCACCTCGTCGCCCGAGAACAGCAGGCGGCCCAGCGTGCCGCGCAGCAGGGTCTCGTTGTCCTCGCCGGTGGCGGCGGCGGTGATGCGGGAGTAGGGCGCGATCCAGTCGGTGAGGCTGACGTCCTCGGCGAAGTCGCTCGAGTGGTCCTGCGCGTAGTAGCCCGGCTTGGCCTTCTCCGCCCACTTGATGGCGCCCTTCTGCGGCGCGAGTTCGCCCACCAGCAGCTTGAGCAGCGTGGTCTTGCCGACGCCGTTCTCGCCGATGATGGCGACCTTCTCGCCGGCCTCGATGGCGATCGAGAAGCGGTGGATCAGCGGCTTGTCCATGCCCTCGTAGGCGAAGGAGATGTTGTCCACCTCGCAGGCCAAGCGGTGCAGCTTGTCCTTGTCGTCGTAGTCGAAGCGGATCCACGGGTACTGGCGCGAAGACGGCTTGACGTCCTCGGGCTTGAGCTTGTCGATCAGCTTGAGGCGGCTGGTGGCCTGCTTGGCCTTGGACTTGTTTGCCGAGAAGCGGCGCACGAAGGCCTGCAGCTCCTGGATCTTGTCCTTGGCGCGGGCGTTGGCCGACGACTGGCGCTCGCGCGCCATGGTCGACGCTTCCATGTAGTCGTCGTAGTTGCCCGGATAGATCGTGATCGTGCCGTAGTCCAGGTCGGCCATGTGGGTGCAGACCTGGTTCAGGAAGTGACGGTCGTGCGAGATGATGACCATCGTGCAGTCGCGGTTGTTGAGCACGTCCTCGAGCCAGCGGATGGTGTTGATGTCGAGGTTGTTGGTCGGCTCGTCGAGCAGCAGGATGTCGGGGTTGGCGAACAGCGCCTGGGTGAGCAGCACGCGCAGCTTCCAGCCCGGAGCGACCTCGCTCATCGGGCCGTTGTGCAGCTCGGTGGGGATGCCGACGCCGAGCAGCAGCTCGCCCGCGCGCGCCTCGGCGGTGTAGCCGTCGTACTCGCCGACCTTGCCCTCGAGCTCGGCGGCGTGCATGTAGTCGTCCTCGGTGGCGTCCGGGTTGGCGTAGATCGCGTCACGCTCCTTGATCGCCGCCCACAGCTCCTCGTGGCCCATCATCACCACGTCGAGCACGCGCATGTCTTCGTAGGCGAACTGGTCCTGGCGCAGGTAGGCCATGCGCTCGTGCGGGTCCTTGGAGACGTTGCCGGCGCTCGGGTCGAGGATGCCGCACAGGATCTTCATGAACGTCGACTTGCCGGCGCCGTTGGCCCCGATCAGGCCGTAGCGGTTGCCGTCGCCGAACTTGACGGAGACGTTCTCGAACAGGGGCTTGGCCCCGAACTGCTGGGTGATGTTGGCTGCGACGAGCACGGAAGCGTCCTGAAAATTAGCTAAAACAAAGCCTTGGATTATAGCGCAGGCGCGCTTGCGGCGTAGCGCATGGCCCCGCGCCGCGTGCGCGCCGGGTGCCGTCGAGCCGTGTGCTCGCGACCGCCGGCGCCACACAAAGAGCGATTCGCATTCAGGAAATGCCCGGGGCATCCGGAAAGTGTCAGAATGAACCATGTGCCCGGGCTGGGGCACGGTCCGCACGCCAGCGCACCGCGGCACGAAGGCTCGGCATCGAACCGGAAGGAATCCATTTGAACGCACCGAACCCCGCCTCGCCGGCCGCGACGGAGCGCATCCTCGTCGCCGACGACAACCGCGAGATCGCCGATCTGCTCGCGGAGCTGCTCGCGAGCCTCGGTCACGCGGTCGATACCCGCTACGACGGCGCACAGGCGCGCGCCGCGATCGAGGCGGCGCCGCCGCGGTGCGCGATCCTCGACATCTCCATGCCCGGGCTCGACGGCTGCGCGCTCGCGCGCTGGGTGCGCGCCCGCCCGGACGGCGCGATGATCCGCCTGGTCGCCATGACCGGCCACTGCGCGGCGGACGAGCGCGCGCGCATCCTCGACGCCGGCTTCGACGAGGTGCTCGCCAAGCCCTTCGATCTCGACCGCCTCGAGGCGGCCCTGTGCGGTGCGCTGCCGCATCGGAGCGCCGCCGCATGAGCCCCGGCGACAGCGCGCTCGCCGATGCCACCCTGCTCGCCGTGCTGCGGCGTGCGGCCTCGCCGCTGCGCCATGACCTGGCCGGCGCGCTGCTGGTGCCGCGCATGCGCCTGCAGATGCTGCGCCGCCGGGCAGGCAGCGGCGCGCTCGCCGGAGCCGAGCTGCAGGCCTGGATC
>NZ_AMXF01000284.1 GCF_000310225.1 Thauera phenylacetica B4P
GTGCGTGCGGGACGGCTCGCGGTGCGCGGCCGGCGCCGCAGGAGTCAGCGCGCGCGCGCGGCGGCGAGCACCTCCTCGGCGTGGCCGGGCACCTTCACCCCGCGCCATTCGCGCGCGATCGCGCCCGTGGCGTCGATCAGGAAGGTGCTGCGCTCGATGCCGCGCACCTGCTTGCCGTACATGTTCTTGAGCTTCATGACGCCGAAGGCCTCGCAGGCCTTCTCCTCGGGGTCGGAGACGAGCTCGAAGGGCAGCTCCAGCTTGGCCTTGAAGTTCTCGTGGCTCTTGAGGCTGTCGCGGCTGATGCCGAGGACGGTGCAGTCGGCGGCGGCGAACTCGGCGTGCAGTGCGCCGAAGTCGCGCGTCTCGTTGGTGCAGCCGGGCGTGTTGTCCTTGGGATAGAAGTAGATCACCACGTTGCGGCCGCGCAGCGCGGACAGGGTGACGGTCTGGCCGCCGGTGGCGGGCAGGGAAAAGTCGGGGGCGAGGGGGGCGCTCAATCGGGTCTCCTGTTCGTCGGGGCGGCGGCGCTTCGCGCTCGGGGCGAGCGCACCGGCGCACGTGCGTCGTGCGCTTCAGGGTAGCCGAAAGCGCCCGCCCGGGTGAAGAGCGTATTGCGGCGGCGTTACCGCCGCGTTGCGGCGCTCAGCGCTCGTGGAGCAGCCCGAGCACGACCGCGCGGCCCTCGGCCACCAGGATGTTGTAGGTGCGGCAGGCGGCGGCGAAGTCCATGAACTCGAAGCCGATGCGCGCCTCGATCAGCCCGCGCAGCAGCTGCGGGTGCGGGAAGCGCTGGCGGCGGCCGGTGCCGACGATGAGGATCTCGGCGCCGAGCTCGGCGGCGCGCGCGAGGTCCTCGGCGCTCAGGCCGGCGAGGTCGCCGCCGGCATGCGGGGCCCAGTCGCTCACGACCCGGCCGGCGCTGACGAGCACGTTGCCTTCATGGCGGGTCTTGCTGATCATCACGTGGTCGTCGCCGTAGCCGGTGATCACGTTGGTGTTGGCGTTGTTGTCCTGGTAGAGCTTCATCCGTCGGTTCCTGGTCGCGGCATGCGGTGCACACCGGCGGGGTGCCCGCGATGGCCGGGTAAATTGCCGCAGTGCGGGAGCGCGGCTAAGATATCAACCTTTTGGCGTGCGGGAAAACTCCCGTGCGCTTCTCCATCTCTCAGGAAGGACTGGCATGAAAGCGGTGAAGACCCTCGAGCTCGCGATGGCATCCCCCGAACCGGTGATCAAGGCCGAGGCGGGCGCAGCCGCCGCGCCGCGTCCGATCCGCAAGTCCGCCAAGCTCGCGGAGGTCTGCTACGACATCCGCGGCCCGGTGCTGGTGCGCGCCAAGCAGATGGAAGACGAAGGGCACAAGATCATCAAGCTCAACATCGGCAACCTCGCCGCATTCGGCTTCGACTCGCCCGAAGAGATCCAGATGGACATGATCCGCAACCTTCCCAACGCGGCGGGTTACTCGGACTCCAAGGGCATCTTCTCCGCGCGCAAGGCGGTGATGCACTACACCCAGCAGAAGGGGATCAAGGGCGTCACCATCGAGGACATCTACATCGGCAACGGGGTTTCCGAGCTCATCGTGATGGCGATGAACGCGCTGCTCGACGCCGGTGACGAGGTGCTGGTGCCGGCGCCCGACTACCCGCTGTGGACGGCGGCGGTGAGCCTTTCGGGCGGCAAGCCGGTGCATTACCTGTGCGACGAGTCCAAGGGCTGGCTGCCGGACATCGACGACATGCGCGCGAAGATCAACGCCAACACGCGCGCGATCGTCGTCATCAACCCGAACAACCCGACCGGCGCGGTGTATCCGGAAGAGACGCTGAAGCAGATCGTCGCGCTGGCTCGCGAGCACGACCTCATCCTCTATGCGGACGAGGTCTACGACAAGGTGCTCTACGAGGGCGTCAAGCACACCTCGATGGCGGCGCTGTCCGAGGACGTGCTCACCATCATCTTCAACGGCCTGTCGAAGAACTACCGCTCCTGCGGCTACCGCGCGGGCTGGATGGTGGTGTGCGGCGACAAGCGCCGGGCCAACGACTACATCGAGGGCCTCAACATGCTGGCCTCGATGCGCCTGTGCGCCAACGTGCCTGGGCAGTACGCGATCCAGACCGCGCTCGGCGGCTACCAGAGCATCGACGACCTGGTCGCAGTGGGCGGACGCATGCGCCGCCAGCGCGACCTCGCCTGGGAGCTGATCAACCAGATCCCGGGCGTGAGCTGCGTGAAGCCGGAGGCCACGCTGTACATGTTCCCGCGCCTGGACCCCAAGGTCTATCCGATCGAGGACGACCAGGCCTTCATCGCCGAACTGCTGGAAGAGGAGCGCGTGCTGCTGGTGCAGGGCTCGGGCTTCAACTGGCCGCATCCCGACCACTTCCGCCTCGTCTTCCTGCCGCACGAGGACGACCTGCGCGACGCCATCGGCCGCATCGCGCGCTTCCTCGAGAACTACCGCAAGCGCCACGGCACCTGAGCCTTCACCGCAAGGCGGCCGCGCCGCCTGCTCCCCACTCCTGACACCTCACACCTCACGGACAAAATGAAACCTATCAACGTTGGCCTCCTTGGCATCGGTACCGTCGGTGGCGGCACCTACACCGTCCTCAAGCGCAACGCCGAGGAGATCACCCGGCGCGCAGGCCGTCCGATCCGCATCGTCACCGTGGCCGACAAGAACCTCGCGCTCGCGCGCCAGGTCACCGGTGGCGAGGTCGAGCTCACCGACGACGCCTTCTCCGTGGTCACCGATCCGGGCATCGACATCGTCGTCGAGCTGATCGGCGGCTATGGCGTGGCCAAGGAGCTGGTGCTGAAGGCGATCGAGAACGGCAAGCACGTCGTCACCGCCAACAAGGCGCTGCTCGCGGTGCATGGCAACGAGATCTTCGCCGCGGCGCAGAAGAAGGGCGTGATGGTGGCCTTCGAGGCCGCGGTGGCCGGCGGCATCCCGATCATCAAGGCGCTGCGCGAGGGCCTCACCGCCAACCGCATCGAGTGGCTGGCCGGCATCATCAACGGCACGACCAACTTCATTCTCTCCGAGATGCGCGACAAGGGCCTGCCCTTCGCCGAGGTGCTCAAGGAAGCGCAGGCGCTCGGCTACGCCGAGGCCGACCCGACCTTCGACGTCGAGGGCGTCGACGCCGCGCACAAGGCGACGATCATGAGCGCGATCGCCTTCGGCATTCCGATGCAGTTCGACAAGGCCTACATCGAGGGCATCAGCAAGCTCGACTCGGTCGACATCGGCTACGCCGAACAGCTCGGCTACCGCATCAAGCTGCTCGGCATCGCGCGTCGGCGCGAGAACGGCGTCGAGCTGCGCGTGCACCCCACGCTGATCCCGGAGAAGCGCCTGATCGCCAACGTCGAGGGGGCGATGAACGCGGTGCTGGTGCAGGGCGACGCCGTCGGCGCCACGCTCTACTACGGCAAGGGCGCGGGCGCCGAGCCCACCGCCTCGGCGGTGATCGCCGACCTGGTCGACGTCACCCGCCTGCACACCTCCGACCCCGAGCACCGCGTGCCCCACCTGGCCTTCCAGCCCGACCAGGTCCGCGACGTGCCGGTGCTGCCGATCGAGGAGGTCGTCACCTCCTACTATCTGCGCATGCGCGTCGAGGACAAGCCGGGCGTGCTCGCCGACATCACCCGCATCCTCGCCGACAGCAGCATCTCGATCGAGGCGCTGATCCAGAAGGAGGCGGCCGAGGGCGAGGCGCACACCGACATCATCATGCTGACCCACCAGACCGCCGAGAAGAACGCCAACGCCGCGATCGCGCGCATCGAGGCGCTGCCGGTGGTGCAGGGCAAGGTGGTGAAGCTGCGCATGGAAACGCTCTGAGCGCAGGCTCGCGTCGTGACCGGAGACGAGGCCGCGCCCCCGGGTGCGGCCTCGTACGTTTACGCTGCCGGTGCGCGCTCGCGCGCCGGGGTGGCAAAGGGGATTGCGGACATGCAGAACAAGGTGGATGAGGTCTTCGTCGGCAAGGTGCGCCTGCTGTCGATCGAGGGCGAGCGCAGCGGCATCGTCAAGACGCCCGCCGCGGGGCCGCTCATGCTGACGCCGACCGGGCTGGAGGGCGACGAGCAGGCCGACCTGCGCCACCATGGCGGGGTGGACAAGGCGCTGCACCACTACCCGGTCGAGCACTACGCGGTGCTCGCCGCCGAGTGGCCGCAATGTGCGGCCGCGGTGGGCGCGGGCTTCCTCGGCGAGAACATCAGCACGCGCGGGCTGGACGAGCACGCGCTGTGCATCGGCGATGTGCTGCGCATCGGCGAGGCGCGCGTGCAGGTGAGCCAGACGCGCTCGCCGTGCTGGAAGATCGACCTGCGCCTGAAGATCGATGGCGCGTCGCGCTTCGTCGAGGCAGCGGGGATCACCGGCTGGTACTACCGCGTGCTGCAGCCGGGCAGGATCGCCGCGGGCGACGCGATCGAGCTGCTCGAGCGTCCCAACCCCTGGCTCACGCTCGCCGACTATTGGGACGCGGTGACCGCGCACCGGCCCGACGCCGAGCTGCTCGATCGCATCGCGGCCGCACGCGGGCTCGCCGCGGACAAGGCGACGCGCTGGCGCGAGCGCGCGGCCTGGCTGCGTGCGCAGGCCCGAGGATGACGTGGCCGCTGCGGGCGGCGGCGGCGC
>NZ_AMXF01000285.1 GCF_000310225.1 Thauera phenylacetica B4P
GCCCGCGCCCGCACCGCCTGCCGCCGCACCCGCGGCGACGGCCGCGCCCGCAACGGTCACCGCCGCGCGCTTCGACGCCGCCTACCTCAACAACCCGCGCCCCGGCTACCCGGCCTTGTCGCGCCGCCTGCGCGAGGAGGGCCAGGTGACACTGCGCGTGCTGGTGTCGCCCGACGGCCAGCCCGCGCAGGTCGAACTGCGCACCAGCTCCGGCTCCGAGCGTCTCGACCGCGCCGCGCGCGAGGCGGTGGCGCGCTGGCGCTTCGTGCCCGCGCGCCGCGGCGACATCGCGATCGAATCCTGGGTCCTGGTACCCATCGTCTTCAAACTCCAAGGAAACTGAGCATGGACAGTTCGCAGGCCTTCGGCCTCGCCCACCTGTGGGCGCAATCCGACAACATCATCCGCGCGGTCGCGCTCATCCTGCTGGTGATGTCGATCACCAGCTGGTACCTGATCCTCAGCCGCGCGCTCCGCCAGCTCCGTGCGCGCAGCCACAGCGGCGCGGTCGATGCCTTCTGGGCCGCCCCCGACCTCGACGCCGGCCTGCGCGTGCTCGCCGAGCGCGCCCCGGAGTCGCCCGTCGAGGCGCTCGCCCAGCAGGGCGCCGCTGCCGCCCAGCACATTCGCCGGCATACCCACGGCAACACGCTCGGCGGCAAGCTCGACACCGACGAGGTCATCACCCGCGCGCTGCGCAAGTCGATCGCGCTGTCGACCGCGGCGCTCGAGTCCGGCCTCACCGTGCTCGCCTCGATCGGCTCGACCGCGCCCTTCGTCGGCCTCTTCGGCACGGTGTGGGGCATCTACCACGCGCTGGTGAACATCAGCGTCTCGGGCATGGCGACGCTGGACAAGGTGGCGGGCCCGGTCGGCGAGGCCCTGATCATGACCGCCTTCGGCCTCTTCGTCGCCATCCCGGCGGTACTGGCCTACAACGCCATCACGCGCGCCAACCGCGTCGAGCTCTCCGAACTGGACGCCTTCGCGCATGACCTGCACGCCTGGTTCGCGACCGGCTCGCGCATCGCCGCGGTGACCGGCTCCGCACCGCGCGCGGCCGAGGTCGCCGCGGGCACGCCGGCCGGCGCGCACGGAGCGGCGTGATGGCCTTCGGAGGATTCAGCCAGGGCGAGGCACGCGCCCCGCAGAGCGACATCAACATGGTGCCGCTGATCGACGTCATGCTGGTGCTGCTGATCGTGTTCATGATCACCGCGCCGCTACTCACCCACTCGGTCAAGATCGACCTGCCGCAGGCCTCCAGCGCACCGACCGAGCAGAAGCCGGAGACCGTGGCACTGTCGATCGACGGCGACGGCCGGGTGTTCTGGAACAACGAGGCGGTCGACGAGGTCGCCCTGCCCGCGCGGCTCGCCGCCGCCGCGGCGCAGAAACCCCAGCCCGAGCTGCACCTGCGCGCCGACCGCAACACGCGCTACGAGGTGATCGCGGAGGTGATGGCCGAGGCGCGCAGCGCCGGCATCGAGAAGATGGGCTTCGTGACCGTACCGGAACGCTGAGCGTCGAGGCCTGGACGGACAAAAGCGCCCGGGCGCGGAACCGTTCCGCGCCCGGGCGCTTTTTTGATTGCCGACTCCGCGGACCCGGAACCCGGGACGCGAGGGTCAGGCGGCGCGGTTGCGAACGCGGACGATCACGTCGATCTCGTCGAGCACCAAGCCCGCGGGCAGGCGGGGCTCGCCGATCACGCGCAGCTCGTCGTCCGAGATGTCGCGTACCTCGCCGGTGTCGATGTTGTAGAGGTGGTGATGCGGCGTGGTCGTGGAGTCGTACACCACGCGCTGCGGGTCGACGAACAGCTCGCGGATCATCCTTTTCTCGCTGAACAGCCGCAGGGTGTTGTACACCGTCGCACGCGAGACGTCGGGCGAAGCCTCAAGCACCTTGGCCCAGATCTGATCTGCCGAAAGATGAACCGGCGCGGAGAACAGGGCACGCGCAATCTCGATGCGCTGGTGGGTGACGGGGATGCCAGCCTGGCGAAGGCAGGCGATGGCGTCGGAGGAAGCGTAAGCGTAAGCGTTCATCATGGCAATCGACCCTCTGGTTGCGCAGCCGCAATACTCGCGGATATGCATTAGTCCATGTCTCAATGCTGGACTCGGTCGCAGGCAGTGTCAATAATCCATGAGAACTAGTACCGGGGCACGACCTTGCGGTCGTGCCCCGGGCGGATTGCGACGAACCGGATGATTACTTGAACGGATCCGGACGCGGCGTCTCGTTGCTCGACGGCGGCAGGATCGGCATCGCGATCTGCGGCAGCTCGCCGGTCAGGGTCTTCAGGAAGGCGACGATCTGGCCGATCTCGTCCTTGCTGTAGGTGCGGCCGAGCTGCAGCCGACCCATGGTGTCCACCGCCTGCTCCAGCGTCGCGGCCTCGCCGTCATGGAAGTACGGATAGGTCAGCTCGACGTTACGCAGGGTCGGCACCTTGAAGTTGAAGCGGTCGGCGTCGGCGCCGGTGACCGCGGAGCGGCCTTCGGCGGGCGAGCTGCTCTTGTACGGCTCGACCACGCCCATGCGCTGGAAGGAGGTGCCGCCGGCCGCCGGGCCGTTGTGGCAGGCCACGCAGCCGCTCTCCTTGAACAGGGTGTAGCCGGCGAGCTCCTTCTCGGACAGCGCCTTGTCGTCGCCCTTCAACCACTTGTCGAAGCGCGAGTTGGGCGTGACCAGGGTCTTCTCGAACTCGGCGATCGAGTCGGTGATCATCTCGATGTCGATCTTGTCCTTGCCGTACACCGACTTGAACTCGGCGACGTAGCCCGGGATCGACTGCAGGATGTCGATCGCCAGGGTGTGCGGCATGTTCATCTCGACGTCGGCCTGGATCGGGCCACCCGCCTGCTCCTTGAGGTCGGCCGCGCGGCCGTCCCAGAACTGGGCGATCGCCAGGCTGGAGTTATAGACCGTGGGCGAGTTGACCGGGCCGGCCCTCCATCCGTGGCCGATCGAGGTCTTCAGGTTGTCGGTGCCACCCATCGACAGGTTGTGGCAGGTGTTGCAGGAGATGATGCCCGACATCGACAGGCGCGGCTCGAACCACAGCTTCTTGCCCAGCTCGACCTTGGCGGCGTTGTCCACCTTGGCGGGCTCGATCGGCTTGATCAGCTCGTCCCGGACGCTCGAGGCGGCCCAGGCGCTGCCCACCACCACCAATGCCACTGCCACGCTCGTTGCCTTCAACTTCATCATCATGGTGCTTCTCCTTGCCAGCTCGGCGAATTACCGCTTCTTGGATGCACACCCCGCCTTGGGCGCGGTGTTGGGACCGGCTCATTAGAACTCGTCTAAACAAACCATTTCTTGATCATGGTCAACGTTTGGACGTTACAAGACGGAACGCGGCGCGTCCCCGAGGGTCTTCCCACCGGTCGCGGCGCTGCATTCCGATACAAGCGGAGCTGCGCCCGCCCGCTATGCTCTCCCTCGTGACTCGACGAAACCCCCGGCCGCTCGCCCGGGAACGCGGAACGCCATGAACGACGACAAGCCCTCCAACCGCTCCACCCGCCCGCGCTGGGGACGCCGCGCCGTGCTGATCCTGCTGCCGCTGCTGCTCGCGGGCGCCTGGTACGGCCGCAGCGCCTTCCTCGGCGAGCGCGATCCCGCCACCAATTACCAGTTCTCCGCAGTCCAGCGTGGCGACATCGAGGACGTCGTCACCGCCACCGGCACCCTGCAGCCGCGCGACTATGTGGACGTGGGCGCGCAGGTCTCCGGCCAGCTGCGCAAGATCCACGTCGAGGTCGGCCACACGGTGGAGGCCGGCCAGCTGCTCGCCGAGATCGACCCCACGGTGTATCGCGCCCGGGTCGACGCCTCGCGCGCCCAGCTCAGGAACCTGCGCGCGCAGCTCAAGGACCGCGAGGCCCAGCTCGCCCTCGCGCAGATCCAGCTCCGCCGCCAGCGCGCGCTGATGGCCGAGGACGCCACCACCAAGGAGAGCCTGCAGACCGCCGAAGCCTCGGCCAAGTCGGCGGCGGCGCAGCTCGAGGCGCTGCGCGCGCAGATCGAGCAGATCGAATCCACCCTGCGCGCCGACGAGGCCAACCTGCAGTACGCCCGCATCCTGTCGCCGATGGCCGGCACCGTGGTGTCGATCAGCGCGCGCCAGGGCCAGACGCTCAACACCAACCAGCAGGCGCCGGTGGTGATGCGCATCGCCGACCTGTCCACGATGACCGTGCAGACGCAGGTGTCGGAGGCCGACATCGGCCGCCTGAAGCTGGGCATGGAGGCCTACTTCACCACCCTGGGCGGCAGCGGCAAGCGCTGGCACGGCAAGCTCGAGAAGGTCGAGCCCACGCCCACGGTGACCAACAACGTGGTGCTCTACAACGCGCTCTTCGACGTGCTCAACCCCGACGGCCGGCTGATGACGCAGATGACCGCGCAGGTCTTCTTCGTGGTCGCGCAGGCCCGGGACGCGCTGCTGATCCCGATGGCCGCGCTCGGCCAGGCCCCGCCGCGCGCGCCCCAGGCGGGTGGCGCGGCCGCCCCTGCCGTCCCGCCCTC
>NZ_AMXF01000286.1 GCF_000310225.1 Thauera phenylacetica B4P
CGCGGCGTCGGCCGCGGCCAGGCGGGCGGCCTCGGCGGCCTCGCGCTCGGCGCGCTCGGCCTCGATGCGGTCGCGCTCGGCGTCGAGCAGGTCCTGGATCGCGAAGATCAGCGCCTGCGTGCCTTCACCCTTCATGGCGGAGATCTGGAAGTGGCGCTCGACCGGGCCGTAGGCCTCGAGGAAGGCGGCCACGCGCTCGGCGCGCTCTTCCTCGGGGATGAGGTCGAGCTTGTTCAGCACCAGCCAGCGCGGCTTGTTGTACAGGTCTTCGTCGTACTTGCGCAGCTCCTCGGCGATCGCCTTGGCGTCCGCCACCGGATCGGCCTCGGGGTCGAAGGGGGCGAGGTCGACCAGGTGCAGCAGCAGGTGGGTGCGCTGCAGGTGACGCAGGAACTGGTGGCCCAGCCCGGCGCCCTCGGCCGCGCCCTCGATGAGGCCGGGGATGTCGGCGATCACGAAGCTGCGCGCCTCGCTGGTGCGCACCACGCCGAGGTTGGGCGCGAGCGTGGTGAAGGGGTAGTCGGCGACCTTGGGCTTGGCCGCGGACACGCTGCGGATGAAGGTCGACTTGCCGGCGTTGGGCATGCCGAGCAGGCCGACGTCGGCCAGCACCTTGAGCTCCAGGTGCAGGTTGCGGTATTCGCCTTCCTTGCCCATGGTCTTCTTGCGCGGGGCGCGGTTGGTGCTGGACTTGAAGTGGATGTTGCCCAGGCCGCCGCGGCCGCCCTGGGCGATCAGCACGGTCTTGCCGTCCACGTCGAGGTCGGCGACGAGCTCGCCGGTCTCCTGGTCCTTGATCACCGTGCCGACGGGGAAGCGCAGCGTGATGTCGTCGCCGCCCTTGCCGTAGCAGTCGCGGCTGCCGCCGTTCTCGCCGCGCTCGGCGCGGAAGCTGCGGGTGTAGCGGTAGTCGATCAGGGTGTTGAGGTTGCGGTCGGCCACCGCGTACACGCTGCCGCCGCGGCCGCCGTCGCCACCGCTCGGGCCGCCCTTGGGGATGTACTTCTCGCGGCGGAAGGTGGCCGCGCCGTTGCCGCCGTCGCCGGCGTACACCTCGATGCGGGCTTCGTCAAAGAACTTCATGCCTGATCAACCTCTTGGCGGGGCAGGCCGGCAGGCGCACCCCGAAAATGAAAAAGCCCTACCACCGGGATAGGGCTTTCGATGCTGCAATGCGAACCGGAGCGCGTTTCAGGCCGCTTCCGGCACGATGATCACGGTGCGGCGACGCGACGGGCCCTTGACCGCGAACTGCACGACGCCGTTGGTCAGCGCGAACAGGGTGTGGTCCTTGCCGATGCCGACGTTGTCGCCCGGGTGGTATTCGGTGCCGCGCTGGCGAACGATGATGTTGCCGGCGAGCACGAACTGGCCACCGTAGCGCTTCACGCCGAGGCGTTTCGATTCCGAGTCGCGGCCGTTACGCGAACTACCGCCAGCTTTTTTGTGTGCCATGTCGGATTACCCCCTACGCCTTAGGCCGAGATCGCTTCGATGCGAAGCTCGGTGTAGTTCTGACGATGCCCCTGGTGCTTCTGGTAGTGCTTGCGACGGCGCATCTTGAAAATCTTGATCTTGTCGTGACGGCCGTGGGAGACCACGGTCGCCTTGACGGAAGCTCCGGCCACAACGGGCGTGCCGATCTTGACGGCATCGCCTTCACCGACCATGAAGACCTGGTCGATGGTGATCTCGGAACCCACGTCGGCCGGTATCTGTTCTACCTTGATCTTTTCGCCGGCAGCGACGCGATACTGCTTGCCACCGGTTTTTATCACCGCGTACATGGTGTTGCTCCAGTTGATGGGTCTGCGAAGAATCGCGCACGATAGCCGAGTCGCCCCCGGAAGTCAATGCAAAACGCCCGCAGCGCCCTCCGCCCGCCCCATGCCGGAAACCGCCACGCGTCCCGGCCCTCCTCCATGAACCACCACGCGTCGCGGGCCTCCTGTAGGAGCTGCGGCAGCTGCGAATAGGGCGGTTCGGCAACCGACGCGCGCACACTGTTCCACCGCCGCCTTCGCGCCTGCCGGCGCTCCTACACAAACCGCCGCGCGTCCCGGACCGCTACATAAACCGCCGCGCGTTCAGGACCTCCTGTAGGAGCTGCGGCAGCTGCGAATAGGGCGGTTCGGCAACCGACGCGCGCACACTGTTCCACCGCCGCCTTCGCGCCTGCCGGCGCTCCTACACAAACCGCCGCGCGTCCCGGCGCTCCACATGAACCGCCGCGCGTCCCGGACCTCTACACAAACCGCCGCGCGTCCCGGACCGCTACATAAACCGGCGCGCGTTCAGGTCCTCCTGTAGGAGCTGCGGCAGCTGCGAATAGGGCGGCCCGGCGACCCACGCGCGCACAGAAATCCACCGCCGCCTTCGCGCCTGCCGGCGCGGCTACCTGGCCGGGGCGGGGAGGGTGGGCAGCAGGGCGTCGAGGGCCTGGTGTTCGGTGCGGTAGCTCGAGTGCTTGCCGATGCGCGTCCACACGCCGTCGCGCTCCATGGCGTCGATCACCTGCTTCTTGAGGCCGCAGAAGGCGATCGTCTGGTCCTGGACGTGGAAGCGCTCGACCAGGCTGGCGAGCGTGTGCAGGCCGGTGGCGTCGATCGCGTTGATGCCGGCGGCCGAGACCAGCACGATCTTCACGCCGTCCTGCGCGCGCGCGGCGCCCAGCATGGCGTCCTCGAAGGTGGCGGCGGTGACGAAGCTGAGCGGGCTGTCGAAGCGCAGGATCACCAGCTGCGCATGCGGGTGGGGCAGGTCGAAGCGCTCGCGGTCGCGGTAGGTGCCGTCCTCGTGCAGGCCGAGCAGGGCTACGCGCGGGCGCATGCCGCGATACACCAGCAGCGCGAGCGACAGGATCAGCCCGGTGAACACGCCGTTCTGGATGTTGGGCGCGAAGGCGAGCGTGGCGAGGAAGGTGACCGCCGCGGCTGCGCCGTCGTCGCGGCTCGCCCGCCAGGCGCGCCGCATCACCCCGGTGTCGATCAGCCCCGCGACCGCCTGCAGGATGATCGCCGCCAGCACCGGCTTGGGCAGGTGCCACAGCAGGGGCGTGAACCACAGCAGGGTGACGAGCACGAAGGCGGCGGTGACCAGCGAGGACAGGCCGGTGCGCGCCTCGTTGACGTAATTGAGCGCCGAGCGCGAGAACGAGGCGCTCACCGGCAGGCCGCCGGTGAAGGCGGCGGCGAGCTTGCCCAGGCCCTGGCCGACGAGCTCCTGGTCCTGGTCCCAGGGCTGGCGGGTGCGTCCGGAGATCAGCTTGGCGCTGGAGGCCGCCTCCATGAAGCTCACCATCGCCACCACGAAGGCCGCCGGCAGCAGCGTGGCGATCAGCTCGGGGTGCAGCGGCGGCAGGCTGAGCCCGGGCAGGCCAGCCGGCACCTCGCCCACCACCGCGCCGCCCTGCGCGGCGAAGCCGCTCCACGCCGAGATCGCGGTCGTCGCCGCCACCACCAGCGGCACGCCGGGCAGGCGCGGCCACAGGCGCTTGAGCGCGACCAGCGCGGCCAGGCTGCCGACGCCGAAGGCCACCGCGGCTGGCTGCAGCGCGTCCAGCCCGCCGAGCGCGCGCACGAAATCGACCAGCAGGTGGTCGGAGTGCGGCATGGCCAGCCCGAACAGGGGCGGGAGCTGGGTGAGGCAGATGATCAGCGCCGCTGCGTTGACGAAGCCCATCAGCACCGGCACCGACAGCAGGTTGAGCAGCCAGCCCAGGCGCAGCACGCCGAGTGCGAGCTGGATCAGGCCCGACAGCAGCGCCAGCAGCAGGGCGAACCCGGCCACGTCCTCGCCGGGGCCGCCCGCCAGCGGCAGGATGCTGGCGCCGACGAGCAGGCTGGTGAGCGCGACCGGCCCGGTGGACAGCTGGCCGCAGGAGCCGAACAAGGCCGCGACCACCGCGGGCAGCAGCGCCGCGTAGAGGCCGATGTGCGGCGGCAGGCCGGCGAGCTTGGCATAGGCCAGCGCCTGCGGGATCAGTACCAGCGCGACCGTGACGCCGGCGACGAGGTCGCCGCGCAGGCCATGCTCGCGCCATTGCGCGGGCCAGGCCAGGAAGGGCAGCAGTCGGTGCGGGCGAGACATGGATGCGGGCAGGCGAAGGCGAGGGGCGAGGGGCGAGGGGCGAGGGGCGAGGGGCGAGGGGCGAGGGCGAGGCCGAGGCCGAGCCCCCCCGATGGCCGGGGCTGCACCCGGCCCTCATGGTAATGACAAACCGCGAGGCCGCACACCTCGCGTGTCTCCGGCCCGGCCCGGCGCGGTCGTGCGGCATCGTCGCCGATTCCGGGCGGCGGCCGTCGCGCGCATAATCGGCGCGTCCGCCGTCTCCGCGTCTTCCCGCACTTCTCCCCACGCACCGCCGCCATGGCCCATCGACGCATCCCGCCCATCCAGTGCCTGCTCACCTTCGAGGCGGTCGCGCGCCTGCGCAGCGCGAGCCGTGCGGCCGAGGAGCTGTGCGTGACCGTGAGCGCGGTGAGCCACCGC
>NZ_AMXF01000287.1 GCF_000310225.1 Thauera phenylacetica B4P
CGGCAAGGCCCCGGCGATGCGGGTGAGCCTGCGCAAGCCGGCGGTCGCCGCCGCCGCGCTCGCCGCGCCCGCGGCGGTGCTCGCCGACGAGCCCGATGCGCCGCTCGCCCTCGACGGCAACGGCATGCCGGTGCTCGGCTCGAGCGCCTTCTACGTGATCAACCAGCGCACCGGCGAGGTGCTGCTCGAACGCAACGCCACCGAGGTGCTGCCGATCGCCTCGATCACCAAGCTGATGACCGCGATGGTGGTGCTCGACGCCGGGCAGAGCCTGTCCGAGCCGGTGGTGATCTCCGAGGAGGACATCGACCAGCTCAAGGGTACCAGCTCGCGGCTCGCGCTCGGCACCACGCTGTCGCGCGAGGAGATGCTGCAGCTCGCGCTGATGTCCTCCGAGAACCGTGCGGCCTCGTCGCTGGCCCGTCACTATCCGGGCGGGGAGGCTGCCTTCGTCGAGGCGATGAACGTCAAGGCGCGCCTGCTCGGCCTGTGGAACACCCGCTTCCACGACAGCACCGGGCTCAACCCGGCCAACGTCTCCAGCCCGCGCGACCTCGCCAAGATGGTCGCGGCCTCCGCGTCCTATCCGCTGATCCGCGAGTTCTCCACCGCGCACGAGCGCTATGTCCCGGTGCACGGCCGCATGCTGCGCTTCGGCAACACCAACTCGCTGGTGCGCAGCCCCGAGTGGACGATCAGCGTCTCCAAGACCGGCTACATCTCCGAGGCGGGGCGCTGCCTGGTGATGCAGACCTGGCTGCACCAGCAGCCGGTGGTGATGGTGCTGATGGACTCCTACGGCCGCTACACCCGCACCGCCGACGCCAAGCGCGTGCGCAAGTGGCTCGAGCAGGCCGCCACCCAGCGCCTGGCGGCTGCGGCGCAGGGCGCGGGCGGCTGAGCTTCCCGACCGCGCAGCTCGAAGACGCGGGGCCGCCCGGTGGGGCAGGCCCCGCGTCCCGTTTGCGGGACAGCACGTCCTCGCCCGGCATCGCCGGCGCCGGGCGGGCGCTCGGCGGGGCCCGCGACTGCGGGGCGGTTGATCTTCGTCAATGGCGCCGGGCAGGGCGCTCACTAAGCTCGCGGGTTCCGACCCCGAACCCACCAGAGAGGATCTCCCCATGGGTGCTGCCCTGCCCGAAACCGCCCCGAGCCGCCTGTTCCTGTCCGGCAACGAGGCCGTGGCGCTCGCCGTGCGCGACGCCGGCTGTCGCGTCGCCGCCGCCTATCCGGGCACCCCGGCGACCGAGATCCTCGAAGAGCTGTCGCGCTTTCCCGACCTGTATACCGAGTGGTCGGTGAACGAGAAGGTCTCGCTCGAGGTCGCGCTCGGTGCGTCGATGGTGGGTGCGCGCGCCTTCTGCGCGATGAAGCACGTCGGGCTCAACGTCGCCGCCGACGCGCTGATGACGATGACCGTCACCGGCACCGAAGGCGGCTTGGTGATCGCCGTCGCCGACGACGTCGGCATGTCCTCGTCGCAGAACGAGCAGGACTCGCGCTTCTGGGCGCGCTTCGCCCACCTGCCGCTGTTCGAGCCCGCCGACGCGCAGGAGTCCTACGACATGGCGCGCGAGGCCTTCGCGGTGTCCGAGCGCTTCCGCTGCCCGGCGATCGTGCGCATGACCACCCGCATCTGCCACGTCAAGGGCCGCGTCGTCCCGGCCGAGCGCGAGGCCCACGAGCCCGCCGGCTTCGTCAAGGATCCGCAGCGCTGGGTGATGGTGCCCGGCCACGCCAAGCCGCGCGTGGCGCTGATGTACGAGCGCGAGGAGGCCCTGCGCGCCTCCGCGGCGCAGAGCCCGTTCAACCTGCTCGTCGAGGGGGGCGACCGGCGCATCGGCTTCGTGACCTCGGGCCCGGCCTACATGCACGTGCGCGAGACCTTCCCTGAGGCGCCGGTGTTCAAGCTCGGCCAGTCCTACCCGCTGCCGCTCGAGCGCCTGCGCGAGTTCGCCGCCGGCGTCGACCAGCTGCTGGTGGTCGAGGAGACCGAGCCCCTGGTCGAGAGCGAGCTGCGCGCCGCCGGCATCGCCTGTGCGGGCAAGGACGTGCTGCCGCGCGTCGGCGAGCTCTCGCCCGATCGCCTGCGCCCGGCGGTGGCCCGCCTGCGCGGCGAGGAGGTCCCCGCCAGCGCCCAGCCCCGCCTGGTGCCGCAGCAGGTCTTCCCGCGCCCGCCCACCATGTGCGTCGCCTGTCCGCACCTGGGCATCTATTACACCCTCGCGCAGCTGCGCAACCTCACCATCTCGGGCGACATCGGCTGCTACACCCTGGGCGCCGGCCACCCCTGGAACGCGCTCGACACCTGCATCTCGATGGGCGCCTCGATGGGCGTCGCGCTCGGCATGGACAAGGGCCGCGGCCCGGCCGACGCCAAGAAGGCGGTGATCGCGGTGATCGGCGACTCCACCTTCATGCACATGGGCATGCAGGGCCTGCTCGACATCACCTGGAACCGCGGCAACGTCACCGTGCTGCTGCTCGACAACCGCGCGGTGGGCATGACCGGCGGCCAGGACAACCCCGGCACCGGCCGCGACATCCACGGCGACAGCGCGCAGCGGGTCGACTTCGCCAAGCTGTGCGAGGCGCTCGGCGTCAAGAAGGAGCGCATCCACACCCTCGACCCCTACGAGCTGCCGACGCTGTTCAAGACCCTGCGCGACGAGATCAAGGTGCCCGAGCCCTCGGTGATCATCACCGACCGGCCCTGCGTGCTCATCGACGACTACAAGCCGACCCAGCCCTACAAGGTCATCGCCGACAAGTGCACCGGCTGCGCCAACTGCATCGACGTCGGCTGCCCGGCGATCCACGTCACCCGGCGCGAGACCCAGGTCAAGCCCTCGGGCAAGGAAGTCGAGCTCGCCTTCGTGCGCATCGAGACCTCGGCCTGTACCGGCTGCGGCCTGTGCGTGCAGCCCTGCGCGCCCGAGGCCATCGTCCATGCCCTGCCGGAGCATCCGGTGAAGTTCCTGCACGCCAAGATCTGAGGAGCCCGCAATGACCATCACCAACATCGCCGTTTGCGGCATCGGCGGCCAGGGCGTGATGACCGCCACCGAGATCCTCGCCGAGGCGGCGCTGTCGCTCGGCTTCGACGTCAAGAAGACCGAGGTCGCCGGCATGAGCCAGCGCGGCGGGGTGGTGACCTCGCACCTGCGCTTCGGCCCCCAGGTGCTGTCGCCGCAGATCATGCCGGGCGAGGCCGACCTGCTGGTCGGCTTCGAGGCCGCCGAGGCCCTGCGCTGGGCGCACATGCTCAAGCCGGGCGGGGTCGCGCTGGTCAACCAGGGCCGCTTCGTGCCGCCGGTGGTGACCATCGGCCTGTACGACTACCCCGAGGACCCGATCGCCGAGATGCGCAGGCTCGGCCTCGCGGTGTTCGACTTCGACGCCAGCGCGCTCGCGATGCAGCTCGGCAACATCCGCCTCGGCAACACCGTGATGCTGGGCGCGATGTCGGACCGCCTTCCCTTCCCGGCCGACGTGCTGCGCAAGGCCGTGCTCGAGCGCTTCGGTGCGCGCAAGCCCGAGCTGCTGGAGCTCAACCGCCAGGCCTTCGAGCTCGGCCGCGCCGCGGTCGCCGAGCCCGCCCCCGCCCGGGCGACCGCCTGACCCGCGGCCTCTCCCGGGGCGCCGGAGCGCTCCGGGGAGCTCGTCGGGCCCCGGGCCTGGGCCCCGAGCTGCTAGCCGAAGCGCTCGTCCTCGCGCAGGAAGCGCCACTGCCCCAGCGGCAGATCGCCCAGCTTCACCCGGCCGATGCGCACGCGCTTCAGGCCCACCACCTTCAGCCCCACCAGCTCGCACATGCGGCGGATCTGGCGCTTGCGGCCCTCGCGCAGCACGAAGCGCAGCTGCTCGTCGTTGATCCATTCGACCTCGGCCGGGCGCAGGGGGCGATCGTCCAGCCACAGCCCGTGGTTCAGCAGCGCGAGTCCGTTCTCGGCCAGCCTGCCCTCGACGCGGACGATGTACTCCTTCTCGACCTTGGAGTCCTCGCCGATGAGCTGGCGGGCGACGCGGCCGTCCTGGGTCAACACCAGCAGGCCGGTGGAGTCGATGTCGAGCCGGCCCGCGGGGGCGAGGTTCTTCAGGTGGCTGGGGTGGAAGCGCTGCGCGGTGTCGCGGTCGGCCTGGTTGTCGGGGCCGATCAGGCTCACCGCCGGGGCGTAGCCCGGCTCTGGCTGGCCGGAGACGTAGCCCACCGGCTTGTGCAGCAGGATGGTCGCGCGCTGCTGCTGGGTGCGCGTGGCCTCGGGGGCGAGGTGGATGCGGACATCCTCGGCGACCCGCACGCCGAGCTCCGACACCCGCCGGCCATCGACGAAGACCCAGCCGCGCTCGATGAACTCGTCGGCCTCGCGGCGCGAGCAGATCCCGCGCTCGGCCATCAGCTTGGACAGCCGCACGCCCTCGACGGCGGCACGCGCCTGCGCCGCCTCGGCGACGGCGGCTGCGGCCGCGGCGCGCGCCTCGTAGGAG
>NZ_AMXF01000288.1 GCF_000310225.1 Thauera phenylacetica B4P
CGGACCCGCTAGTCGCCGCCGCCTTCGGCCGCCGCGCCAGCGACGTGCCCGGCGCCAGCGCGCCGATCGGCCGGCGCGAGGGCGAGCGCCAGCGCGACAACTCGATCCGGGTGGACACCGCACGGCTCGACCAGGTGCTCAACCTCTCGGGCGAGATCGGCCTCACCAAGAACCGGCTCAACGCGCTGCGCAGCGACATCCTCGCCGGACGCACCGACACCGAGACGCTGCAGGCGCTCGACCTGGCGGTGAGCCAGCTCGACCTGCTCGTCTCCGACCTGCAGAACGCGGTCATGAAGACGCGCATGCAGCCGATCGGCCGCCTCTTTCACAAGTACCCGCGCATCGCCCGCGACCTCGCGCGCAACCTCGGCAAGGAGGTCGAGCTGGCGCTGGTCGGCGAGGACACCGAGATCGACAAGACCATGGTCGAGGATCTCTCCGATCCGATCATCCACCTCATCCGCAACGCGGTGGATCACGGCATCGAGGATCCCGCCAGGCGCGCCGCCGCCGGCAAGCCGGCCAAGTCGGTGCTGCGCCTGGAGGCGCGCCAGGAGGGCGACCACATCGTGATCACCGTGGCCGACGACGGCCGCGGCATGGACGCCGAGAAGCTGCGCGCGAAGGCGCTCTCCCAGGGCGTGATCACCGCCGAGGAGGCGAGCACGCTCGACGAGCGCCAGAGCTACGACCTCATCTTCCTGCCCGGCTTCTCCACCGCCGAGAAGGTCTCGGATGTGTCCGGCCGCGGCGTGGGCATGGACGTGGTGCGCACCAACATCCAGAAGCTCAACGGCAGCATCGAGATCCAGTCCCAGCTCGGCAAGGGCACCACGCTGCTGATCCACCTGCCGCTGACCCTGGCGATCCTGCCGGTGCTGCTGGTGCGCCTGGGCGAGCAGCCCTTTGCGGTGCCGCTGTCGATGGTGCGCGAGATCCTGCCGATCGAGCCGGGCGGCATTCAGGACGTCGGCGGCAAGGCCACCATGGTGGTGCGCGGCGAGGTGCTGCCGATCGTGCCGCTGTCCGCGCTGCTGGGCTGGCCGCGCGAGGCGGTGCCGCAGTACGGCGTGGTGATGCAGTCGGGGGCTGCGGTGTTCATCCTCGCGATCGACAGCTTCGCCGGGCGCGAGGACGCGGTGATCAAGTCGCTCGAGGTCTTCCGGCCGAAGGGCGTGGCCGGGGTGACCACGCTCGCCAACGGCCAGATCGTGCTGATCCTCGACATGAAGGAGCTGCTCGAGTCGGCCGGCGATCGGCGCAGCGTGTCGCGCTCGACGCTGTTCGAGGCGGCGTAGCCGCCGCCCCGGTCGCGCTCGGGAGGCGACCGGGGTGGCAACTGCGGTGGCTACTTCAGTGGCAACTGCGGTGGCAACTGCGGTGGCAACTTCGGTGGCCGCTGCGGTCGCACCTGCGGTGGTAACTCAGGCGGTGAGCGCGAGCAGCCCGGCGAAGGCCTGCTCGAACTGCGCGAGGCCTTCCTGTTGCAGGCGCTCGCCAACGGCCACGAGGTCGATGCCGGCGGCCGCGAGCGCGGTGAAGTGGGCGGCGGCCTGCTCGACGTCCTCTTCCAGCCTGGAGGCGACGCGGCCGTGGTCGCGCAGCGCGTCCAGGGTGGCGTCGGGCAGGGTGTTGATGGTCTCGGCGCCGATCAGCGGCTCGACGTAGAGCAGGTCGCTGTAGGCCGGGTTCTTGGTGCCGGTGCTCGCCCACAGCATGAACTGCGGACGCGCGCCCGCCGCGGCCAGGTCCTCGAAGCCGGCGCCGTGGAAGCGCGCCTGGTAGGCCTCGTAGGCCAGCCGCGCCATGGCCACCGCGCTGCCGCCGCGCAGCGCTGGCAGGTCGCCGCCGCGCTCTTCGAGCAGCTTGTCCACCAGGGTGTCGACCCGCGACAGGAACAGGCTCGCCACCGACATCACGCCAGCGACGTCTCCGCCCGCCGCGCGCAGGCGCGCGAGCCCGCGCAGGTAGGCCTCGCCCACCCCCTCGCAGTGCGCGAGCGAGAACATCAGCGTGACGTTGACGCTGACGCCCTCGCCGATCAGGCGCTCGATGGCGACCAGGCCCGCCTGCGTGGCGGGCACCTTGATCAGCAGGTTGGGGCGGTCGACCGCGGCCTTCAGGCGCAGCCCGGCGGCCACGGTGCCGTCGGCGTCGTGGGCGAGCGCGGGCGAGACCTCCAGGCTGACGTAGCCGGCGCTGCCGCCGCTGTCGCGATGCAGGGGCGCGAGCAGCTCGCAGGCGCGCTGCACGTCGGGGATCACCAGGGCCTCGTAGCGCGCCTCGGCGCTCAGCGGCTGCTGCTTGAGCGTGGCGAGGTCGTCCTCGTAGTAGCGACCACCGGAGATCGCCTTGTGGAAGATCGCCGGGTTGGTGGTCACGCCGGCGACGCCGTCATCGGCGATGAAGCGGGCGAGGTGGCCTTCCTCGAGCAAGGTGCGGGAGAGGTTGTCGAGCCAGATCTGCTGGCCGTGCTGGCGTACCTGGAGCAGCGGGTTCATCGTCTTGCCTGGAGTGTCGTGGGAAGGGTGTCGCTCGGGTGCGGGCCCGCGGGCGGCGGAAAGCCTGGATTCTGCCTCGAAAGTGTTGCGCTGTGCCGTCTGCCAGCCGAGCGCCGCGAGCACCGCGGCAAAATCCTCCGCCACCGGCGCCTCGATCTCCAGCGGGTACTCCGTGACCGGATGCGCCAGCGCCAGCCGCGTGCACGCGAGCAGCAGGCGCTGGCTGTCGAAGAGCGCCTGGAACAGGCGGTTGTGGCGGCCCTTGCCGTAGGTGGCGTCGCCGATGATCGGGTGGGCGATGTGCTTGAGGTGGCGGCGCAGCTGGTGGCGGCGGCCGCTCTCGGGGAAGAGCTCGACGAGCGCGTAGCGGCTGCTGGGGTAGCGGTCCACCGCATGCGGCAGCTCGACCGTGGCGAGGCGGCGGAAGCGGGTGCGCGCGGGCTGGGCGAGCGGCTCGGCAGCCTCTGGCGCATCGCCGTCGTCGACATCTTCGGGCAGCGCGTCGCGCGCTCCGGCGCCCTTGCCGCTGCGCACTTCGACCGCATCGAGCCGGCGCACCAGCACGTGCTCGATCACGCCGCGCTCGGGCGGATGCCCGCGCACGACCGCCAGGTAGCGCTTGTCCACCGCCTGCGCCTCGAAGCGCTGCGCGAGCGTGCGCGCGACCTCTCGATCGAGCGCGAACAGCAGCACGCCCGAGGTGCCGCGGTCGAGCCGGTGGGCGGGATACACGCGGCGGCCGAGCTGGTCGCGCAGCAGCTGCACCGCGAAGCGTTCCTCGTGCGCGGCGATCGGGCTGCGGTGCACGAGCAGCCCCGAGGGCTTGTGGATCGCGACCAGCCAGTCGTCGCGGTAGAGGATCTCGAGCATGTCGTGTCTCGTCGCCGGCGCCCCGCCGAGGCGTGGCGTGGTGGAGGGCGCGCGGGTGCCGACGCTCGCGCCGGCCAGAAAGCACGAAAGCGACCACGCGGGTCGCTTTCGCATGCGGCACGGCCGGCCGTCGGCCGGCTGCGGGGATCAGGCGAAGTTCTTCGCCGCGAAGTCCCAGTTGGCCAGCTTGTCGAGGAAGGTGGCGACGAAGTCCGGGCGACGGTTGCGGTAGTCGATGTAGTAGGCGTGTTCCCAAACGTCGATACAGAGCAGGGCCTTGTCGCCGGTGGTCAGCGGGGTGCCGGCGGCGCCCATGTTGACGATGTCGACCGAGCCGTCGGCCTTCTTGACCAGCCAGGTCCAGCCGGAGCCGAAGTTGCCGACCGCGGAGGTCTGGAAGGCCTTCTTGAAGTCGTCGAAGGAGCCCCACTTGGCCTTGATGGCGTCGGCCAGCGCGCCGGCGGGCTCGCCACCGCCGTTGGGCGACATGCTGTTCCAGAAGAAGGTGTGGTTCCAGACCTGCGCGGAGTTGTTATACACGCCGCCGGCGGGAGCCTTCTTGACGATGGCTTCGAGGTCGAGGTTCTCGTACTCGGTGCCCTTGATCAGGTTGTTCAGGTTGGTGACGTAGGCCTGGTGGTGCTTGCCGTAGTGGAACTCCAGGGTCTCGGCCGAGATGTGCGGGGCGAGGGCGTCCTTGGCATAGGGCAGGGCGGGCAGGGTGTGTTCCATGCGTGATCTCCGTCGTTGGTCTGTCTGTGTTCGGGTTGGGGGTAGAAGCCGGACTATTTTAGTCTGGATTTAGACCCCGAACAAGCTTGCGCCCCGCATGTTAAGCCCATGAGGGGGATTTGCGGAATCGGCGCGCTCAGGTCTTCGCGTGCCCGACCACCCGGGTGTCGAGACGGCCGTCGGCCAGCTGCACGCTCACCGCCGCGCCCTCGGGGACGCCGGCGGCGCTGCGCAGGACGCGGCCGCGCTCGTCGCGGGCGATGGCATAGCCGCGTGCCAGCACGGCCTGCGGCGCGAGGTGCTGGAGGTGGGCGGCGAGGGCATCGAGGCGCTGGCTGCGCGCCTCCAGCAGCCGCGTGGCCGCACGC
>NZ_AMXF01000289.1 GCF_000310225.1 Thauera phenylacetica B4P
CGAGCTCGGTCCATTCGGCGGCGCTGGCGCGGGCGTAGCCGGCCGCCGCCGCGCGCAGCTCGCTGCCGAGCGGCTCGGGCAGGGTGGCGGCGAGTGCACCGATGCTGCGCAGGCCGTCCGCCTCGCGATACACGGCGCTCATCGCGCGGTCGTGCGCGCTCCAGGTGTCGTTGGCGAGAAAGGCGAGCACCAGGCCGAAGAGCACGCCGAGCGCGTTCATGAACGGCGGCGCCACCCCCTGCAGGGACTGCATCCAGCCCGCCCAGCGCGAACGCACCATCACCCACTGGATCAGGAACACGGCGGCGAGGGTGCCGAAGAAGGCGACGAAGGCGAGGCCGTAGTGGTCGTAGCTGTGCCAGTCGGAAAAGAGCATCGGGAGCTCGCTTGCGCGGTCGACAAGGCCTCAGTTTAACCGCCCCGGGGGCATCGCCCGATGCCCGGGCCGCCCGCCCCGGGGCTGCGCCGGATGCTCGTGCGCCCTGCGCGGCGCAGAAAAAAAACGGCGCCCCGAGGGGCGCCGCGAGTGGATCGGAACCGGAGGAGTACGGTCCCGGGAGAGGGGGGCTCAGTAGCGGTAGGCGGTCTCGCCGTGCGCCGTGGTGTCGAGGCCCTGGCGCTCCTCGTCTTCCGGCACGCGCAGCCCGACCAGCAGGTCCGCGACCTTGTAGGCGACGAAGGCGACGACGGCCGACCACACGATGGTCACGAGCACGCTCCAGGTCTGGATCCACACCTGCGAGGCGATCGAGAAGTCCTCCGCGCCGGTGCCGCCCAGGCTGGGCGCGGCGAACACGCCGGTGAGGATGGCGCCGACGATGCCGCCCACGCCATGCACGCCGAACACGTCGAGCGCATCGTCCGCGCCGAGCATGTGCTTGAGCCCATTCACGCCCCAGATGCAGATGAAGCCGGACAGCGTGCCGATCACGATCGCGCCCATCGGACCCACCGAGCCGCAGGCCGGGGTGATCGCCACCAGGCCGGCGACGGCACCCGAGGCCGCGCCCAGCATCGAGGGCTTGCCCTTGATCAGCGCTTCGCCGAGCGACCACGCCAGCACCGCGGCGGCGGTGGCGAGCAGGGTGTTGATGAAGGCGAGCGCGGCGCCGGCGGTGGCCTCGAGGTTGGAGCCGGCGTTGAAGCCGAACCAGCCCACCCACAGCAGCGAGGCACCGACCATGGTCAGGGTCAGGCTGTGCGGCGCGAGCGCCTCGCGGCCGTAGCCGATGCGCTTGCCCACCATCCAGGCGCCCACCAGGCCGGCGATGCCGGCGTTGATGTGCACCACGGTGCCGCCGGCGAAGTCGAGCGCGCCGTCCTCGAGCAGGTAGCCGCCCGGGCCCCACACCATGTGGCAGATCGGCAGGTAGCACAGCGTGAACCAGATCACCGAGAAGATCAGCACCGCGGAGAACTTCATGCGTTCGGCGAAGGCGCCGACGATGAGCGCGCCGGTGATGCCGGCGAAGGTGGCCTGGAAGGCGACGAAGGCGAACTCGGGCAGCTTCACGGTCTCGGTGAAGGTGTCGGCGAGCGTCTCGATCGTCACCCCGGACAGGAAGACCTTGTCGAGCGAGCCGATGAAGGGGCTCGCCTCGGTGAAGGCCAGGCTGTAGCCGTAGAGCGCGAACAGCAGGGCGTTGAGCGAGAACACGGTCATCACCTGCATCAGCACCGAGAGCATGTTCTTGGCGCGCACCATGCCGCCGTAGAACAGCGCCAGGCCGGGCAGGGCCATCATCAGCACGAGCAGCGTCGAGGTCATGATCCAGGCCACGTCGCCCTTGTGCACCTCGGCCGCGGCGGCCGCGGCCTCCTGGGCGAAGGCGCCGCCCGATGCGCCGGCGAGCAGGGCTGCCGCCGGCAGGAGTGCGAGGAGTTTTCTCATTTTGCGTTGCTCCCTTACAGCGCTTCCGGGCCGGTCTCGCCGGTGCGGATGCGGATGGCCTGCTCGAGTTCGAAGACGAAGATCTTGCCGTCGCCGATCTTGCCGGTGGCGGCGGACTTCTCGATCGCCTCGATCGCCTGGTCGAGGATGTCGTCGGGGATGGCGGCCTCGACCTTGACCTTGGGCAGGAAGTCGACGACGTACTCGGCGCCGCGGTAGAGCTCGGTGTGGCCCTTCTGGCGGCCGAAGCCCTTGACCTCGGTGACGGTGATGCCCTGCACGCCGATGGCCGAGAGCGCCTCGCGGACCTCGTCGAGCTTGAAGGGCTTGATGATTGCGGCGATGAATTTCATGTCTTTCTCCGGTTCCGGATGGCGGTGATCAGAAGCTCTTGGCGATCGACAGGATCACGCGCTCGTCGGCGAGGTCGGCGTTGTCCACATCGGTGTCGACGTAGTGCAGGCCGAAGTTGAAGCCGCCGAACTCCTTGGTGACGCCCAGCTTCCAGTCGGTGTAGTCGTCCTCGCCCTTGATGTCGCTGTAGCCGACGTGGGCGGCGAGGGTGAAGCCGCCGCCGACATCCACTGCGGCGCCGAGGTCGTAGTACTGGCTGCCGTCGGACCTGTCGTAGCCGAACAGGTCGGTGAAGGCGTAGGAGTACTTGAAGGAGAGGAACTCCCACGACAGGCCGATGTAGCCTTCGAGCGTGTCCGGGCTGTTGAAGCCCTTGGGGTAGCTGCCCGGGTAGTAGTACTGCAGCAGGCCGACGTCGTAGCCGATGGCGCCGATCGTGCCCTTGTAGCCGCCGTAGATGTCGAGCTCGAGGCTGTTGTGGACGTTCGGGTTGCTGTCGGACAGCCACGACACGTTCGAGCCCCACACGCCGGCATAGAGGCCACTGTCGTGGGCGTAGTCGAAGCCGCCCTGCAGCGCGGGGCGCTCGTCGGTCTGGCTCGAGCCGCGGTAGGCGTAGTCGGACACGAGGCCGACGTTGGCGGTGAAGGGGCCGTCGCCGGCGTGGGCGGCGCCGGCGGCGGCGATGGTGGCGAGGGCGGCGAGCGCGGTGGCAAGCGGTTTCGTGCGCATGGTCATCTCCTGACGAGGGTTTCGAAGTTCGCGACGAGACTCCCTAAGCATGGGGCGTGCCAGGGCGCTGAAAGCGCGGTGAATCCTGGGCTTTGGCAGGTTCGAGGCGTCATTTTGTTGCGTTGCGGCAGGGATGGATGCGCGATTTCGGGGCGCGGCGCACCAAGCTGGTGCGTCTCATCCGGGTGGCGATGCGGCGAGCGCCGTGTTCGCCACCGGCGCGCCGCTGCGGGGCCGTTGCGCGCCGGCGAGTACGGGCGTGCGTGCTAGACTTCGACGCCTCTGCAATCCGGAATCCACGCCATCATGAGCACGCCCCGCATCCTCGACGAAATCGGCGCACGCCTCTCCGAGCTCGCCGCCAACAGCCCCGTCCGCGACATCGAGAAGAACGCCAAGGCCATGCTCGGCTCGGCCTTCGGCAAGCTCGACCTCGTCACCCGCGAGGAATTCGAGGTGCAGCGCGAGGTGCTCGCGCAGGCGCGGCGCAAGCTCGCCGAGCTCGAGGCCCGCGTCGCCGAGCTGGAAACGAAGCTGGGCGGCGGCGACAAGGCCTGATCCTGGTGCGGCCCATGCGCCGCATTCGCGCCTGCCGGCGCTCCTACAAGGTTTTCGGGGGCTCGCCGGTTTCTGCATTCGCGCCTGCCGGCGCTCCTACATGAAACCGGAGCCGTGGTGGTTCGTGTAGGAGCGCCGGCAGGCGCGAAAGCGGCGGTGGTCTTCGTCACCCTGGGTGGTTCCTGGACCGCCCGATTCGCGCCCGCCGTCGCTCCTACAAGGCTTTCGGGGGCTCGCCGGTTTCTGTAGGAGCGGCGGCAGCCGCGAACAGGGCGGTGAGGCGGCGACGGGCGCGGTCGCGTTCGACGCGCCGCGCCGCGCTGCGCTGCGCTTGCTCCTGCATGAGACACCGCATACGCCTCGCCACCGAGCGCTCCTCGATTGTGCTTTTCGCATAACGCTTTGTCATCGATCGCGGCTCCGCTAGACTGACGGCTCCTTTCCCCCCGGAGTCGCCGATGTCGCTCGCCCTCGTGCATGCACGCGCGCTCGACGGGATCGAGGCGCCGCCGGTCACGGTCGAAGTCCATCTCGGCAACGGTTTGCCCCAGTTCCACCTCGTCGGCCTCGCCGACACCGAGGTGCGCGAGGCGCGCGATCGTGTGCGTGCGGCGATCCAGTCGGCGCAGTTCGAGTTTCCCCAGCGCCGCATCACCGTCAACCTGGCGCCCGCCGACCTGCCCAAGGAGGGCGGGCGCTTCGACCTCGCGATCGCGATCGGCATCCTCGCCGCCTCGGGCCAGGTGGCCGAGCGGCAGCTCCCGCGCCTGGAACTGTGCGGCGAGCTCTCGCTGAACGGCGGCCTGCGCCCGGTGCGCGGGGTGCTCGCAGCAGCGCTTGCCGCCGCGCGTGCCGGTCGCGCGCTGGTGCTCGCGCCCGCGAATGCGGCCGAGG